>NZBC01000288.1 GCA_002687715.1 Planctomycetota bacterium | reverse complement strand
CATGTACGCGCTGTGGAAGACCCGCGGCGTCACGGCGCGGCCGTGGCGCGATGACCTCTACTACGGCGCAACCGAAGCGGACGGATTGCTGTACCTCAGCGTCGTCGCCGACCGCGCCTGGAAGGGGAAGCTCCTGTTCGACCGGCAACGGCACCGCGATGTCCTCCACCTGCGGCTCGATTACCCGCGCATCAACCAGTTCCCCGAGTGGTTCACCGTCGAGTCGGGCAAGCGATATGAGGTTCGCGAACCCACCGGCGGGCCGCCCAGGACGTACACGGGCGCGCAGCTCCTGGAGGGAGTCGAGGTCGAGCTCGACCCGGGCGTGGAGCGACGCTGGATCGTGGCGCCGGCCCGCGATTGAGCGGTGGTCCGCATCTCCTGGGCCGGTCACCGGCCGCGCGAGGGACCTGCTCCGAGCCCTGCGGCCTCCTCGGAAGTCAGCGCCCGATCGTAGATCCTGACGTCAGCGATGCGGCCGGACACCTGGTAGCGCGGAGCTACGCCACCGCTGTACTGGCCGACGTGGAGAGGTCCCGGCCACTTCGCCTGCTTCGCCGTGCCTGCCTGCTCGGCAACCAGACGACCGTCCTGGAAGAGCCGCGCCGTCTCGCCGTCGAAGGTGGCCAGAAGCTGCGTCCACCGCTCCGGCGTCGGTGTCCCGCCATCGCAGTCGACGCCACCGACATGCCAACGCCAACCCGAACCGAAGCGCTGCAAGAACCAGCCGGCCCGCTGCCAGTGGCCGCAGCTGATCACGACCGGCATCGCTGCCGGCTGGTCGGAGAGGCGCACGCGGCACGCAACGGACAGGGATCGTCCGACGTCGAATGCCGGACGGTGCTCGAAGGTGACGTGACCACCGCGGCTCAGATCCAGCGCGTCGTCGCCTACGCGGGCTGCGCCGTGCTCCGTGCCCTTCGCGATGCTGCCGCCGCGTAGCACCGCCCCCAGGTCCTTGTCGAATCCGGCGACGAACACGGGCGTCAGGATCCTGGCCAGCGGCGCCGCGCTCACGGTCGTCGCGGCGGTGCTCTCGAGTCCGCGTCGATCGACTGTGCGCACGGTGTAGACGTAGCGGGATCCGCCCGTGACCGCACCATCTCTGTAGTGCAGCGCCGGGAACGGCTGCGGCGTCAAGCGCTCGAAGTCAACGCTGCCGGCGTCCGCCCGGTAGACCGCGTAGAGCGCTCGATGGTCACCACTGTGCTGCCAGCGTAGCTCGACGGCGCCGGGAACCGGCCGGGCCGAGAGCCCGAGGGGGGGCGAAGGCGGCTGCGGTTGCGGCACGTCGACGACAGCTCGGATCGGATCGCTGCGCTCCTCGCCCGACACGAGGACGAGGGCGTAGTAGATCCTCCCGACCGGGGCCTCGCGATCCGCACACCGGAAGCTCGTCGTCTCCAGGAGGCGCGTATCCGGCCCGGGCACGAAGCCGCGTTGGGGGCTCTTGTGCAGCTCGGCTCGTAGCCCGATCGTGCGCGCGGACTGCTCCCAACGAAGCTGCACGAAGCCGTCAGAGTCAACGTGCGCTGCGAGCGAGGGCAGCGGAGCGGGCAGGGGCGGCGGGAAGAACTGCCGGCACGCGCCGGGCCGGACCTCGGCGCCAGGCATGTCGATGCGCGGCGCGGCGAGGGCCTTGCGGCGCCCCTCGCGGATGGTGGCCAGCATGGCTTGGTAGTGCGGGTCGCCGACGCCGGCGAAGCTGGTCGCCGACCGGCCCGCAGCGTCAGCTTCGGGATACTGCTCGGGTTTGAATGCGTCGAGTGGCAACACGTGGTGAACGTAGCCACCGGTACGCATCAGCCGTACCCGTTGCCGACGAGGGTCGACCTCGCGATCGCGGCAGAGCGCGAGCCCCATGCCCTTCCTGGTCTTCGCCAACGGCGCTCGCAGGATCCGGCTGAGCTCCGGACGCTCGAGGTTGAACCAGTCGCTCTCGAAGTAGTGGAGCCGGTCGTTGTCACCGTGACACCGCACGCAGCCGGCCGAGCGCATGTGTCTGACGAGCGCCTCCTTGGTCTCGCCCCACGTCTCGATGGCGCTGCCGTGGTCAGTGTAGTCCCAGGTGCCGTAGTAGATGCCGTTGGTGTCGATCCAGGCGAGCAGGAGGTCACGCTCTGCGCGACTCAGCCCTGGTGCGTGCTCGTCGTGGCCGCTGACGAGGAGCTTCGCCAAGGGCGCTGCCCCAGAGCCGTGGGAGCGCGGGGGGAAGATCTGCGCCGACCAGTTCGACGTGCCGTTCATGCAGTCGATGCCCGCGATCAGGTGGGCCACCAGCTGGGTCTCTCGTCGGCTGACCAGGTTCTCGTAGCTGTTGCTGAAATGCCGGGTCCAGCCTCCCGTGAGGTCCAGGCCGCCTGCGAATCCCCGCTCGCCGCCATGGCAGCTCACGCAGTGCTCGTCGAGGATCGGTTGCACCATGGTCGGGTAGTCGATGTAGCCGCTGCCCCACGACTCGGACTCGAGACGGTCGGGCGCGCGTCGGGACGCCAGCGGCCGTCCTCCGTCCCTCGGCGCAGAGAACTTGTGCTCGTGGCACCCGATGCATGAACGCGTCACTCCGGGGGCTGCCTGCACGAAGGTTCGCATGCTCTGGACGAGGCGTCCGTCAGCGTCGAGTGCCTGCAGGTAGAGCGCGCGTCCCGCGGGCACCTCGAAGAAGGCCGATCCATCTGACTCGACCGGCGCGACCCCGAGGAAGTTCTTGACGCTGAAGGCAAGCGCTGCGCTGACCAGGAAAGTCTGGTTGAAGGCGCCCCCGGGGCTCGGGCTGACGCGCGACGTCTCCTCGATGACCCGGAGTTGCTTCACCACGCCGCGCTCGACGCCGGTGAGACCTCGGTAGATGTCCTGCACGAAGAAGCGACCGCCGGATTCGCCATCACGGGTCGCGGGAGCCAGAGTGGGCGGTCGTGGTCGGGGCCGGATGGGGATCGGCGAGTGGCAATCGATCGCCGGGTCGGCACAGACGACGGTCCGTCGCCCACTCCGATCGAGCACGAGGATCGCGTTGCGATTCAAGCCCGGCGCGAGCCCGCTGCACAGCACCGCACCTCCAGGCAGCGGCCAGGGATCGCAGGATGTGCCCTGATCGAAAGTGGGCTTCCCCGGGTGCTCGAGGTTGGCGATGGCGGCTGGGTTGTTCTTGCCGCGCTGCGGGTCGACGATCCCGATGCTGCCGCGAGGTGGTCCGTTGTGACGCGTGAGAGACGCGACGACGAGATGCTCGGGGCCGGGCACGGGACGAGCGTCGAGGAGCGCTTCCGGCCGTACGAGGTTGTTCGCGAACAACGCCGTCTCGTTGGTGCCGTCGGGATGGACGGTCCACAGCGACTGCTGCGTGAGCGCAGACTTGTCGACATACTCCCAGCGACCGAAGAGGATGCGTCCGTCCGGCAGCACGCAGGGGTCGAATTCGTTGACGTTGTTGACCGAGATCGGGTGGATGTTCGACCCGTCCGCGTTCATGACGTGCAGGATCGCAACGCCCTCGTTTGCGCAGGGCACGAGCCCACTCGGCCGGGTCGAGGTGAAGACGATCCGGCGGTCGGGCAGGTACGCGGGCGTCACGTCGTGCTGGCCGCCGTGCTCTCCCTGGTAGTCGGCGCACGCCGGAGTCGGATCGGATACCCGTCGGAGTCCGGTGCCGTCGATCTCGATCTCGTAGATGCTCGTGGACCCATCGCGCGTCGGCTTGTGACAGAAGAGCACCCGCTTCGCGTCCCACGAGAGATCAGGATCGCTGTAGATGCCACCGCCCAGGGTCTCGGAGGTCGTCGCATCGATGAGCGCGCGGATGCGATGCTCGCCGGGCGGCGCCCCGGGGTTCTCGAGTACGTAGATCCCCCCTCCCGGCCGCCACTTGTAGTAGGTGTCGTAGATGTGGATGCCGAGGTAGTTGTGGCGCTTGACGAACAGCAGCGGAGCATCGACCCGCGCGAGCGCGTCACCACCGTCCGGGGCCTGCGCCCTCGCCCCCGACAGCGCTGCACCGAGCATCAGGGTTGCCACCATCAGCGCGGCGGTGCGCGGACTCGAGCATGCGGTTTTCGTCATCGCCAAGGGGCCCATACTACTGCGACCCCGAGCGGACGTCACAGGGACCTTTCACGGCGAAAGCTGTCAACTTCGCTCCGGCAACCCATCTGTCGGATGTCGTGGGGCCGTAGCTCTGCTCGAGACCTCCATGTCTCCAACGCCGACGACGTGTTGCATCCCGCTCCCTCCGGCTACGGGGCCTCCCCTCAGCAGGCCGGGGTCATCGGGTGGGAGTCGGCGTACCCGACCGGGTTTCGCTCTGAACGATGTCGATCCACTCGATGATGAGCTGGAATACGTCGATGCTCTCGCACGCGATGTCCTGGTGCTCGTGGATGCACATGTCGGCTCGGGAGCGGGCTATATCGACGAGCGTCCGCGCGACCTCGAACCCGCGGCGCAGCCGGTCCCCGGTATCCTCCTCGGAGGCCAGGACGGCCCGGGACTCAGCGATCACCTTGTCCATCCTGGCCGTGGTCTCGATCGCTGCCTCCGGTGTCGCCCGGTAGCAGCGCATCGGTCCGACAGATCGGAGCGCTTCGAGCGCATCGTCGAGTCGGCCCTCTGGGCCGTCGGTAGCTTTTGAGTCCTGGTCGTGCATGTCCGCCGTTCTCCTCTTTCAGGCCCGTCCCGGATCCCCAGCCGTCGTGAGCGCAGGCCTCTTCCTCTCTCGGCCGTCGGCCTCGATCGACCTTGAGGGAAACCGAAGCGTGGCACCGTCTGGCAACGCGGCGCGTCGTCTGGCATCTGACGCCGATCGGCAACTGCGCGGGGCCCACCTATTCAAACCACCGCACGCACCTCTCCGTTCGAGCGGTTGAGGAATGTCAGCGGACCGCCGCTTCGACCACTTCGGCGATCACCGACCAGTCACCGATTTCGACGGCGGTACTCCGGCCGCTGATCTTCCCGGGCCCGGTGACCCGGGGGGCCATCGCTTTGCTCGGGACGGTGCAGACGAAGCTCGGATGCTCGCCGCCGATTCCCTCGAGCCTCATCTTCAGCGCCTGACCCGGAAGCGGAGGCATCATGGGAGAGGTTCAATCTGAAGGAGAGGTTCAGTCTGAACTCGCACGACCCCCGGGGCGAGGAGCTCCGATGCGCTGACCTTCGGGGCATTCGGCGAAGAAGGGGCGACGAGTTCACGGACGAGAAACTGCGGAATGTCCTGGCTGACGGCACGGCTCTTGAGCGCCGATCGTCAGACCGCGCCTTCGAAGATCGCGACCTTCAAGCCGTCGGGATCGCGCAGCCAGAGATAGCAGTTGCCCCACGGACGCTTGATCGGTCCCTCGAACGGCCAGCGACCATTCAGGCGTTGAACCCAAGCGTTCACCGATCCGGCGCGAAGCCGCAGGTCCGCCTTGTCGTTGGTGAAAGGGCGGGAGAACTCACCTTGGTACCTGTCATGGTCCAGGTGGATCTGGCTCAGCTCGATGAAACCGCCGGCGCCCTCCCCGGGGGCGACGATGCAACCCCTTCCATCTTCGCCGTCCCACTCCTCGATGACCTTCAGGCGAGGATGCTCACGTAGAACGCCCTCGAGGCGTCGATGTCCGCGCATCGAATCACGGCTTTTGCCGACAAGAGGTCCATCAAGTCCACCTACCAGTCCGCCAGCCGTCTCACCTCGGGGCTCTCGCCACCAGCGGTCCCCGGGGCGAGCAGCACGGCGAGGCGTCCGACGGCCGACGCCTCGAGCTTCACCTTGAAGCCGATCATGCGCGTGCCGGGGTTCGGGTGGTCGTGCAGCGCAGCGGGTCGCTCGGTCTCGTAGGTCTCGAGCATCGCGCCCTCCGGCGCCAGGACCCGCAGCTCGAGCCGTCGTCCGCCCCGGACCAGGACGGCGGTCCCGTCACGGACGCTCTTCACCTTCGCACGGGTGACCATTCCCCAACGCACGACCGTCCCTCGCTCCGGCGCCGTGATCTCGTCCTGGATGAGAATGGAGCGATCCGGGCGCAGCGCCACCCCGCGCCGTGCTGCGGCGAGCTGTCCGGCGTAGACGTTCGAGAGGTCGACGATCGTGTGCGGACTCGAGCCCCGGTCGACGAAACGCACGATCGGCGCTGATCCCTTCACGACCTGTTGGTTGCCGTCGACGACCAGCGTGTTGTGAGCGAGGTTGTTGAGCCTGAAGACGGTCCAGCGTTGACTGTCCTGGCTCCTGTCCCAGAGCCGGATGCCCTTCGATTCGAGGCTGTGGTAGCTCTGTGCCCCGAGGTCGAGCGCCCAGCGTACGCCATCGGCGTCCATCACGAACGACCCGATGTCCATGTGGGCATGATTGGCGCCGGGAGAACCGCCCTTCACGGCCACGAACGTGGCCGTGCTCTCCCAGCCGCTGCGGTGCACCGCCACCGGCGTGCGGCCGCCAGCGTTGAAGTGGGACCCGGACGGGGGTGCGGCCCCGCCGTCCCGGGCCCAGATCAACAGGAACGGGAGCAACCGGTTCGCACCCGTGGCGGACGGCTTTGCATCGCGAACGAACTCGGCCAAGGCCGCCCGCTCCCGCCACAGGAGTGAACCGTCCTGGCGCTTCGCGGCGAACCAGTACATCGCCGGCGCGACGCCGCCCTTCGTCCCGCAATCGGAGTAGTTGAAGAAGAGCCCCGTGGGCCCGGTCATGTGGAGATAGTAGTCGGCCGAACGAAGGAACCCCTTGGGCGCCGCCAGCCCGAACGCGGTGCCGAGCACCGACTGCAGCGCGTCGATCAGCAGCACGTTGTAGGTGGTCCCGTACTTCCAGTACCCCGGCCCTTCCGGGTAGGCGCCGTGGGGCTCGTACTCGCGCATGGCGCGCGGCACGTTCTTCACCGCGCGCGCGACGATCTGCGCTGCGAGCGCGCGCTCGTCCTCGAGGACGGCGAGCGCACCGAGGCACAGGCCACCGTGACAGACCTGGTTCCAGTTGTTCGTCGTGGTCACCCACCAACCGCCGGCCAGAGACGGTTTCAGCCCCTTGTTCACAATTGCACCACGGATGGCCGCCCGGGCGGCCGGGTCCAGGCCGGGATGAAGCCAGTCGTATCCGATCGCCAGCGCTGCCGTCATCTCGGCGACGTCCAGGAAGTGGCTCGGATTCCAGTCGTCGAACGCGGCAGCGGCGAGCATCTCCCGCTGCGCGCGCTCGAGGTAGCGTGCCTCCCCGGTCATGCGATGCGCGAAGGCCAGGCACACGACGCGTTTCAGGCAGGTTCTCGACACGCCGAGCAGACGCCGCCCCACCTTCTGCCGTGCGACCGGCGGCGCGCGAAGGGTGGCGTCGGCGCAGGCCCTCACGTGCGCCAGGGCCCTGGTCAGCATCGGATCGGCGGCGATCTTCCGCTTCACCGCCTCCGCACGCGACGGGTCCAGGAACAGGCGGGGATGCGTGTGCGGCGCCGCTTCGAGGCGCTTCGCGATGTCCTCGCCCCCTTGGGGACTCGCCTGCGCTAGGCCGCACGCCAGCAGGAGCGCCATTCCCGACCAGGTCCATGACTTCTGCATCACCGAGGTACCCTCCCGTTGTTCTGGCCGCACCTCGCCTGGGACTTGCTTCGCCGGCGCCACCTCCTCGGCCAGGCCATCCAGTGTACGGATCGAGGAGCACTCGTCGATCGAGGTGCAGCCCGCTCCGCACCTCGTGTTTCGGGCTTGGCTGACCTCCAGTGCCCAGGCAGGGTCCTGTTTCCTGCAGGGGAAAGGCCCGCAAAGCCGAAAGCTCCAAGGGCGGGCCGGAAATGGGAGCGAAGAGGGAGGTGAGATGACGCGGGTTCACATCGCCGACAACATGTGCACGCCGTACAAGCTGCAGCTGAAGCGGTTTCACGACTTCTTCGCGGCGAACGGCTGGACGGTCGTCGAGACGCCGGAGGAGGCCGACCTCGTCTTGGTGGGGACCTGCGCCGGCTTCGACCGGCTGGAGGAGGAGTCGCTCGCCAGCCTGCGGACGATGCACGGGCACGGGAAGCGTGTCGTGGCCTACGGATGCATGACTCGGTTCGACCCGGAGCGGGTTGCCGCGGTGCACGACGGCCCCTGTATTCCCACGAACGAGGGATGGAGGGTCGCGGAGCTCATCCCGAATCCGGCCGTCCCGTTGGCGGACATTCCCGCACCGTCCACGTTCCGGCGCAAGGCAGACTACCGGCTGTTCGACCTGACGAAGCGGTATGTCTCGATCACGAACGGGTGCGGGTTCGAGTGCTCGTACTGTCCGCACCGGGTCGGGGTCGGGAAGCTCCAGAGCCGGCCGCTCGACGAGATCGTGGAGCAGGTGCAGGCCCTCGTCGCAGAGGGTGCGAGGACCGTGGTCCTGACCGGTCTGGAGACCGGGGGGTACGGCACCGATCGGGGGGACACCTACCCGGAGCTCCTTGCGCGGGTTCTCGAGGCCGATCCCTCGATGGAGGTGCACGTCGCGCAGTTCAGCCCCACGTACGTCATGGAGTACGGCGACGCGCTCCTCGAGCTGTTCTCGAATCCACGGGTATCGGACATCCAGATCCCGATCGAGACGACGAGCGACCGCCTGCTCGATCTCATGGGTCGCACGCCCCGGGTGACCGAGATCGAGCCCTTCCTCCTGCGGCTACGCGCTTCGGCTCCGCGGACGATCCTGCGAACGGACCTCATGCCCGGCTTCCCGACCGAGACCGATGAGGAGGTCGAGCACGGCGCGCACTTCGCTGCACGCCTCTTCGATGAGGTCGCCGTGTACGGCTTCGAGATGAAGACGGGCGTCCCCCTCGACGACATGCACCTCCCTCGCCACCCGAAGGAGGTCATCGCCGCGCGCGTCGAGCGCGTCGTCGAGATCGTCTCTGCCGCCGGTCGCCTCGCTCACCGTGGAGCTCAGGCGGGAACGGACGACCTCTTTGCGCTCGAAGCACGCAAGGAGGAGATGAGGCGTAGCACCGCGACGCCGGCCTGATCCACACCGACGTGCCCGTCTGGACCATTCCCCATGCGCCGGCACAACGTCAGCAGGGCGCGGTGCCGCAGATGCCGATCGCAACGTGGTCCAGGTGCGTGAAGGCATGCGCCGACTGCGCGCCCAGACCGGGCGGATTGCGACGGCGCCCCAGGAAGAGCTGAGCGGCGTGACCCATCGCGCGGTTTCCTGATCGGCATCATTGCGACGTCGGCGAGACACCGCTCAGAACGCGCTAAGATCCGCGCACCCAGGCCCACCCAGGCAACGTGCGCAGCTCGAAAACGAAGCACACCATGTATCTAGGCCGGATCGTCGCTGGCGTACTCGTCTTCCCTTCCATCGGGCCCATCCTGGCGCGGCGATGGACGTGGAGCCCGGTCGCGGGCGACGTTTCGGGCCCGCTGCGCGCGGCGACACTCTGCCTCGCGGTCCTCGCTCTTTCGACTCTCGGTGCCGCGCAGGACGCATCGGCCGCCGGAGCTGCATCGGATGTCACTGCGACGATGCTGTGGTACGACGAGCCGGGCAAGACCTTCCCCGAGGCGCTGCCGTTGGGCAATGGCCGGCTGGGCGCAATGCTCTTCGGAAACCCGGCGAAGGAGCGCGTCCTGCTGAACGAGGAGACGGTCTGGACCGGCGGCCCCTACAACCCGACCAATCCCGCGGGCGCCAAGAATGTGGCCGAGATCCGGCGCCTGGTCTTGAAGGGCGACTACGCCCGGGCGCACAAGCTCTTCGGCCGGCACATGATGGGTACGCCGGTCGAGCAGATGAAGTACCAGCCACTCGGTGATCTGTGGCTGGAGTTCCCGGGTCACGAGAGTTTCACCGACTATCGACGCGAGCTGAACCTCGACACGGCCGTCGCTTCCGTGCGCTACAGGGTCAGGACCGAGGTCTTCACCCGGGAGGTCTTCGTCAGCCCGGTTGATCAGGTGATCGTCGTTCGCGTGAGTGCGCGCAAGCCCGGGCAGATCTCGTTCGTGGCCAGCCTCACGGGATACCGCAACACGGCGCACTCCAACTACGGCAGCGAGTTCTATCGCATGGATGGCGTCGCGCCCGATAGTCTCCAGCTGCACGGACGAACGTCCACGTATCTGGGCGTCGAAGGCCGGGTCCGGTTCCACGCCAGGGCGAGGTTCATCGCAACCGGCGGCGAGGTCCTCGTCGGCCACGACAGCTTGACTGTCAAGGGTGCTGACGCGGTCATCATTCTGATTCCCGCCGCGACCAACTTCGTGGACTATCGCGACGTCAGCGCGTCTGCCGAGTCGCGGGTCCAGCAGGTTCTGGAGCGGGTCGCCGACAAGACCTACGAGGCGATCAAGGCGGACCACATCGCGGCACATCAGAAGCTCTTCCGCCGGTTGGCGATCAACCTCTCCGTCAGCCCAGCCTCCCGACTGCCGACCGACGAACGCCTGACCCGCTTCGCCAAGGGCGGCGATGATCCTCAGCTCGCGGCGCTCTTGTTCCAGTATGCACGCTACCTGCTGATCAGCAGCTCGCGACCGGGCACCAAGCCGGCCAACTTGCAGGGTATCTGGAACGAGAAGATGAACCCCAGTTGGGACAGCAAGTTCACGGCCAACATCAACCTGCAGATGAACTACTGGCCGGCCGAGGTCGCCAACCTGTCGGACTGCGCCGGACCGTTGATCGACATGCTCTGCGAGATCACCGGACCCGGCTCCTTCACGGCGCGAAAGACCTACGGTGCCCGCGGCTGGGTGCTGCATCAGAACACGGACATCTGGTGGGCCACCGCACCCATGGACGGGCCGTATTGGGGAGCGTTCTCCACCGGCGGTGCCTGGCTCTGCACGCAGCTGTGGGAGCACTACCAGTACCAGCGGGACCCGGGCTATCTGCTCCGGGTGTATCCGGTGCTCAAGGGGGCGGCCCTGTTCTTCGTCGACACGCTCGTGGAGCACCCGACCGAGAAAGTCCTGGTCACCTGCCCGGCCAGCTCGCCGGAGAATCTCCCGACCCGGCCGGGCAACCGGAAGATCCACGACGAGGTCATGGGGGGCGCCATCACGCCCTGCATCTGTGCCGGGCCCACCGTGGACATGCAGGTGCTGCGTGACCTGTTTGGCGCGGTCATCCAAGCTTCGCTGATCCTCGATCGAGACCGCGCCCTGCGGACACAGCTCGCAGAGACACGCCGGCGGTTGGCTCCCATGAAGATCGGCCGACACGGTCAGCTCCAGGAATGGCTCGAGGAGTGGGATGATCCCGACAACACGCACCGCCACTTCTCACACCTCTACGGTCTCTTTCCCGGTTGCCAGATCGACGTCGAGCGCACCCCCGAGCTGGCCCGGGCGGCGAAGAAGTCCGTCAGCATGCGCGGCGACCACGGGACCGGTTTCTCGATGGCCTGGAAGATGGGCCTCTGGGCGCGGCTGCGCGACGGTGACCGTGCTCACCAGATCCTCCGCTACCTCGTGGAGCGGAACACGTGCTCCAACCTGCTCAGCAAGTGCTACGACACGCCGCAGGTGGACGGTGCGTTCGGCGCATGTGCCGGCATCGCCGAGATGCTCATACAAAGCCATGCCGACGAGATTCACCTGTTGCCGGCGCTGCCCAAAGCATGGCCCGATGGGCGGGTGAGCGGTCTGCGCGCCCGTGGTGGCTTCGAACTCGACCTCGAGTGGAAGGCGTCCAAGCTGGTGAGCGTCACCATCCACTCCGCGGCGGCCGGTCCGTGCAAGATCCGCTACGGCGACAAGCGCCGGGTGATCGCGCTACGTCCCGGCGAACCCTGCAGCGTGGGAGCCGACCGGTTCAGCAGGTAGGCCACTCCCACCATGGTCGACCGAAGGCCGGCCGCGACGATCGCCGGAACGGCGT
>NZBC01000287.1 GCA_002687715.1 Planctomycetota bacterium | reverse complement strand
TCTTCCACGTCCAACCGGCTCGCATCGGCGACGTCGACGTGGAGATTTCGCGAACCGGGTACACCGGCGACCTCGGGTACGAGGTCTGGATTCCGTCCGATCGCGCACTGGACGTCTGGGACGCGATCGTCGGCGCCGGTAAGCACCACGCGCTCTCCCCCTGCGGGCTCGATGCCCTCGACATCACCCGAGTCGAGGCCGGGTTCATCCTGCATGATGTCGACTACTTCAGTGCGCTCCGCGCGCAGGTCGACTCCCGCAAATCGACCCCATTCGAGATCGGGCTGTCGTGGACCGTCCAGCTCGACCGCGATCCGTTCATCGGACAGGCCGCCCTACGCGCGGCAGCCCGCAACCCGAAGTGGACGTTCGTCGGGTTGGAGATCGACTGGCTGGAGCTGGAGGAGCTCTACGAAGCCGTGCGGCTGCCCCCGCATCTCCCCGCGGCGGCGTGGCGAACGCCGCTTCCGGTGTACGCAGGACGCGCACAGGTCGGTCAGGCGACGAGCGGGACGTGGTCGCCGCTACTCAAGCGGAACCTCGCACTCGCCAGCGTCGAAAGCGGTTGCGCGAGTATCGGCACGCGGCTCCGCATCGAGCAGACCGTTGAATACCGGCGCCACAAAGTGACGGCCACGGTGGTACACCGACCATTCTTCGACCCCGATCGGAAGCGTTCGTGATGTCGCACGACTACGACGCAATCATCATCGGCGGAGGCCACAACGGACTCACGTGCGCCGCCTATCTCGCCAAGGCGAAGAAGCGGGTCCTCGTCCTCGAGCGCCGGCATGTCCTCGGGGGCGCTGCGGTCTCCGAGGAGGTGTTCCCCGGGTTCACGTACTCGGTGTGCTCCTACGTCGTAAGCCTGTTGCGGCCGGACATCATCCGCGACCTCGACCTGCCCCGCCACGGGTTGGACCTGATTCCGCTCGAGTCGACGTTCACGCCCCTGCCGGACGGCAACTCGCTCTACCGAGGTCCCGACGCGGACGAAACGCGGCGCGAGATCGCGAAGTTCTCCACGCGAGACGCCGACACCTACCCGATCTTCGGCCAGGCGATGAGCCAGATCGGACGGATCGTGAAGCCCGTGCTGGGAATGACCCCACCCGACCTGGCGCGTCCGTCGTTGCGTGCGATCTTCGATCTCCTGCGCCTCGGCCGGCGGTTCGGCGAGCTCGACCTCGACGCGCGCACGCTGCAGGTGAAGATGATGACCATGTCCGCCGTCGAGTTCCTCGACGAGTGGTTCGAGTCCGACGTCCTGAAGGCGGTGATGTCGATCTCCGGCATCATCGGCACGTTCCAGAGCGTGAGCTCGCCGGGGACGGCCTACGTTCTGCTCCATCACTACATGGGCGACATCGACGGAGCGTACCGATCGTGGGGCTTCTCACGCGGAGGTACCGGCCAGATATCGCTGTCGATCGCCAGAGCCGCGCAGAAATTCGGCGCCGACATCAAGACCGACGCGGGGGTGGCGCGCATCCTCACGGACGGTGGTATCGCGCGCGGGATCGTGCTCGAGAACGGCGACGAATACCGCGCACCGATCGTCGTGTCGGGTGTCGATCCGCACCTCACGTTCCTGAAGCTCGTCGGCCGAGAACAGCTCCCCGGAGCCTTCGTCGGCGACGTCGAGCGCTTCAAGATGCGCGGCAGCTCGGGCAAGGTGAACCTCGCGCTCGACGGCCTGCCTGACTTCACGTCTCGGCCGGGCGACGGTCCGCACCTGCGCGGAGACATCACCATCGCCCCGGGTCTCGAGTACCTCGAACGCGCCTACGACGACGCGAAGTACGGCGCGTTTTCGCGCAAGCCGTTCATGGACGTCGTCATCCCGACGCTCACCGATCCGACGCTCGCCCCGCCAGGCAAGCACGTGATGTCGATCTTCGTGCAGTACGCGCCCTACAAGTTGAAGGAGGGCCCCGCGGACTGGAAGAACCAGCGAGACGCGTTCGGCGATGCGGTCGTCGACACGCTCGCAGAGTACTGCCCGAACTTGAAGGACCTCATTCTGCATCGTCAGGTGCTGACACCGTGGGACCTGGAGAAGGAGTTCGGGCTGACCGAAGGCAACATCTTCCACGGCGAGCTGTCGCTGGAACAGCTCTTCTTCCAGCGCCCGGCCGCGGGCTGGGCGCGGTACCGGACTCCGATCCAGAACCTCTGGATGTGCGCGTCGGGAACGCACCCCGGCGGTGGGATCATGTCCGCGCCGGGTCGCAACGCGGCGCGCGAGATTCTGAAGGGCTGGTAGCGACATGGCCACGCACGACGTGATCGTCATCGGCGGCGGGATCAACGGACTCGTCGCGGCGTGCGTCCTCGCGGGCCAGAAGCGTGACGTCATCGTGCTCGAACGGCGCGACGTCATGGGCGGCATCGCTGCCACACGGGTGTTCCATCCCGGGTACTCGGTCCCAGGCCTTCTCCACGACACCCATGGCCTGCGCGAATCGGTGATCGAGGCGTGTGGTCTCTGGAAGCACGGCCTGACCCTGCATCCGCGGCGGCCGTTCCTCGCGGCCGAACCGGACGGCCATGGCATGCTCGTCCATGCCGACACGTCGGAGCGGGACACCGAAGCGTACGCGCGGTTCCAGGCCTTCCTCGCCCGCATCCGAGGCGGGCTCGCTGCCCTCGTGGACGCTCCCGCGCCTTCGCTGGGAGATCCCCTGCGCAAGCTCGTGTGGCCCGCGTTCAAGACCGGCCGTGCGCTGCGCCGCCTCGGTCGTCGCGACATGATGGAGCTGCTGCGGATTCCCAGCATGTGCGCGGCCGACTGGCTCAACGACTGGTTCGACGACGAGCTGTTGAAAGCGGGCCTCGCCCAGCCTGCGCTGCTCGGGACCTGGGCCGGCCCGTGGGCAGCAGGGACGGCGGCGAACCTGCTCTTCGACCTCGCGTTCGCGGGGCGCGAGGTGCTCGGCGGGCCCGCCGCACTCGTCGAGTCTCTCGTGGGCGCCTGCCGCGAACGCGGGGTGACGCTCCGCTCGGGCGCGACCATCGCCTCGTTGCTCGTCCGCGAGAACCGGGTCCACGGCGTCGGGCTCGGAAACGGCGAGGAGCTGATCGCGCCGGCCGTCCTCTCCTGCGCCGATCCCAAACACACGCTGCTCGACCTCGTCCCTATCGTCCACCGCCCGCCGGACCTGGTCCGCGAGATCCGCAACCTGCGCGCCCGAGGCACCCTCGCGAAGGTCCACCTCGCACTCGATGCGGCCCCGAAGTTCGGCGACCGCGAACCCGGCTCGGTCGACCGCATCCGCACCGGAACCACCCTCGACGACCTCGAACGCGCCTTCGACGCCATCAAGTATGGCGGTTGGTCCGACCCGCCGCTCCTCGACATCAACCTCGTCTCGCTCAGCGACCCCGGACTCGCCCCGCGCGGCCACCACGTCGCCTCGATCCTCGTTCACTTCGCCCCGGCCAACCTGAAGGCCGGCTGGACCGCCCCCACCAAAGACGCCCTCACCCGCGCCGTCATCGAGGAGTTCAACCGGCACGCCCCGGGCATCGCAGACCACATTGTCGCTCGCGAGATCCTCACCCCCGACGACCTCGCCGCCGAGTACGCCCTCCCCACCGGCCACCCCTTCCACGGCGAACACGCCCTGGACCAACTCCTCTCGATGCGCCCCACTCCCGCCTGCGCTCAGCACAACACCCCGATCAGCGGCCTCTATCTCGGCAGCGCCGGCACCCACCCGGGCGGCTTCTCGCCGGGCCTGCCGGGGTTGATGGCCGCAGCGCGCATCTGACGGGAGCGCGGACCTCCAGGTCCGGCCGACGGCGAAGCCGGATCCCGACTCAGAGCGGACCTGGAGGTCCGCGCTCCCGGCAGAGCGGATTGCTTCACAGGCTCTGGAGGTCCGCGCTCCCTACACGAAGAAGTCGCCCTGCAGATCCGCCGAGGGATCGACCGCGTAGCCCGTCAGGTCGGTGACTCCCGCCTCGGCCAGGACCTCGTCATCGATGAAGAAGTTGCCGGTGCAGTCGCGACTGCCGCGCGTGAGGATCGCGTGGGCGGCGTCGGCCATGATGGCGGGCTGGCGGCTGCGGCGGATGAGGGCGGCGCCGCCGAGGATGTTCTGGATCGCGGCAGTGGCGATGGTGGTGCGGGGCCAGAGTGCGTTGACGGCGATGCCCTTGCCGGCGAGTTCGGCGGACATCCCGAGCACGCAGAAGCTCATGCCGTACTTGGACATCGTGTAGGCAACGTGGGGCGCGAACCACTTGGGTTCGAGGTTCAGCGGAGGCGAGAGGTTCAAGATGTGCGGGTTCTCGGACTTCGCGAGGTGGGGGATGCACTTGCTCGAGCAGAGGTAGGTCGCGCGGACGTTGACCGCGTGCATGAGGTCGAAGCGCTTCATCGGGGTCGCGGTGGTGCCGGCGAGGAAGATCGCGCTCGCGTTGTTGACGAGGATGTCGATGCCGCCGAATCGCTCGACGGCCTGCGCGATCGCAGACTCAACCATCGCTTCGTCGCGTACGTCGACGACGCACGCCAGCGCCTGCCCGCCCGCCTCCTCGATCTCCTTGGCGGCCGTGTGGATGGTGCCAGGGAGCTTCGGATGGGGTTTGGCAGTCTTCGCCGCCACGACGACATTCGCACCGTCCGCAGCCGCCCGCTTGGCGATGGCAAGTCCGATACCCCGGCTCCCACCGGTGATGAACAAGGTCCTACCCTGCAGAGTCGCCATGGACGAGATCCTACGCCAGGCGCGTCGGCCCAGCGTGTTCTAAACGCGCGTTGTATCCTGGCGGACATGACTTGGGTGGGCAGTAGTCCTCCACGCCCCGACGCACGCGCGAAGGTCGATGGGACGGCACAGTACGTCGCCGACCTGTCGGTACCGGGCGCGTGGCACGGGTGGACGGTGCGTTCGCCCGTGCCACGCGGGCGTATCACGATCATCGACGTCGACCCGGCCCGCGCTGCGGACGGGGAGATCGTGGTCGTCACCGCCGCCGATCTGCCCGGTCCGAACGTCCTGCAGGTCATCAAGGACGACTGGCCCGTTCTCGCCGACACTCGCTGCGGACATCTGAACGAGCCCCTAGCGCTCGTCGCTGCACCGACCCGGGAGCGCGCCCGCGCCGCCGCCGCCCGGATCCGAGTCGACGTCGAGGCCGAGACTCCGGTCCTCACGCTGGACGACGCGGACGTCGAACTGGCCTCCTGCAGCATCGATCACGGCGACGTCGAGACCGGCTTCGCGCTGGCCGACCACGTCATCGAGGGCACCTTCGAGAGCGGACACCACGAGCACGCGTACATCGAACCGCAGGGGGTCATCGCGATTCCGGGCGACGGGACGCTCGAGGTCATCGGGTCGCTCCAGTGTCCGTACTACCTCCACCATGCGCTCGTCCATCTGCTCGACGGCACGGGTACGAAGATCCGCGTCCGGCAGGCCGTGACCGGAGGCGGGTTCGGCGGCAAGGAGGAGTTCCCCGACATGATCGGAGCACATGCGGCGCTGCTGGCGCGCGCCTGCGGCCGGCCGGTGAAGCTCATCTACGATCGCCACGAGGACATCATCGGATCGACCAAGCGGCACCCGTCGCGGGTCCGCCACCGCACCGGCGTCGCGGCGGACGGAACGCTGGTCGCCCAGGACATCGAGGTCCTCCTCGACGCGGGCGCGTACGTCACCCTGACTCCCGTCGTGCTGTCGCGCGCGGTCATCCATGCCGCGGGCGCGTATCGGTGCCCGCACGTCCGCATTCGCGGTCGCGCGCTCAAGACCAACACCCCGCCCAACGGTGCGTTCCGCGGCTTCGGCGCGCCCCAGTCCGAGACGGCGATGGAGCGCCAGATGGACCGTATCGGCCGGCAGCTCGATATCGACCCGTTGACGCTGCGGCTGCACAATGCCTATCGCGAGGGTGACGTCACCCCGACGGGTCAGGTCCTCGACGCGAGCGTCTCGGCGTTGGAAGTTCTGGAGAAGGCCGCGGCGAAGAGCGACTTCAGCGCGAAGTGGGCATACTACGAGTCCGAGTACGGGGCCGCGTTCCGGACCCAGTGGAATCCGTGCAACGGCATCGGCATCGCGCTCGCGTGGCATGGCGCTGGATTCACGGGCGACGGTGAGCGCCGCCTCGCCGCCAAGGCCGCCGTCGAGATCACCACCGCCGGACGGGTCCGGGTCCTCGTTGCATCGACGGACTTCGGGCAGGGCACGACCGCCGTGCTTGCACAGATGGTCGCCGACGGGCTCGGAGTGGACCTCGACCGGATCGACGTCGCCGAACCCGACACCGACCACGTGCCGGATTCGGGACCTACCGTCGCGTCGCGTACGGTGATGATCGTCGGTGGAGTCCTCACCCGGGGGGCGATGAAGCTCGGCCGGAAGCTGCGCGACGCCGTGGCCTCCGCCGCGGGGATCCCTCCGGACGACGTCGTCCTGACCGACGACCGGTATCGCTCGGCCGACGGCACGGACCTCAGTTCGTTCGACGACGCCGCACGCCGCCACGGTCCGCTGCGCGTCGAGGAGACCCACGTCACGCCCGCCGGCAAGACGTTCGACGAGACGACCTACCAAGGCACGGCGTACCCGGCGTACGGATGGGCCTGCAACGTCGTCGAGCTCACTGTCGATCCCGATACCCTCGAAGTCGACCTGGAGAAGGTGACCGTTGCCTGCGACGTCGGCCGCGCCATCCACCCCGTACTCTGCGCCGGTCAGATCGAAGGTGGTGCGCTGCAAGCCGTCGCCTGGGGCTACCTCGAAGAGGTGAAGTGCCAGGACGGTCGCTATCTCAACGATCGCCTGCAGACCTGCATCATCCCCACCGCGCGCGACGCGCCAGACTTCGAGACCATTCTCGTCGAGAATCCCGCGCCCTCGAACCCCCACGGCGCGAAAGGCGTCGGCGAGATCCCGATGGACGTCGGCGCCGCGGCGACGCTCGCCGCGATCGAGAACGCGACCGGCCTCGCCGCCGCGTCTATTCCGGCCACGCCCGAGCGCCTCCTGACGCTGCTCCAGGAGCGCGACGACGCGAAGGAAGACCCTGCGTGACGTACGCGTACACGCTCAAAGTCAACGGACGTCACGCACCGATCCAAGCCGACCCGATGCGGCGTCTGCTCGACGTGCTGCGAGAGGACCTCGGCCTCACAGGCGCCAAGGAAGGCTGCGGTGAGGGCGAGTGCGGCGCGTGCGCCGTCCTGCTGGATGGCGAACCGGTCTGCTCCTGCCTCGTCCCGGTCACCCAGGCGGAAGGTCGCGCGATCACCACGGTCGAGGGGCTCGCCGAAGACAAAGATCTCGATCCGCTGCAGGAGGCGTTCGTGACGGAGGGTGGCGTCCAATGCGGCGCATGCACTCCCGGCATCCTCGTCACCGCGCGCGCGTTTCTCGACAACACGCGGGACCACGGCCGACCGCTGCGCCGTGACCCCGACCGCGACCACATCCGGGAAGCGCTGGCCGGGAACCTCTGCCGATGCACCGGGTACGAGCCCATCCTCCGCTCCATCATCGCAACCCCGGCTCGGCCGCCCGAGGAATGCGAGCGGGCAGCGGTCGTACTCCCTCCGGTCCAACCGCTGCCCCTCGCCGATGCCATCACCCGCCTCGTCAACGGCGCAACCCCGATCGCGGGATGCACCGACCTCATGGTCCAGGGCATCGACCCCGGAGCTCCCATCGTCGACCTCCTGACCATCCCTGAGTTGAGCGGCATCGAGTGCGGCGACGACGTCATCGACATCGGTGCGGCGACGACGTTCACCGAGTTTCGTGAGCATCCGGCCGCGGGCGCACTCCTGGCTCTCGACGATGCAGCCGCGATGGTCGGGGGATGGCAGATCCAGACCCGCGCGACCATCGGCGGCAACATCGCCACCGCGTCACCGGCGGGCGATTCGCTCCCCGCCCTCCTCGCACTGGACGCCGAGCTCGTTCTCCACGGCCCCGATGGCCCGCGCACGATTCCGTACGCCGAGATGCACACGGGCTACCGCCAGACCGCGCTACGGCCCGGTGAGTTGATCGTCCGGATCCGGGTCCCGCACCCCCCTCCGGGGACGTTCCATTGCTTTCGCAAGGTCGGCACCCGCGCGGCGCAAGCGATATCCAAGGTCGTCGTGGCGATGGTGGCGAGACCCGAAGGCCGCCGGTTGACCCACGTGCGGATCGCAGCCGGCTCCGTCGCGGACCGCCCGATCCGCTTGCGCGCCACCGAAGCGCTCCTCGAAGGCCAGGGGCCCGGTGGAGCACACCCCGAGGCCGCGGGCGCGGCGGCCCGGGCCGAGGTCTCCCCGATCGATGATGTTCGTTCGACCCGGGAGTACCGATCCTGGGTCCTCGGCCGCGTCGTGAGCTGGATGGTCCGCAGTTTCTGGATGAGTCGGACGTTCAGGTCGGGTTAGTCTTGGACGCCTCGCCACGCCGGGCATCTCTTGGGATACCAACGGAGACTGCCGATGTTCCGACCCGTCATCCTGCTCGCCACGGCCCTGTCCCTGCCGATCGCGATCGCGCACGCTCAGCCCGCGCGCCTCGCCGCGTCATACGAGAAGTCCGTCAAGAAGATCAACGACGCCCACGTCCGCAAGCCGGGCAAGAACTCGGAGGACGACCTCGAGAAAAAGGACGCGGGGACGCGCAAGCGCGCGCTCGATGCCCTCCTGAGATCAAAGCTCTCACCCCCGCGCATCGACGCGCTCGTTCGTTGCGGTGAGGCCGCACTCGACCTCGATCTCATCGCGGACTTCAAGCGCATCCGCAAGGCGCTGCTGAAGGGCGCGCCGGACCAGGCATCGAAGCTCGGGTCGGCGCACTCGCACAAGCGCTTCCTGCTCCACGGCATCGGTGGTCTCGACGAGGAGTACCTCGCGGCGTTCGCCGAGGTGTTCGCCGCCATCCTCGAGGGCTACGATGAGGTCTTCGGCTTTCGGGAGTGGAGCAAGGTCCCGGGCAAGAAGCTGCGCGTCCGCATCCACCTCGAAGAGAAGATCACGCGTCCGCCGCACTTCGCGCCGCAGTACCCGTATCACTCGGAGATCGACTTCCCGGTCATCGACGCGAAGCGGCTGTATTCCCCGACCCGCACGGGCAAGTTCCTCTTCTACGGGCTGTGTCACGAGCTCGGGCACGTCATCGCGATGTGGGGCCATCGTCGCCTCGAGGAGGATCACCACGCGTGGGCGCACTACACCGGCGTCGTGCTCGTGGACCACGTCACCGGGAAGCACGCGGGCAAGGCGTGGCGCAAGGAGCTGCGCGACCAGCGCTGGCGGTCGCTCGACAAGGAGCGCACCAAGCACGCGAAGACGAAGGCGTCGCTCGACGATCGATCGGGGGTCATGAAGCTCCTGATCGAGCTGCACGACCTCGTGGGACCACGCGCCATCGGTGCCGCGATCAACTGGCTCGACAAGAAGGACCGCCGCCTCCGCATCAACCACGTGCGCTACTACACGTTCAAGGAGCTGCGTCAGAGCTTCGAGAAGACGCTGAAGGACCGGAAGAGGCTCGCGGGCGTGAAGAAACTCCTCCCGGGATAGGGACACCTCCCTAAGATCGCAGCGTCATCGGCATCTCCCGGGAAACGGAGGTCTGGCCATGCGTTGCATCACGTCTTCGATTCTCGTGTCGGTACTCGTCCCCCTCGCCTGCAGCGCCGCACCGGCCCAGGTCCCGCAGACCAGCGTCGCCCGCAGCCCGTCGTGGTGGGTGCGCGTCTCGGGCCGGGGCGAGAGCGCCATCCGAGTCTCGGCGGATGGGAAGCGGACCCAGCGGTGCGACGCGCTTCCGGGCCGCGACGCGCTCCCGACGCTCGACGGCAAGCGGTGGGTCAAGCAGGGTTTTCCGGTCCGCCGCAAGCGCGCGGAGCTGATGATCGGCGAGCTCGGGGCCGACGCCCGCCGGTTCACGACGAACCCGGATTCGGACGACGCGATGCCCGCGTGGTCGCCAAGGGGCGACGCACTCGCATGGTGCCGCCGCGACGCAAAGAAGCGCTGGCAGGTCCACTTCCAGCCGCTCGACGCGGCGGAGGCCCGCATCCTCACGAAGTTCGAGGGCAACGTCGTCGAACCGGTGCTGTCCGGGACCGGGCTCATCGCGTGGATCGAACGGCCGATCCCGAAGCGGTTCATGAAGATGCCGCCGGGTAACGTCGTCCTGAGCAGCCTCGATGGCAAGACCCGCCACGTCATCGGGACCTTGGGCTCGTTCATGGATCTCGGGTTCTCGCCCGACGGCAAGCTCCTGATGGTGCATCGTCCGGCCGCCCTGGACTTCTACGACGTCGCGACCCGACGCAAGGTCCGCACGTTCGACCTCACCGAGATCCCGCAGGTCGGGTGGGCGCACGGCGCGTGGCGGGTGGCGTGGCGGCCGGACAGCCGCGCGTTCGCGTGCCGGATCACGTTCCTCGGCGGACGCATGGAGGGCACCGAGATCTACGGCGACCACCAGATCTTCCTGTTCTCGCTCGACCCGAACACGAAACCCCTCGCCGTGACGTTGCCCGACGAATTCGAACATCACCGCGTGCTTTTCTGGGAACGGCGATAGCGCCGATGAGTGAGTCGGGCCGGCCGTCCACCGGTCCTTAGCCCGAGGTGCCACGGCCTGGTCATCGCCCGGCATTCTCATCGTGTATCGTCGTGTCCCCGATGGCGCCTGCCGCCCGCTGCCGCCCCCACCATCTCACCGGGAACGGCGCCGTCCGTGGAGATCTCCATGTCGCGCTGCCTCCCCCGATGGTCCCGCACCATCGGCACCCTCGCCGTTCTGGCTACGGTCCTTGCCGCTCAAGTCCAACCGAACTCCGCCGCCGCCTTCCTCGAAGTGAACGGACGCGCCGGCGCGGGTTACGACGGAACGATGCCGATCCTCGTCGCACCCAACGCGATGCTCGACTGGGACGTCCAGGGGCCTCCGGGCTCGGCGTTCGCGATCGGGGCCGGCAACGCGTTGGAACCGGGACTGCCTACCATCAACGGTCTCATCAATATCGACCCCGCGTCGCTGGTGGTCGTCGCGGTCGGCGTCGGCGATCCGTTCTTCTCGACGAACGCCGCCGGACAGTTCATGGTCTCGGTGACCGCTCCGTTCGCCGTCGGGACCGAGCTGGCGGTGCAGATCGCGATTCCCGTGCCGGGCATGCCCGTCCTGACCGCGCCGACAAGGATGCGCTGGGTTCCCGGAGATCCCCTGGAGCAGGACTTCCTCGTCCGGTTCGACCCCGCGTCGTTCTCCGCCGGCAACCGCCACGTCGCGATCGGTGACGTCAACGGCGATGGCAAGCCCGATCTTGGCAACAGCGCCGGCATCTTTCTCGGCGACGGGGCATTCGGATTCTCGTTCGTCAACATCGACCCGGCCGGAGTCGAGGCCGGGATCGTCGACATCGTGGGCGACGCCAACCCAGACCTGGTCGTGCTTGACGAGGTCTTCCTCGGCCTGAAGCTCTTCCCGGGCGACGGCAGCGGCAACTTCCTCGGGTCGACCCCGATCCAGCTTCCGGTGTTCTGCAAGGACAACGGCGACGTCCGGTTCACGGACTTCGACGGTGACGGCGACCAGGACATCCTCATCGCCACCGGTGACACCGCGTCTCCGGGCCTCGCCCGGTTCCAGAACCTCGGCGGTGACGTGTTCTTCCTCTTCGGCGCGACGTTCTACGACGATGCCTTCTGCGTCGAGGCTGCGGACCTGAACAAGGACGGCGAGATCGACATCGTCGTCGGCGGCCTTTCGTTCACCACCGGCCTCGAAGAGACCCGCATCCTCTGGGGCGCCCCCGGCGCAATGCACGGCCTCGGCAACTCCACCGTCATCACGCAGACGCCGGAAGTGGGCAGCCGCTGGATCCGCGCCCATGACCTGAACGGCGACAACGCCCCCGACCTCGTCTGGGCCGGCGTCGCGAACCAGGGCGTCCTCCTCAACGATGGGAGCGGCGGTTTCACGTACGGCGCCGCGCCCGCCGGCCCGACCGCCGGATTCTGGGAGCCCCGCATCGACGCCGCCGACATGGATGACGACGGCGACCTCGACCTCGTCTACGTCGACCGCACCGCGACGGCCGGCCCCTACGTCGTCGTCTCCCCCAACGACGGCGCCGGCGGCTTCACCGACCAGTGGTACCTCCCGATCGCGAGCGCAACGAACGCGCTCCCGGCCCACGCCGTCCCGGTCGACATCGACGGCGACGGCGACGACGACCTCGTCACCGGGGGTACGCCGGCAACGTTGATCGAGAACCAGAACTGACCGCCGCTCCGCGTCACGCGGTGATGGTCGAGAGCTCGATGTGCCCGACAACGGAGCACCGCGGTGACTACTTGATCTACGCCGGGGTCGTCATCGGTCGTGAACATCGGCGTCGTTCCTCGCATCACGCGAGGATCATATCGAGCCTCTGAGCGACCGTGTGATGCGCGAGCGCGTGCGCCCGGCCGGCCGCGGCGACACACGCGCGGCGGTCATCGTGGGCGAGCCACCATCGGGCCTTGTCGACCAGTTCGGCGAGCGTGCGATAGGTGTCGAGGTGCTCGCCGGGCGTGAACAACTCGACGAGCGCGTCGTTGTGCTCGGTCAGCAGGAAGCCACCCGACAGCAGGCAGTCGAACACCCGCACCGTCACGATGTCCGATTGGTAGATGCGGCCGATGTCGACGTTGACGCGAGCGCCGGCGTAGACTCGCGTCAGCTCCTCGAAGTAGCCCGCCGGTCCGCGCAGCACCGCACCTGAGTCGGCCAACCCCTCCCAGCCCGGACCGCCCCAGACGTGAACCTGGAGCTCACCCAGCCCGCCGATCCACGACCGGCGTTTCGCGGATGCCGCGATCTCGGCGACGAGCATGACGGGGTCGGCCAGGAACCCGGCGTCGACCCCGGCGGCCAGCGTCTGCGGGAACTCGGCTCTCAATCGTCCGGGGAGCGTGAAGCGGATCTCGTCCGACGCCTGGTCCGCGAGCGCCGCATCGAGTCGCCGATCGATCTCGTCCCTGGCGAGGCCCTCGACCGCGATTGCGCGCTCGACGAACGCCGCCCGGAACTCGCGCGCCTGCTGGACCATGCTGGAGCCGACGAACGCGACGTCGGCGGTGTAGCTCTCGAGATCGTCTTTCGTCAGCGTGTCCGCCCGTCGGCGCTCGGGGTTGCCCGCCAACGGGAGGTACCGCGTGCCCTCGAAACCAGCGGCGTCGAACCGCGCGACGTGGGGTCTTCGGTACGTGAAGATGCGGGTCTGCGGTGCAGGCGCGACCAGCGGCCGGAGCGGGTCCGTCGATGGATCGATTTCCCACACCCGCAATGGAACGCCGAGCTCCGCGCACGTCTCCGCGAGCCCGTACGTGTAGTTGATCGCGAACACCACGTCCGGACGGAACCTCCGCGCGGCGCGCACCAACTCATCCTTCGAGTCACGCTCGATCGCCCAGGTGAGCACCGAGTGATCCCGCACCCGCAGGGCGTCCGCGACGTCGTCCACCATCAGCGTGCCGGCGCAGACCAACGCCCGTGACGACCGGTGACCGTTCTCCAGGACGTCGCGTTCGTTGCGATACACCTTCACCAGCAGCGGATGGTCGAGCCGCTGCCACGGACCCCGCAGCACCAGGTCCCACACGTCCGAACCCAACGCGAGCGTGAGCCGGCCCGACGCAAGGTCGTCACTCCAATCGTTGCCCGACAGCGCCAACCGCAGCATCCATGGGTCCTGATCCCACGCAACGATGGTCCCGCCGAACGCTTCGAGCGCGGCCCGCACGGGCTCACCGAGCCCGACTCCGAACACGAGCAGCGGCCGGCCGGGATCCGCGCTCATGGCGCTGCCCATGAGACTCGTCGCGTCGACCGCCAGCGGCCACTCCGTCCAGTGGATCCGTAGCGCAGGGCCGCCGTCTGCTTCGACCACGTGGTTGCCCTCGACCGGCCAGCGCAGCCGCTCCCCCAGGACGGGGTCGGTGGCGTCCACGGCCGCGAGGTTCTTCGACAGGACCTCCATGTCAGTCGACCCCCTCGGTCTCCGCGTCCGCCTGGGCCTCCGTTGCGTGCTCGCGCAGCCGCTCCAGAAACCGGGGCCCGAGATCTGCCGCCTTGCGCTCGCCGATCCCCTTGATGTCGAGAAGCGCACCGTCGGTCTGCGGCCGATGCAGCGCGAGCAGCACGAGCGTGCGGTCAGCGAAGATGAGGTACGGCGGGACACCGCGCTCCGACGCGATCTCGCGACGGAGGTCGCGCAGATCCTCGAACACGACGAAATCTCCGACACCGAGGTCTTCCTTCGTGGGGTCACTCCCTCCCCCGCCACCCGACACCGCTCGACGACGCTTCTTCTGGGGCGGGCGCGGAGGCGCGAGCAGCATGACGTCCTGCTCCCCGCGAAGCACGGGCCCCGCCTCCGCGCGCAACGCGAGCGTCGGGAACTTCCCGTCCGCGACTCCGAGGTAACCCTTGGCCACGAGCTGGTCGATAGCGAGGCGCACCGAGGTCTGGTCGAGGTCCGACAACAGCCCGTACGTGCTCAGCTGATCGTGGCCCATGCGGCGGATCTTCTCGGTGTCCGCCCCCCGCAGCACGTCGACGACGTGCGCGGCGCCGAACTTCTGGCGCACTCGATGGACGCACGAGAGGATCTTCTGCGCGATGACGGTTGCATCTTCGAGCTCCGGCACCTCGCCAAGGCACACGTCGCAGGCTCCGCACTGCTCCTTGGTCCACGCCTCGCCGAAATGAGTGACGAGCGAACGGTGGCGACACGACGCGCCCGACGCCAACCGGTACACCTCGTTGAGACGCTCGATCGCTGGATCGTGATCGTCGTGCTGTCCGCTCTGGTCGATGAGGGATCGCCAGCCCTGGTAGTCGGCTCCGCTCCAGAGCAGGACGCACTCTGCCGGGTCGCCGTCGCGGCCGGCGCGGCCCGACTCCTGAAGGTAGTGCTCGACGGACTTGGGACACGACGCGTGCAGCACGCAACGAACGTCGGGCCGGTCGATGCCCATGCCGAACGCCACCGTCGCGACGACGACGTCGCACTCCTCGCGCAGGAACGCTTCCTGGTTGCGTTTGCGGTCTTCGTCCGGCAGGCCCGCGTGGTACGGCAGTGCGTTGACTCCGCGCGCCTGCAGGTCCGCCGCGAGCTTGTCGACGTCAGTTCGACGCAGCGCGTAGATGATCACCGCCTCGCCGTCGTGACGCGAGAGGACTTGCAGGACCTGACGGGCACGGTCGGACCGCGGCAGGAATCGATAGGTCAGGTTCGGGCGGTCGAATGACCCGACGAGCTCGACCGCGTCACGCAGCCCGAGCTGTTCACGGACGTCGCTACGGACCCGCTCCGTCGCCGTCGCCGTGCATGCAAACAGCGACACGCCGGGGAACCGTTCGCGAAGGCGGCCGAGCTGACGGTAGTCGGCGCGAAAGTCGTGGCCCCAGTGGCTGATGCAGTGCGCCTCGTCGACGACGAACGCCACCGGGTTCGCCGCGGCGAGCGTCGCCTGGAAACCGTCCATGACGAGCCGCTCGGGCGCGACGTAGAGCAGCTCGAGGTCCCCTTGCCGCAACGCATCGAACGCCGACGATCGTTCGGCCGGATCCTGTGCGCTGTTCACCATGGCCGCCGCGACGCCGTACCCGCGAAGCCCGTCGACCTGGTCCTTCATCAGCGAAATGAGCGGGGAGACGACGACGGTGAGCCCGGCGCGGACGAGCGCAGGGGCCTGGAAGCAGAGGCTCTTGCCGCCCCCGGTCGGCAGCACCAGCAGAACGTCGCGTCCGGCGAGCGTCGCCTCCATCGCCTCTTCCTGCAACGGACGCAGCGTGTCGAAACCGAAGACCCGGGAGATCGTCGCGCGCAGCTCACTCATGCGGCCGACATGGTAGCGGCCTCGGGGGACGGTGCGACCCGGATTGCGGACACCGCGTCCGGGCTACGGCTGGCTCGGCGGCCCGGAGTGGACCAACCCGTTCGCGGCGGACGGCTCTCTCGCTTCCATCGCCGGCTTCCACACCCCGTCGAAGAGGGCGCCCACGTCCGCCAGTTCGAGCGCCATGCTCCAGGCCCGCGTGGCCGCAATCTCCCCGGCCACGACGCTCCTCTCGCCAACCCTGGCCGCGGCCATCCACGGTGACGGACCGCACGGCGACCGAGGTGCGGACCAGCCCCGCGCGATCACCAGCGGGCATCGTCTGGAGATCGCGGCGCCATTCGCGCACGCCCTCGGCGCCGACGTCCACGACGACCGTCTCCACGAGGTCGATGCCACCGAAGGGACCGATCTCGAGACGCGCCTCGTGACGGAGAACACCCGCTACCTGCGCGGAGGTGGTGGGCGACGTCAGCAGGACCGCCGCGACCAGGGCGCACGGGAACCAAGGCCCGGCCGAACGGCGGGTGACGTAGAAACCACACGCCGCGAGCAAACCCATTCCGCCGATGATCAGCGTCAGGATCGATGGACCCAGCAAGACGGATTGCAAGGCGACCTCCGTCCGTCGGAAAACCGACGATCTCTCCGCATCTTCTGTCGGGCACGAACCAATCGGGCCTGAGCGGTTGGACGCATGACGCAGCCGGCGGGTACGCTGGGCCAACCTCGTCAGGACCGATCCCCATGCCACGCAACGTCTTGTGCGGTCTGACCCAGACCGGCTGCCCCGATGCTTCGAAAAAGAGCCTGCCTGCGCTGAAGCAGGCCATGGTCGACGTGCATCTCCCGCTGATCGAGGAGGCGGGGGCCAGGGGGGTCCAGATGCTCTGCCTCCAGGAGCTCTTCTACGGGCCCTACTTCTGCGCCGAGCAGGAGACGCGCTGGTATGAGTTGACCGAGCGCGTCCCCGAGGGCCCCACGTGCCAGCTCATGCAGGAGATGGCCAGGCGATTCGGGATGGTGATCGTCGTGCCGGTCTACGAGGAAGAGATGACGGGCGTGTACTACAACACGGCCGCCGTCATCGACGCCGACGGGACCTACCTCGGCAAGTACCGAAAGACGCATATCCCCCATTGCCATCCCGGGTTTTGGGAGAAGTTCTACTTCAAGCCCGGGAACCTCGGCTATCCCGTGTTCGAGACGCGTTTCGGACGGGTCGGCGTCTACATCTGCTACGACCGCCATTTCCCGGAGGGCGCGCGCGCACTCGGGCTGGCGGGCGCGGAGATCGTGTTCATCCCGTCGGCAACGACGGCGGGGCACTCCGAATACCTGTGGAAGCTCGAGCAGACCTCGATCGCGGTCGCCAACGGTTACTTCGTCGGCACCAACAACCGCGTCGGAGTCGAGAAGCCGTGGGAGTTCGGCGAGTTCTACGGAACGTCGTATTTCGCGGACCCACGCGGCAACGTTCTTGCGGAGGGCTCGCGCGATCAGACGGAGCTCGTCGTCGCCGAGCTGGATCTGGACCTGATCGCGGACGTGCGGGCACAGTGGCAGTTCTATCGCGACCGCCGGCCCGAGAGCTACGGCAGCCTGATTGCCTCGGAGGAGCCGCGTTGACCTCGATTACCATCCGGCTCAATGGCGAAGAGCGCACGGTCCCGGCGCGCGACGGCGCGACGTTGCTCGAGGTGCTGCGCGAGGAGTGTGGCATCCTGTCCACGAAGGACGGATGCTCTCCGCAGGGTCAGTGCGGGTGCTGCCTCGCGATGATCGACGGCACGCCCAAGGTCACCTGCGCGCTGCCGGCAACCAAGGCCGATGGCAAGGAGATCGTGACCCTCGAAGGGCTGCCGGAAGAAGAACGCGCGGCGATCGCGCAGTCCTTCGTCGAGGCCGCGGGTCTCCAGTGCGGATTCTGCATTCCGGGCATCGCGATGCGCGCCAAGAGCCTCGTCGACCGGAAGCCGAAGCCGACCAGGTCGGAGATCGATCGGGCGCTGGATGTCCACCTGTGCCGGTGCACCGGGTACACGAAGATCGTCGATGCCATCCAGCTGTACGCGAAGGTACGGCGCGGCGAGGCGACGGCGCAAGCGTGCGCAGATGGTCGCGTCGGAGCGTCACTCGCTCGCTATCAAGGCGCGAACCTGACGCTCGGATGCCGGCCCTACGTCGATGACCTGCGGCCCGAGGGGATGCTCCATGGCGCGGTCGTCCTGTCCCCGCACGCACGTGCGAAGGTCGTCGAGATCGACACGTCGCGCGCCGAAGCGCTGCCCGGAGTCGAATGCGTCGCCACGGCGGCCGACGTCCCGGGCGACCGCTGGTTCGGACTCATCGTCAATGACTGGCCCGGATTCATCGCGGCCGGTGAAGAAACGCGGTGCGTCGGCGACGTCATCGCGGCGATCGCGGCGAAGGATGCGGCAACGGCCCGCGAAGCGGCGACGCTGGTCGACGTCACGTACGAGAAGAAGCCCGCGGTCGTCGATCCGGACGCGGCGGTCGCACCCGGCGCGCCCCAGGTCAACCCGCGCCATTCGAACGAGCTGTCTCGCACGGTCATTCGCCGCGGAGATGCCGCGCGGTCGCTCGCCGGCGCCGACTTCGTCGTCAGCGGCACCTGGCGGACGCAGCGGGTCGAGCACCTCTACCTCGAACCCGAATCGGCGATCGCGATACCGCGCGACGATGGCAAGCTGCACCTCTACACGCAGGGTCAGGGGATCTTCGACGACCGGCGCCAGGTCGCAACGTTCCTCGGCATCGAGGAGGACGACATCTTCGTCGAGCTGGTCCCCAACGGCGGTGCATTCGGGGGCAAGGAGGACATGTCGATCCAGGCCCAGACCGCGCTCCTCGCCAAACTCACCGGGAAGCCGGTCAAGATCACGCTCAACCGCGAGGAGTCGATCCGGCTCCATCCGAAGCGGCACCCGATCAAGATGCAGTACACGGTCGGCTGCGACCGCGAGGGCGTGCTGGTCGCAGTGAAGGCACGGATGATCGGCGACACGGGTGCGTACGCGTCGGTGGGCGCGAAGGTCCTGGAGCGCGCGGCCGGACACGCTTGCGGAGCCTATCGCGTGCCCAACGTCGACGTCGTGTCGGTGTGCGCGGCGACCAACAACCCGCCGAGCGGTGCCATGCGCGGGTTCGGCGCGAATCAAGCACACTTCGCGATGGAAGGTGCGCTCGACATGCTCGCGGAGCGCGCGCGCATCGACCCGTGGGAGATCCGCTGGAAGAACGCGCTCGAGGTCGGCGACACGTTCTCGACGGGTCAGGTGCTCGAAAAGTCCGTCGGGCTCAAGCAGACGCTCGAGGCGGTCAAGCCTGCGTACACCAAGGCGCGCGCGGCCGGCCGCGCCGTCGGCATCGCGTGTGGCATCAAGAACAGCGGCATCGGCAACGGCGCCAAGGAGTGGGGCAAGGCCCGTCTCGATGTCGAATCCGACGGCACGATCTCGCTCTACAACGGCTATACCGAGATGGGCCAGGGCCTGCTGACGGTCTTGATCCAGTTCGCCGTCGAGGTGACGGGCCTCGACCCGTCGCTGTTCCACCCGAAGGTCGATTCGACCTACCAGCTCGCCTGCGGTCAGACGACGGGATCCCGCGCGACGCTGTTCGGTGGGCACGCGGTGAAGTCGGCGGCCGAGAAGCTCGCGGCTGACCTCGAGTCCGGCCACACACTCGCGGACCTCGCGGGCAACTCCTACGCAGCCGACGTCCTCATCGACGACACCACCGCCCTTGGCGAAGAGGGCGACAAGCCGATCAAGACCCACACCGCGTTCGGATACGCGACCCAGGTCGTGATCCTCGACAAGAAGGGGCGGCTCGACAAGGTCGTCGCCGCCCACGACGTCGGCCGTACGGTCAACCCCGCCTTGTGCGAAGGCCAGATCGAAGGCTCGATCCACATGGGGCTCGGCTACGCCCTGACCGAGGATCTCCCCTGCGAAGACGGTATGCCCGTCACATTCAAGCTCCGCGAGATCGGCGTGCTCCGGGCCCGCGACATGCCGAAAGTCGAGGTCCACCTCATCGAAGACCCCGAATCCGAAGGTCCCTTCGGTGCGAAGGGCGTCGGCGAAATCGGCCTCGTCCCGACCGCCGGCGCGGTCGCCGGCGCCCTGGTCGCCTTCGACGGCGAGCGCCGCTTCTCCCTGCCGATGAAGGAGTCGCCGGCGGCGAAGGCGATCAGCGTCGGCAAGATCAAGCGCAGCTGATAGCGGCCTCGCCGCTCACGCACCTTCGCTGGGGCGTACGTCCGCTTCGACCCACGCGGCGAGACCGGCTTCGTGGAGCTCGCCCGCGGCCAACGCGAGGATCGTCGCCGCCGCATCCACCTGCGTGGCCGTGAGCTCATGGTCGTTCAGCTCGAGAAACACGGCTATCGCGGCCAACGCGATCCGTTTGTTGCCATCCATGAAGGGGTGACTCCGCGCGAGGCCGTGGCCGTACTTCGCCGCCAGGACGTGAAGTCGCGTCTCGCCATGGGCGGCTGCCTGTTCCGCGTGCGCCAACGCTCCGTCCAGGGCGCCCGGATCCCGCAGACCTTCCGCACCGCCGTGTTCTCGCAGGAGTAACCCGTGCATCGCGGTGATGGCCTCCCGCGGGAGCCATCTCGGACTCACTTGGACAGCTCGCGGAACGCGTCGCGGTATTCCCCGTGTACCTTGCGAAACGCCTCCATCGCCTCGGCCACCGCCGGATCGTACGGGGTCAGTCGAAACGTCCCATCCGGTCCCGCGACCAAGTGCACGCGATCCCCGGCCTGGAGGTTCATCTGCTCCAGGACCACCCGCGGCAGGATGATCCCCGTGCTGTTCCCGATCTCACGGAGCTTCAGCTCATGAGTCATCTCGGAGCCTCCACCAACGCAGTTATTCCCAATGTTATAACACGCAAGCGGCGCTCCGAACCGACCGACCCGATCTCTCCGCTAACCCCACAAGAGGCTCACCGCGTTGCCGTGACCATGATCTCGACCCGAGCGTTCGCTGGTAGCTGCTTCACGGCCACGCACGCCCGCGCCGGGTAGGGGGCCGGGAACTCGGCCTGGTAGATCTCGTTGAACGCCCCGTAGTTGCCGATGTCCGTGAGGTACACGGTCGCGGCCACCACGTCCGCGAGCGTCAGCCCCGCCCGTGCGAGTTGCGCCTTCACCTTCGCGATCGTGCCCCGCACCTCGGTCGCGAAGTCCGCGTGGGGCGACACCTGCCCGGACACGTAGGTCGTGTTCCCGGCGGTGACGGACGCGGAGTACGGCCCGAGGGCGTTGCCGGCGGGGCGGTGAGTGGGACTGGTCGAGGGTGACGAACAGCTCGACATCAACCCCGCGAACGTCGAGATGAGCAGAACGCGAATCCATCGAGTTCGTGACGACATGTTGGCTCCGGGCTGTGGTTGACGGTCCGGTCAGCGAGACACCTCGCACCGTGCCCACACTGTATCCTCCCCCCATGGACTTCGCGCGACAGGTCATCGGGCCGGATCGACTCGGGAACTGGGTCATCGTAGAGGGCGACCGGGTGCTGCGGCTCGGGCAGGGAGCGGTGCCGGAGGAGGCAGCCGCCGGGCAGATGGAGTGTGCCGGGGAGGTCATCTCCATGGGCGCCGTGAACGCACACACACACCTGTACTCAGGATTGGCGGGGTTCGAGATGCCGGAGGTCGAGCCGAAGCCGCGGACGTTCCTGGAGATCCTGGAACGGAAGTGGTGGCGGATGGACCGAGCGCTGGATGCTGCGACGTTGCGCGCGGCCGCGCGGTGGTACGTCGCCGAAGCGGTGCTGCACGGAACGACCACGATCGTGGACCATCACGAGTCGCCGGAGTTCATCGAGGGATCGCTGGACGTGATCGCGGACGCGTGCGCGGAACTCGGGGTGCGCGCGCTGCTGTGCTACGGCGCGACCGAGCGCAATGGGGGCCGCGATGAGGCGGAGCGTGGGCTCGCCGAGTGCCGGCGGTTCATCGCCGAAAACGAACGCCCTCACATCCACGGGGTCGTCGGGTTGCACGCGAGCTTCACGGTGTCCGACGAGACGGTGGCCGAGGCTGGCGCGATGTGCCGCGAGCTCGAAGTGCCGTTACACGTCCACCTCGCTGAGGACCTCGCCGACGTCGAGGACGCGCGCTCGCGGGGCTACGACGGTCCGCTGGAACGACTGGAGGCGCAAGATGCACTGCCGGAAGGGTCGATCCTCGCTCACGGCGTATGGCTCGACGTCGGGCAGGTGCAACGGACCGTCGCCCGACGCTGCTGGTTGGTGCAGAACCCGCGCTCCAACCGCGCCAACGACGTCGGATACCCCGAATCACTTCGCGAGTCACCCCGGGTCGCGCTGGGCACGGACGGCTGGACGTCGGACCTGCGCACCGAAGGCGAAGCCCTGCTCGAGATCGGCCGCGACCAGGATGAGGACCTCGCCAAGCTGGCCGCCCGGGGCCTCGGTAGCAATCTGCTCGCCGCGGAGCTCCTGCACATCCCGTACGCACCCGACGCCGGCATGTGGCAAGCGGCGGACCTCGTCGTCGCCGACGAAGCGGGCCCGCGCCACGTCCTCGCAGCGGGACGGTGGGTGGTGCGGGACCGCAAACTGACCACGGGAGACGTCGCAGAGATCAAGGCGGATGCCGAACGAGCGGCACGCGAGCTCTGGGCGCGCTGGTAGTCCGCCGGGAGCGCGGAC
>NZBC01000286.1 GCA_002687715.1 Planctomycetota bacterium | reverse complement strand
TTGACCAGGCCCTGCATGCGCACCTGCCCGATGCACGCGGACATGCAGCGCGTCTCCATGCGCTGCCCTTCGGATTCGGGGTCCTTGCCCTCGACGCGGGGGTAGCAGGCGATGCACTTCTCGCTCGTTCGCGTCGTCGAGCGATACAGGCTCTTCTTGTAGGGGCACGCGGCGACGCACTTGCGGTAGCCGCGGCACCGCTTCTGGTCCATGAGAACGATGCCGTCCTCGGGACGCTTGTAGATGGCCTTCCGCGGACACGCGGCGAGGCAGGCCGGGTACGAGCAGTGGTTGCACAGGCGGGCGAGGTAGAAGAACCAGGTCTTGTGGCCCGGCAACTCGGTGCCGGTGTGCGACTGGTCGACGCGGCCTTGCTCGCGGGTCCGGGGAACGTCCTCGTAGAGGTTCGGGGTCCGCCACTCTTCGTCGGTCGGGAGGTACCCGAGCGCACGGGAGGAGCCGGCCTTCGGATCGGGCGTCTCAGCGGCCTCGAAGATCGTCTTGCCCGCGTACTCATGGCCGTAGCAATCGTCCTCGTCGGACTCCAGCCAACCATCGCCATCCGGGTCTGACTTGTGGAGGCCGGACAGGATCTTCAGGTCCCAGTTGCGCGGATAGCCACCGTAGGGCTTGGATTCCACGTTCGTCCACCACATGTGCTCCTGGCCACGAGCGAAAGTCCACGTGGACTTGCAGGCCATGGTGCAGGTCTGGCAGCCGAGGCATCGGTTGGTGTTGATGACGAACGCGAACTGCCGTTCGGGGTACGCCGCCTTGTACGGGTACGACGCCTTCCGGGCGAGCTGCCAGTTCCAGACTTGTTCCACCATGGGTCAGACCTCCCAGCTTCTGATGGCGTCGCGGCTCTTCGCTACCGCGGTCACGGCGTGCAGGATCCGGCCAGCCTCTTCCTCGCCCAGCTGTTGCCAGGCGCCGTGGGCGGCCGTGTAGAACGGGTCCCGGAACATCCTCAGCAACGCTGCCTCATCGTGGCCCAGCCACGTCATCTCGGCCGCGAAACTGACGACCATCTCACGGACGGCCTCCGGTCCGGAGTCAGGAATCTCCACTCCAGTGAGTTGCATTGGATCGGCCGGATCGGGCTCGTTCTTCGGCATGGCGGTGTTCTCCTAGTCCACGGCCGTAAAATCGCCGTCCAGGTACTTCTGCATGTCCTCGTTCTCGTTGCGCGGACTGGCTCCCAGCGTCGCCACGTGCCAGACCCCCTTGCCGCCGAGACCGCCGTCCTCCGCCTTGGTCACGCGGACCAGGGTCTCCTTGGGAACGGTATTGATGGCATGGTTGTCAGCCTCCCCGCCGAACATGAACTTCGTGAAGGCCTTCGCCTTGTGGAACAGCGTGTCGGTCTGGTGCATGGGCATGTGCCAGTTCCGCGTGCAGCTCTGGTGCGAGCCGTAGCGAAAATTGGACTGGTATCCCGTGTCCGCCGACACCGCACGGCCGTCCTTCCGGCTCTCGTGGCCGGCCACCGACCGCTCCGTCGCGATGTAGGGGGCGTGTTTCATCATGATCGAGTGGTAGGGGTAGGCCGGGTTGTACATGACCCGCACCATGCACCGCGCCACCTTGTAGAACGGGTCCTTCGGGTCGGCGCCCATGTACGGACGGTCAGCAGGGTTGGCGTCGAGCCAGACGTAGTCTCCGTCGTTGATCCCCTGGGCGCGCGCCGCCTCCGGATTCATGTGGAGCTGGTGCTCCCCGATTCCCGGCGATCGGCGATCCAGCCGGTAGCAGTCGCCGAAGTTCGAGTCGTACATGAGGTGCCAGTCCACAGTCCCCCATTGTGAGTGGACACGGTGGCGAGTCTTGGGCGTCAGCAGCATGAAGCGGAAGCCCTTTTCCCAAAGGAAATTCCGCGTCTGTCTGGCCTTCACCCAGGGCATCTTCACGTTGCGGATGGTGCGCTCGTCCCAGTGCTCGGCGTCGGTCGAAATGCCGTAGTCATCGGGACGCACCCACGGGTTGTCGCTCACGATCACGTTCGGCAGGTACGGCGTGGCCTCTGGCCCTTCGCGATGCACGATGAAGTTCTCGCCGTACTCGATGGCCTCGTCGAGATCGGAGTATGCGTGCATGCGTCCCGTGTCGGTGAAGAAGGGCTCGTCGTCGTGCACCTGCTCCCAGAACGGGATGCGCGGGTAGGTCCGGAACTGCAACAACGCACCCCCCGGAGGCCCGTACTTGCCAGCCATGATGTCGTCGAGACGGTACCCCTCGGTGGTCGTAGAGGTGTCCAGGAGCCGCTGCACGTAGACACCGCGCTTGCCGTCGAGCTCGAACCGGAAGTAGTCGCGGAAACGCTCGTCCTTCAGCTCGTCCGCGAGCTTGTCCGCCACGCCCGCAATGATCGCGAGGTCATCGCGGGAGTCGAAGACCGGCTTCATCCCCCCCTTCCAGATCTGGAGGAACGGATTCGAGCAGGAGGCGGTCATCTCGTAGTTCTCGAACTCGGTCCACGAGTTGGCCGGCAAGGCGAGATCCGCGTACTCCACCGACGCCGTCATCTGGATGTCCGCAGTGACGATCATGTCGATCTTCGGGTTGACGTTCTTCAACATCGAGTACGCATGCTTCGCGTTGTTGAAGAGGTTGACGTTGTTGAAGAACAGCGCCTTCGTCGGCGTGGGCATGTGGCTCTTGCCGGTGAAGACCTTGCGCCCGTACTTCGGTGTGTCGACGATGAGCGGCGTGTCGCCGTGATTCCAGTACGCAGGCTCTTCATCCTTGGCCGTGCTCCGGACCTTCACGTCGCGGCCATGCGCGTTCTCATCGAGGTTCGGAGCGAACGGGTCCTCGGCGATCCAGCCCTTGAAGCCCGGTCCGGTCCACGGCGATCCCTGGAACAGCCCCGCCTTGTAGTTCCAGGCCCAGGTGTGGCCGCCGGCGCCCGGCTTTCCGATGTTCCCGGTCAGCATCAGGGGCAGGTACTTCGCGCGGTTCATCTCCGTCGCGTGGAACCAGTGATTGATCCCCTCGCCCTGGTGGATGGCGACCGGCTTCATGGTCGCGATGTCCGTCGCGAGACGGTCGATGAGCTCCTTCGGCGTCCGGGTGATCTCGACCACGGTGTCGAGGTCGTAGTCCGCGAGGTGCACCTTGTACATCTCGAACAGCGGCATGACCTCGATCGTCTTGCCCGACACGTCCTTCACCTGGAACCGACCATCGAGCGCTGGGTCCAACCCGAGACGCTCCATGCGCCCGCCGACCTCGTCGCGGGTCAGTGCGGCGGGCTTGCCAGTCTTCTTGTCCCAGACGACGTAGTCGCCAAGTAGCGAGTGCTGCTCGGCGCTCATCCCCTGCAGCCCGAGGCTCGGCCCATCCTTGGCCAGGCGACTCTGGTAGCCGGGAAAGACCTCGGCCGCGCGCAGGCGCTTCAGGTTGTCGGTGCGGACGAGCAGCGGCATATCGGTGAACCGCTTGACGAAGTCCGTGTCGAACTGCTTCCGATCGATGATCAGCTTCGAGATACCGAGGAAGAGGGCCGCGTCGGTAGCCTCGCGGATCGGGAGCCAGTAGTCGGCCTTCGTGCTCGGCGCGCCGTACTCCGGAGCGATGACGACGATCTTGGCGCCGCGCTCCATGCACTCGATGGCCCAGTGCGAGTCGGCCATCTTGTTCTCGACCAGGTTCTTGCCGTCCATGATGATCAGCTTGGAGAACCGGAGGTCGTTGAAGTCACAGTCGGAGGTCTGGAGTCCGTGCACCCAGGGATGGCCCGGTGCCTGGTCGCCGTGCCAGGTGTAGTTGGACCACCGGCGCCCGCCCTTCGCCTCATCGGGAGAGACGCCACGGATCTTCTGGTCCACCAGCGCCATGGAGTTGGTGAGGCGGTACATGCCGTACTTGCCGATCACGCCGAGCAGGCCCATGCCGCCGCGGAACTTCAAGCACCGGGTCCCCGCGCCGTGGGTCTCGTCGACCATCTCCTTCGCATAGCCCTGGGCGAGCAGGCGCTTCCGCCCCTCCGCCCCGCTGTACGCCTTCGCGATCGCGACGTAGCCCTTGGCCATCCACCGCAGGGCGTCGTCCCACTTGCACTTCACGAGGCGGTCAGTACCCCGGGAGTCGAACTTGTACTTCGTCCGCAGAGCGTCGGTCAGCACCGGGAAGCCCGCCTCGGCCCACCTCCGCCAGCCTTCCCGGACCAGCGGGTACTTGAGCCGGTAGGGGCCATAGACGACCCGATGGAAGGTGTAGCCCTTCGCGCACTGGCGCGGCCCCCAGTTCCTCGACGCCGCGTTGCCGTCACGGTCCTTGAACGTGTGGTGCGCGTAGTCCGCGCCCATCCGCGTGATGACGTTGTTGCGGACGTAGGCCCGGACTCGACACTCGTGAGTGTCGTTCGGGGCGCACACCCAGTCGAACGTCGAGTCGTATCGGTACTGGTCCCGGTAGACCTTCTCCCACCCGCGCTCCGGGTATCCAGCCAGCGGGTTGTCCACGTCCACGGGGTCGAAGCCGAACATCCGAAGCTGGGGGCCGACGAGGACACCTCCCCCCGCCGCCAGGGCGGACTTCAGAAAATCGCGACGGTCACTGCCTCGGCTTTTCATGCGTACGTCTCCTCTCGGCCCGCGTATCCCGCGGCATGCGGATCGGTGCTCGCTCTCATCGTCCGATGCTCAGTCGATGCCAGATCGTGACGTTCTTCTCACCGTTCCGGTTCCCCGCCGTTCCATTCCAGACAGCGAACGCGCAGCTCACCTCGGCGCCCGCGGACAGGCTGAGCCCGGCCCCGCCGTCATCGAGGCTGCGGATGATCACGAGCTCCCAGAAACCGCGCTCGTGCCGGGCTCGGCCGTCCGTCTTCGAGAAGGGCGGGAGGCGGGGCGACAGAGTTCCGAAGCCCCCGGCGTGGAGCGTCTCGACGGGTGTCGGACGCTTCGGATCCGCCACCGGGTTGTTCGCTCCCCATGCGGTGAGGAACAGCGGATCGTAGGCCGACATCTCGTTGTTCGAGTGCTTATCGTGGCTTCCGAACGGGGGCTTGCGGAGCGACGCGTCGATGTCATTCACCACGCGAGGGTGTGCGCGTGCGACGTCCTGCCAGCCGCCCTGGTCCTCCTGGTAGACGGCGCGCCAGTACCAGATGTCCACCACCTGTCCCTTCTCGCCCATCGCGAAGAAAGGCGGGTTCTCCTGCCGCGACCACTGGACGGCCGCCGCGTCGCTGAACCGCTCCGCACCCGACTGGTCGGCATCCCGAGACGCGTCCTCCCAGACGAGCCTCAGCGCGAGGCTGCGACCGTCGTGCGCGGCCTGAAGAAGAACGCCCTCGACTCGCGGCTCCTTCCACCAGAGGGGGGTCATGGAAAGCCAGCGAGCCGGTACGGTCTTCCAAACGTCTGCGGCAGGGTCCGTCGTCAGCGCCGCGGAGACGCGCTGCGCGTCCAGCCGCAGCGGTCGCTGGGCAAGACGCTCCTGCGCCCCGGGGCGGATCATCGAACGAACGTAGTGAACGAGGGCCCACGTCTCCCGGTCACCAATCGGGGCCGCTGGCATGGGCGTGCCGGGCATACCGCACCGGATGCGACGCCAGATGTCCACGGCTTCCGTGCCGCCCTTCATGATCCCGGCGGTGAAGTCCCGCGCGAACAGCGGGTGATCGAGGGAGTCCTTCATGTCCGAGCGCGACCGCCCGGTCCCGTCGAGGTCATGGCACAGGGAGCAGTTGCGGACGTAGCTCACGCGGCCCTCGGCGATCAGCTCCGGCGTCGAAGCGACGGCGGACGGAAGGTCGACACGCGGCCCGGGCGTCTTGAACGCGACGTCACGCGCCGTCGCCTCGTCCATCTCATCGCCGTCCCGCTGCGCTTCCTCGAGGAGCCGCTTCATCCCCTCCTCCGTCATCAGGCGCCGCACCTCCTTCACGACTGACTTCCGCTCGGCCTCCGAGAGATGTTGATGCGGAGGCATGCCGGATCCGAGCATGCCCCGCGTGACGACCTGGAAGAGATCCTCATCGGAGGGCACGCCGTTGCTCGTCGAGACGAGTCGGAAGTGGTACTTGCTGAAGTCGCGCGGTCGGGGATAGAGGAGGTAGGCGGCGTCCCCGTCGCCGAAGCCCCGCTCACCATGACACGACGCGCAGTGCTTCAGGTAGAGCGCGCGTCCGTCAGGGTCCTGGGTCGATGCCGCGCCCTCCGGGCTCGCAGCAACGGCTGCACCACTTCCCGAGATCATCAGCCCGGCGACGACGGCGCCGAACAACGCAAGGGTGATGACAAGTCCGGGCACGAGCCGTGAACGCGGTTGGAACATGACGGCGACCTCCGGCTGGGACGCTACTGCCTGCTCACATCCGTGTCGATGCTCGGATCCGGTCAATACTCCGCAAGTTGATATCTTCGCCAATAGTCATTGAATAGTGTCAACCAAGAGCGCGTTCTCGCCACCCCACGATGGGTACCGCATCGAGGTCGGCGCAGTGCGGGTCGGCGAGCCACGCTGCAACATCGAACTCGTTCGTGCACTTGGCGCCGCGATCGAACAGCAGGTACACGCTTGACGGCCGTTGGGGTGGCCGCGAAGCTGACGATGATCAGCACACCAGCTCCGAAAGAGGACTCCAAGACCTCCGTAGGAACGGTGGAAGCCGCTTCGGAGTCGACTCATGACCAAGCATCTGGTGATCCTGTTCCTCGCCATTCTCCCGCTGGCCCAGAGCCAGACGCCCACGACAGTTGGGTTCGACCGCCCGATGGCGGAGCACCTGCTGAACCGCGCGGGGTTCGGCGGGACTCCCGAGGATTGTGACCGCCTCGTCGCGCTCGGCCTCGAGGGCGCGGTGGACCACATCCTGTCCGCACGGGCGGGCGAGAGCGCGGCGCTCCCCAGGTTCGAGCCGACCGTGCTCGGCCGCCCCGGTCGGGCCGCCATCCGCGACCGGATCTCCCCGGACCTGTCCAAGCAGGAGCGCGAGGAGGCGCTTCGGAAGTTCCGGCAGGAATTCCGGCGCAAGGACCGGCGGCAGATCACGGCCTATCGGGCGTGGTGGATGCAGCGCCTGCTCGATACCCCGGCTCCTCTCCAGGAGCGGATGGTCTTGTTCTGGCACGGGCACTTCACGAGCGGGTATCGCGACGTCCGGAACTCCTACCATTTGATCCGGCAGAACCAGCTCTTCCGCAAGCACGCGCTCGGCAACTTCAAGACGCTCCTCCATGCCGTCTCGAAGGACCCGGCGATGCTGGAGTACCTGGACAACAACCGGAACCGCCGCGGACGCCCCAACGAGAACTTCGCCCGCGAGGTGATGGAGCTCTTCACGCTCGGCGCCGGCAACTACACGGAGAAGGACATCAAGGAGGCCGCGCGCGCGTTCACGGGCTGGACCTTCCGGGGAAACGAGTTCTTCTACGAGATGCGTCGGCACGACTTCGGCAAGAAGACCGTGCTCGGAGTGACGGCCCGCCTGAGGGGGGAGCGCGTGCTCGACATCTTGCTGGCGCAGGATGCCGCACCGCGCTGGGTGGCGGGCAAGCTGCTCCGCCACTTCCTGGGGACCGATCCCGATGACGCGATGTTGGCTCGCTACGCGGGAATCCTGCGACAGCAGGACTGGGAGATCCGGCCCTTCCTGCAATCGCTCTTCACCGACCCCGCGTTCTACGACGGGACGGTAGTCGGGGGCCGCATCCTCGGGCCGGTCGAGCTCCTGGTCGGGGTCTGCCGGCGTCTCGGCGAGCATCCGCCGGGGGCGCTGCTTGCCAACGTGGCTACCCTGCTGGGGCAGGAGCTCATGCAACCGCCCGACGTGAAGGGCTGGGACGGGGGCGCAGCGTGGATCACGACCTCGACGTTCCTAGCGCGCGGCAACTTCGCCGGCTACCTCGTCGAGGGCATCTCGCCCCGGAAGTTGTTCCAGGACTTCATGCGCGACGCCCCCGCCGGCAAGGACGACAAGAAGCAACCGCCGCCGGAACGCATGAAGGGCGCCAACCGCAAGATGGATCGGACGTTCCGTGGAGTGGCCCGCGCGCGCTACACGCCCCGGGTCCGGTTGCGTTCGTTCATCAGGAAGGCGACGTCAGCCGAGACGGTGGTGGACATCCTGTGCGACCGCCTGCTCGCGGTACCCGTCACCGTCGAGGCGCGCGCGGGGCTCGTCCACTTCCTCCGCGGCGAGGAACCGGCCGCAAACTTCAGGATGCCGGACGAACGTCGCCTCAAGCGCCTGGCCCGGCTCATCCTGAGTCTTCCCGAGGCCCAGATCGGCTGATGCCACGACAAGACTCGAGACCGGAATCGGAGGACGCACTCTCATGACCATCAGTAGACGACGTTTCCTCGGACGGACGGCGGCCGGCGCCGGCGTCTTCGCGCTCGGGCCGGTACTGGGCGACGCGGTCGGCGCGACGCCGGACCCGAAGAACGACCACATCATCGTGCTCCTCCAGCTCTCCGGGGGCAACCCGTCGTCCCTGGTCGCGGCCTACGATGTGGGCTGGGTGCCTTATACCACTCGTATTATGGCCCCCCATGATGAACGGAGCTTCATGAAGCCGGTCTGCTGGAACGACGTACCGGCCGTGGACGAATATGTGCAAGAGATCGTGGGCCGATACCGTCCTTCCCGAGAGCACGGGGTCTTCGTGTACTCGCTGGGGGACGAGACGGTCACGCGCGGATCCTGCCTTCATCCGGCGTGTCTGGACGCGTATCGGGAGTATCTG
>NZBC01000285.1 GCA_002687715.1 Planctomycetota bacterium | reverse complement strand
GGATCAGCCGGGTCTCCCGCGAAGGATAATCCCACCCTCGAAGAGACGCTGAAACGGTACAGGAGGTCCGCGCTCCCAAAGAGGGTCTACTTGATGGGCGCGACCTTCACCGTCACCGGATCGACCCAGCGCTTGCGATCCGGCTCGTAGTACAGCCAGGTCCTCGAAGCCGGGCCGGTAGTCGTACCGGGGATCGCGGCGACGAGATCGATGTCGAACGTCCGCCGCTCCTCGGCCTCGAGGGCGCGGACGTAGAACGTCAGGTCGCGGCCGCGCACCTCCCAGTGATCGAAGTGACCACCGTCTCGCAACGCGTCGAGGACCCTCGTGTCGGCGTGGAGGCCGGCCGGGAGTCCGACGACGAGCATGGGGGAGGGCAGGTCCTTCTTGGTGAGGTTGCTCCACGTGACCCGCAACGCAACGCCTTTCCCCTCCTCGACCTGGGCAGAGACCAGGGACGTCTCGAGGTCGAGCGGGCAGCCCGGATCGTCAGCAGGCTTGTCCGATACGTAGCGGAGGTCGAGGGTCCAGGGCAGCTCGTTGCCGCCCGATGCCTCGAGGGTGACCACGTTGTTCGTGCCCGACTGGAGCACGGTCTCGAGGTCATTGCACCGGACCACCGACGTCTGGCCTTCGGTGATCGTGAGGGTCCGGAACACCCGTCGGTTGACCTTGACGGTCACGGTACCGGTCTTCGCGGACGCGGGCTGGGTCTCGGCGTAGGCGAGTGTCGCCTTCATCGTCATCACCGTCGCCTGCGTAGCGCCGAACATACCGTTGCCCCGACGCTGCTTCACGAGCCAGGCGACCGCGGGTTCGACGAGCGCACGATCATTCTCGTCGCCAAGCCAGGCGAGCACCGCCCATCCGGTGGTCTCGACGACGCGGTCCCGCGCGCCGGAGCTCGTGATCGTACTCTTGGCCCCCGGCACCGACCCGTCGGGCTTCTGGAATCGCTTCAGACGATCCCGGGCCCGGTCGGCCACGTCCGCGCGGCCGGCTTCCCGCATCGCCACCGCGCACAGCGCGAGTTCGTACGGGTCCTCGCTGGTGGCTACGCGTTCGGCGAGGCGATCAAGCTCCATCTTCACGGCCAACGGGTCCTCGCCGGCGACCAGCAACGCCTGCGTGACGTACGCGTCGAGGATCGACTGCGCTCCGCCACCTGCGAACGAGTAGCTGCGTGCCGGGGATTCGAAACCGCCCTTGCCGTCACGCTGCGAAAGCAACCACGTCCGCGTGCGCGCTAGCAGGTCAGCGTCGACGTCGTAGACCCGCGCCATGTCGGTGAACTGCATCAGCCCGTACGCGGTCAGCCCGACGTGCGCGGGGGCCCGGCCGTACCAATCGAACCCGCCACCTTCGACCTCGAAGCCGGCGAGGCGAGCGTAGCCCTTGGCCAGCAACGCCCGTGCCCGCTTGGACATGGACGGCGATCCTTCACCGGTCGACTCGTTCCAGCGCAGCGCGAGGACGTTGGGGTAGTTCTTGCTCGAAGTCTGCTCGAAGCACCCGGTCGGCTCGCGCAACATGCCGTCCATGCCGTCGGTGAGAGTCGCGAGGGGCGAAGGGTAGAGCTTCAGGCCGACCACGAGCGAGCCGTCCACCGCGTCCTCCGGCATCGGCACGACGACAGACGCGGCGTCCACCAGTCGCCCGCTCGACGACCAGCGATGCGGAAATCCCCGTGCCACGACCCGCACCGGACGAGCGACCGTGTCCTTCCACGAACCGGAGCGCCCCGCGAACGCGAGCGCCGACACCTTCGCATCGCTCACCTCGACCGGGACCAGGAACCGCCCGGAACCCTGCTCGATCGTCGCGGCGAAGCGGCCGACGTCCGCCGTCCGTGTGGACTTGGTAGGCGCGACCTGCGTCACCGCCAGACTCCCCGTGCCCGTGGCCGACATCTCGACCGTGGCCGGCGCGGAACCGGTCGCGACACGTACCGGAATGAGCAGGACATCGCCGGCCGTCACTTCCAGTGGGATCTTGGGGTCGAGATAGAACGGTTTCGTCGTGACGAAGGTCGCCTCCGCCTGCCCCACCCGCCCCTCACCATGCACGTCCGCCCACACGTTCCACGTGCCGACGCGATCGGAGAGGTCGAAGTCGAACGCCACCGCGCCTGTCGCGTCCGTCTTCAGCAACGCGTTCCAGTACACCGTCTCGGTGAAGTCGGTGCGCGCTTCCTTGCGCGTGGTGTCGCGTCGGTGCGCGTACTCACGACCCCAGGTCCCGCGCTTGCCGTTGATCCGGAAGAAACCGGAGAAGTCGCTCCGGCTGAACGTCTGGATTGGAGGAAGACGTGGGGTCTCGAACGCGAACAGGCCGGCGCGCACATCGGCGGCCAGCTCAACGTCGAAGTCCTTCACGTAGCTCGCGGCGAACCGAGCGATGCTGAGGAGGTCGTCAGGGGGAATCGCGAGTCCGGTCGACGCGTCCATGAAATAGAGATCGAAGCGGCCCCCGGGGTCGGCGCCCCAGACGGTGGACAGGCCAAAGTCGCGCTGACCCGCCGCCAGTTCCCGGACGTCGAGTCCGTACGCCCAGGCTATCGCTCCGTCGACATCGGACGTTTCCACCGAGCTGGTCGGCACCGACGAGAACCCCTGGTCCGGGGCCGCCATCCGCTGGCCATCCTGCGTCCAGGTGAGCAGACAGAGACCGAGGACGAAAGTCCCGAGGAGCGCGGTCGGCAAGGTGAGCACCAGGAAAGGCCGGCGCACTCCGAGCCTGCGCAGCCAGGCCACCTGCGAGCTCCAGACGCACGCCAGCGAGACACCGATGACGAGCACGAGCGCCACGATCAGCGAGACCCGGCGCGCCGTGTTCGCCTGGGCACGCACCCGCGCCACCCGCGCCGCCTGCTCCGACCGACTGTCCGACACGACGGGAACCTGAGGACGTCCCTCGAGCGCAAGCCGACGACGCGCGCGGTCCCCGTGAGCCGCGACGAACGCGTCGGGATCGGCCCAGGCGAACCGCCGCCAACCGCGGGTCCCCAACAACAGGTCCACGTTGCGCAATCCGTCGGCATCGGAGGCCATGAAGGTCTCGACCTTCTCCAACTCGTCGGCCTCCAGGTCGCCAAAGAGCCAGGCACGGTCCGCGAGCCCGATGCGGCGCGTGTCGGCGGACCGCGCCGAGCCCGCGTCGTGCACGCTCACGCCGACCACGGCGAACACGCCCTCGCCGTTCTCGTCCGTCACCTTGACGCCCACCCGTTGGTGGGCACCCGGGGTCAGCTCGGAGAAGTCCGGCGTTACCTCGACGCGCAGTCCCTTCGCCGATTCGCGGTGGACGAGCCGCTCCGCGACCGGCTTCAGGTTGCGATCGAACACCGTCAGGCGCAGCACGCCCGCCACGTGGTCCGGCGGCGTGAGATCGACGGGATGGGTCCCGGCGGCGACCAACGACGTGTGGCTCACGAGCGTCCCGCGGCAGAACAACCCGACGATCCACGGGCCCGCGGACGGCACCGTCACCTGTGCGCTCACGGGCGCGCCGGCAGCCGTGCTCGCCGCTCTCGCCGTCAGTCCGACCGCGTCGTCCTTGACCTCGGGGAGATCAACCGGGTCTGCAACCGGATCAACCATCTCGAGTCGATACCGGCACCCCGAACCGGGGCTGAACGTGAACTGCCCGCGGCCCTTGTGCGCCGTCTCGAAGTCAGCCACGGCGAATCCGGTGGATACGTCGACGACGCGGCCCTTCGCGTGTACGGGCCGCCCCCGCGCATCCGCGACCTCGGCGTAGACGCGTACCGGGGCGCCGGCCACGAGGTCGCCGCCTTCGGGGTAGAGACTCACGTCGAGCTTCGTCGTGGGGATGAAGAAGGGCACCACCTTGGTCTCGACGATTCCCTGGTGCTGGACCCGCGCGAAGAAGCGCGCCTCGCCCGTACCGGGTTCGGTCGGCAGCTGAAAGTGGAGAAGCGCACGACCGGCGTCGTCGAGTGTCGTCGATTCGGACCACACGGTCCTTCCGTCGATGGACACCGTCCCGTCCACCTTGGCGCCCGTGGCCAGGGCTCCGTCGGCCGCCTTGACCGTCACCTCGGCAGCGCCCTTCTGACCGGCGGCATAGGTCTCGCGGTCCAGCACGACCGTCTTCGCGAGGCGCGGCGCCGAGAATCGTCGCACCACGAACGGCAACCGCTCGACCGTGAACTGGTTCTTGGCGTCGCGCAGCTCGAAGTGCCAGGTGCCGCCACCCCCAGATTCGGGGATCTGCCACGCCGTGGCCGCGACCCCGTCCTGGCTCCGCACCGCGAGGCTCATCATGGATGTGTCCCGCGCGTCCGTGATGCGCATGGCCCAGTACCCGTCGCGCGGTTCCATGGTGAGACGATCGAGAATGACCGCGCGCAGGAACATCGCCTCACCGGGACGATACGCCTGGCGGTCCATCGACAGGTGAACGAGGGGCGGTCGCTGCTTGCCCCCCAACGCGAACGTCGCCACGGGCACGGAACCGAACGTCTCGTCGGCGAGCGACACCTCGAACATCGCGGCGCTCTCGAGTCGGGGCGTCAGCGGCAAATCGACGCCCGCGTCCTCGACCCGGATCGTGTCGGTGGCGACCACCAGGCCTTCCTGGTCGCGCGCCGTCCAGGTGACGTCGGTGGGGACCGACACTCCAGCGGCATCCACCGTCTGGATGTGATAGGTCGCACCTGCGGCATCGGGGACGGCGGGGGGGCCGGTGACCACCAACGCGATGTTCTCCGCGGCCACTTGGGCTGCACGATGATCAAGCACCATCCAGGTGACGAACGGTCCGGTGAGCACGGCGAGCATCAGGAAGCTCGCGGCGACCCGGAACAGCGGCTGGGCAAAGAGTGGTCGCTCCACGGTGGGTGCAGCGACCGCGGTACCCGCCGCGGACGGGGCCTTCGCTTCCAGGTCGAGCGTCAGCGGCGCGACGGGCATCCGAGCCGCGTCGTCCAACAACGCCGCCATCCCGCGAACTTCGTTCAAGAGCGCACGCACCTCGGGCTCGCCCTCGATACGCGCCTCGATAGCAGCGGCGTCCTCGTGGCAACCGTAGATGTACTCCAACAACTCCTGGCGGAGGGCCTCGGACTGTTGTGGATTCTGGTCTGATCGCTGGCTCATGCCGTCTCCCTCCGGCTCTGATACGCGGGGGTGTACGAGGCGAGGTGACCACGAAGGCGCAGGAGCGCCGACCGCATCCGGGTCTTCGCCGTTCCCGTGGGGATGCCGAGCGCATCGCCGATGGCCCCGAAGGTCAGGCCTCCCGAAACGCGAAGGAGGAAGACCTCCTTCTCGGCGTCACGCAGCTCCTCGATGGCCGTTCGGGCCGCATCGAGGGCCTCCTGGTGCTCGAGACCCCGGCCCGGGGGCGTCGTCGTCGAAAGTTCCATGGCGCTCACGTCCTCCAGGGGCAGGCTCGGTTGACGCCGGACCTGCTTGCGACGCAGGTCCTTGGCGAGGTTCAACACGACCACAAAAACCCAGGCGACGGGCTCACGGGGCTCCGTACCGGCCCGAAGGGACCGGAGTGCCTTGAGATAGGCATCCTGGATCACCTCCTGGACGTCGGCGCGACCGCCGAGGACTCCCCGCACCGCGCCCGCCAGCCCTTCCCGATGGTCCTGGAAGAGCTGCGCAAGTTCATCGTTCGTCGGGGGTTGCCTCTCCGCCATCCTGCGACTTTCGCTTCCTGCCCCTGAGACGGTCGGGGAGCGGCACGGATTGGAGAAAGTCGAGACTACTTCTGAGGAGCGCGCTTCAGCGTGCCTGACACGTAGGGACGCCAGACGTCGCCGCGCTTGGTGTGAACCGCGTACGAGAAGCCCTTCTTCGAGATGGCGGTGTAGGTGTACCGCCAGGGTGCGCGAGTGCCGCCCTCGAAGTGCTCCTCCGTCAGGACGACCTTCTGCCCCCCGGTGCTCACCTCGACGTCGTAGGTCGCCACGGCCCCGAACGCGAATTGGCGGCACCGGAGCTGCTTCTCGACGCGGTCGTAGCTGAACACGCGGAGGTCCTGGAACACGGTCATCGAACCGGCCTTGCTCGTTGACCGCACCTCGAGGATCGTCCCGCCGACGCCACGCCGGCCCTCGAACGTCTCCTGGTAGGGCCCCATCTGGCTCTGCCCCGGGCCGGAGAACGACCCCACCAGGAAGGCCAGCGGCTGGAACGGATCGGCGGTCAGGGGCCGGGGCCCCGCGGTGATTGGCAGGAGGCAGGCGAGCAGCGTGATCATCATGAGTCGGGCTCCTTCGGGTTCCATCGTAGTCGCGTACGGGTGATGGAGGGGGGTCGGTTCGGGAGCCCCCGACTCGACCTCGATCCGGCCCGCGGTCATGAAAAAGCGGGCCGGCAGCAACTCTGGCTCCTCCGCGGAGAAACCGGGCACCCCGTCTCCTGCCGAAGATCGCGGTCAAGCGTTAAGCTCCTGAACCCTACGTCGCCACTCGACGATCGAGCTGCCTGGCGATGCCGTACCCGACCCCGGTCCGAGAAAAACGCCGATGGATGCCACTGCGGTCACGACCCTCGTGAACAAGACCTGGGACGACACGATCGTCCCGACGCTCACCGAGTACATCAAGATCCCGAACAAGTCCCCGCTGTTCGATCCTCAGTGGCAGGAGAACGGCCACATGGACCGGGCCGTGGAGCTGATCTCCGGCTGGTGCAAGGAGCAGGCCATCGAGGGGCTCACCCACGAGGTCGTCCAGCTCGAGGGCCGGACGCCCCTGATCTACATGGAGATTCCGGGCGATAGCGACGACACCGTCGTGCTCTACGGGCACCTCGACAAGCAGCCCGAGATGGTTGGCTGGTCGGACGGCCTCGGCCCGTGGATTCCGGTGATCAAGGATGGGAAGCTCTACGGTCGCGGCGGCGCCGACGACGGGTACGCGGCGTTCGCCTCACTGACCGCAATCCGCGCGCTCCGCGAGGCGGGCGGCAAGCACGCGCGCTGCGTGGTGCTCATCGAGGGGTGCGAGGAGTCCGGCAGCTACGACCTCCCGTACTACATCGAGCACCTGCAGGATCGCATCGGCACGCCGAGCCTCGTCATCTGCCTCGACTCCGGTTGCGGCAACTACGACCAGCTGTGGTGCACGACGTCGCTACGCGGCATCGTGTCCGGCGATCTCGAGATCCGCGTCCTCGGCGAGGGGGTGCACAGCGGTGATGCGAGCGGCATCGTGGCGTCGTCGTTCCGGGTGCTGCGAACGCTACTAGACCGCGTCGACGACGCGGGCACCGGGGTGGTCAGCCTGCCGGAGCTCAACGTCAACGTTCCCGATCAGCGCGCCGATCAGGCGGGAGTAGCCGCACGAGTCCTCGGCGATGACGTGTTCGGCAAGTTCCCGTGGGCGGGTGGTATGCAGCCCGTCACCACCGATGGGCAGCAAGCCGTCCTCAACCGAACCTGGCGCCCGGCGATGTCGATCACCGGCGCCGAGGGCCTGCCCGCGCTGGCCGATGCCGGCAACGTGCTGCGTCCATACACGACGGTCAAGATCTCGATGCGCATCCCGCCCATGTGCGACCCGGAGCGCGCGACCGAGGCCCTCAAGGAGATCCTCGAGAAGGACCCCCCGTACGGCGCGGAGGTCAAGTTCCACGCCGAGCAGGGGGCGGCCAGTTGGAACGCGCCTCCGCTGGCCGAATGGCTCGATCAGGCCTGCGACACCGCCTCCCGCACGTTCTTCGGCGGCAACGAGGCGGTGTGGATGGGCGAAGGCGGCACGATCCCGTTCATGGGCATGCTCGGCGAGAAGTTCCCCGCCGCCCAGTTCATGATCACGGGGCTTCTCGGTCCAGGCTCCAATGCACACGGGCCGAACGAGTTCCTCGAGATCAGCTGCGGCAAGCGCCTGACCGCCTGCGTCGCCCAGGTGCTCGGAGAGCACTTCAAGTTGCAGGGGTGATGACGTGCGGGCCGCGCCCCGCTGCTCGTGGCTGATCCCCGTCCGCGACGGGGGTCCGTGGCTGCAGGACGCGGTCGCGTCGGCGCTCGAAGACGCCGCCGCTGACGACGAGGTGATCGTCGTGGATGACGGCAGCACGGACGGAGCGCCGGGGGCATTGCGCCCGGATCCGAGACTGCGCGTGATCGTGCGGCCGCGCGAGGGGCTCGTGGCCGCACTGGAGCACGGGCGCCAGGCCTGCCGGGGTGAGTTCGTCGCCCGACTCGACGCCGACGACCGCGCCGTACCGGGCCGCCGAGACGCGCAGGTCGCCGCTCTGGATGCCACCTTGGCCCTCGCGGCGGTCGGGGGACGAGCGCGCCTGTTCGCCGATGACGGCGCGCCCGGCGAGGGCATGGCTCGCTACGTCGCGTGGGTGAACGCACTCGACGACGTCCACCGGGAGCTTCTGGTGGAGAGCCCGCTCTTCCATCCCGCGACGACCTTCCGCGCCACCGCAGTCGACGCGATCGGAGGCTATCGCGACGCCGACGTCCCCGAGGACTACGACCTCTGGCTCCGGCTCGTCGCCGGCGGGCACCGACTCGCCAACGTCCCGCTCGAGGTCGTGGAGATCCGCGACCACGCCGCCCGCCTGACCCGGACGGACGCCCGGTACCGGCGCGAGGCCTTCGACCGATGCCGCCAGGACTACCTCGCCGCGACGATTCTCGCTCGACCGCGCCGCGTCGTCGTGTGGGCGGGACGCCGCGGCGGCCGACCCTGGCTCCGCTGGTTGCTCGCCAACGGGCACGAGGTCCCCGCGATCATCGACGTTCAGGGCTCCGGGGCGGAACGCGCCAGCGTGCCGGTCCGTCCGCCGGACGCACTCCGTTCGCTCGATTTGGACGTGGTGCTCGTCGCGGTGGGAGCGTGGGGTGCGCGCGAGGCGATCCGCGAGCGACTTCTTGATCTGCGCCCTGACCTCGTCGAGGGTCGCGACTGGTTCGCCGTGTTGTGAGCCGAGCGCGTCTCCGCCGGAAGCGCGGACCTCCAGGTCCGGCCTGATTCCGGATTCGGAAGCCCGGAGATTCGACGATGTTCAAACCTCCGGATCCGGCTGCGCCGCCGGAGCGGACCTGGAGGTCCGCGCTCCCGCCAGATGTTCGGCAGGGTCAGGTCGTCCTGAGATCCAGGACGCGGGACAACGCGGTGATCATCATCGCGTGAACGAACTCGCCGGACTTGATGCGATCGCCGACCTCTTGCAGCGGCAAGGTGAGGACGCCGATGTCCTCGCCCGGGTCCAGGTCCTGGGAATGGGTGAGGCGAACGTCTTCGGCGAGGAAGTGGTGGCAGAGGTTGGTCTGGTAGGCGGGGTTCGGCTCGACGACGCCGAGGAGTGTCCACCTGTCCGTGGTGTAGCCGGTCTCCTCGCGGAGTTCGCGGAGGGCAGCATCCCGCGGGTCCTCGCCCGGGTCGACGAGGCCGGCGGGGATCTCGGTCGTGATGCGATCGCGGCCGAAGCGGTATTGCTGGACCATGACCAGCTCGCGTTCCGGGGTGATCGCGACGACGTCGACCCACTCCGGCGTCTCGCAGATGAGGCGTTCCAGGTGCTCGCCGGTGCGCGGGTTCTCCATGAGGTCCCAGCGGGGCTGGAACAGATGGTGGTCGGTGCCGGGGCGGGAGGAGAGGCGGGGCCAGGGGCGGGGAGTGGTCATGGGTGGTTTCTCATAACATGACCTGGCAATGACCGTCCGGGAGCTCGAAGCACGGCTGGACGCGCTCCCCCGGCTCGGAGTGGGTATCAGTGCGGAGTATGGCGTACGTCCCTCCATTGACCCCACTGCGTTCGCTGCGGACCACCCGGGGCTGATCCACTTCGTCGAGTACGGCACGGACACCGATCGCGGGCTCGACCCGACCGTACTCGCATGGGTGGATGCCGGCGGTGCCGCGACCTACCACTTCCTCGACGTCAATTTCGAGGAGCCCGACGACCTCGACGCCGCCTGGATGGAAGAGACGAGCGGGTTCGTGGCGCGGTTGGGGGCGCCGTGGTTGTGCGGAGATTCCGGGTTGTGGCATTTCGGCCCCCGCGACCGGGGGCACGGGCTGCTCCTGCCGCCAATCCTGACCGTCGAGTCCGCGGCCACGACGGCGGCAAGCGTCGGCCGGCTGCAGGACGCGACCGGGCTCTGCGTGCTACCGGAGAACCCGCCGGCGCTCTACTTCCTCGGCGACCTCCACATCCTCGACTACTTCGCCCGCGTCTCGGAGGCGGCAGACTGCGGACTACTGCTCGACACCGCCCACCTCGCGATCTTCCAGAAAGCCCGGGGGGGCGATCCGCTGGACGGGCTCGACGGGTTCCCGGTCGACCGGATCGTCGAGATCCACGTGGCCGGCGGCGGCGAGGCGGAGACGGCCGACGGATACCGCTACATCGACGACGACCACCGCGCTGACTTGCATCCCGACACGTGGACCATCCTCGAGTGGTTGTTGCCCCGGGCGTCGCGACTGAAGGCGGTGTGCTACGAGTGCGAGCACAACGACGTCTCGGACACCATCCCGATCTTTCGTCGGCTCAACGACCTCTTCCCGACAGCCACCCCATGAGCCTGCCCCCGGCCTTCACGGACGATCGCGGTTGTTTCGAAGAAGACGCGCCTCCGTCGGGGTACGTGGCGCTTCAACGAATCGTTGTGCGGATGCTCTTCGATCCCGCGTTCGTGGACAGAGTCTACGCCGACCCGCGGCGCGCGCTCGAGGGACTCGAGCTCGACCCATCGCTCGTCGAGCAACTCGTCGCCAATGACCGGCGGCTGTGGAACGCGGACCGCCTGCGGAGGACTCGCGCGCTGAACGTGCTCATGGAGGAGCTGAAGGTCAGCTCGGCGCTGGCCTTGCTTCGTGAGGAGCGCGTGGCCGCGCTGGACCTGTTCTTCTCCTCCGACGCGTTCCACGCCGCGGTGCAGCGACGCCGCTACCTCGCGCTGGCGTTCGTCGAGTTCCTGGCTGAACTGTTCGGACGCCACGGCGCGGCGGGCGCGCACGGCAGCGCGGTCCTCGCACTCGAAGGCGCCATGGCGTGGTGCCGTCGCGAGGTGAGAGAGGCCCGCCGCGGCCGCGACGCCGATACCGCGCGCCTCGCCGGCGCAGCCGACGGGCGCTACTTCGCACGGGTTCCGGGACGCCGGGCCGTGAGTGTCCCCGGCGGAACGATCCTCCTCGTACAGCACATCGAGCGGTGGCTCTTCGAAGCCTCGTTGCTCCCCGCTCTTTCCGTGTGCGCCGACGCCCCGCGTCCCGACCCGTTGCCGCCCATCGACCCGGAGCACAACGAGCTCTGGCTGCTGGAGTCGGCGGCGGACGGCAAGGTCGACATCAGCGCGCTGGACCCCGCCTGGCACGCAGTCGCGGCGCAGTGTGAACGACCGTCGACCCGCGCGGACGTCGAGGCCCGCATTCTGCGCGACGGCGGCGATCCGAAACGGACCTGGGACCGCGCCGAGGCCCTCCTCGACGCCGGGATCCTGCGCCGACTGCGCGTCCACGACGGCGTCGTCACCCCTTGTTAGGATCGGCCTCGCGGACCACCAATTCCAAGGAAGAGGTTCCCATCATGCGTCGTTGGTATTCGTGCCTGGTCGCCCTGTTGCTCGTCCTCCCCGTCGCCGCCCAGAACCGCATGTCGCCCGAGTTGCTCTGGAAGCTCGGCCGGGTCGGCGGAGGCACCCTCGACCCGCCGGGTAAGAACGTCCTGTTCTCGGTGCGTCGCTACGTGCTCGCGGACGACGGGGGCGATTCCGACCTGTGGACGGTTCCGCTTGCGGGAGGACCGGCCACGCCGCTGACCTCCGGCAAGGGAAGCGAAGGGGCGGCGCAGTGGGCGAAGACACCCGACGGGACGCGCCTCTACGTGCTCGCCAGACGCACGGCCGCCTCGTCCCAGGTCTGGACGCTCAACCCGGAGACCGGGACCTGGAAGCAGATCACCGACATCGAGGGCGGCATCGCAAACCTCAAAGTCTCGCCTACGGGTGATCACATCGCATTCACGCGCGACGTCAAGCTCGACGCCACCGTCAACGATCTCTACAAGGACCTTCCGAAGGCCGACGCACGCATCATCGACGATCTCATGTACCGCCACTGGGACGGGTGGCACGACTACAAGTACACCCACCTCCACGTCGCCGCGATCAAGGCCGACGGGAGCGCCGGTGTCGCCGTGGATCTGATGCAGGGCATGAAGGTCGACTGTCCGGTGCCACCGTTCGCCGGGAGCGAGCAGTTCAACTGGGCGCCGGACGGCAAGGCGATCGCGTGGACCGCGAAGAACGTCTCCAACTGGTCGCAGTCGACCGACAGCGACGTGTACGTCACCGACCTCACCGGCGACGACCGCAAAACCCGCAACCTGACCGTCGGCATGCCCGGCTACGACGTCGAGCCCAACTGGTCTCCCGACGGGCGACACATGGCGTTCCACTCCATGAAGCGCGCCGGGTTCGAGTCGGACCGCAACCGCGTGATGATCTGGGACCGGAAGACGGGCGCGATCTGGGACCTGAGCCATGGCCTCGACCGCACGTGCCACGCCGCGACGTGGGCACCGGACTCCGCAAGCGTCTACGTCGAATCCGAGCACCGCGGCACGAACCAGATCTTCAACCTGAAGCTCGCAGATCGGACGATCCGCCAGGTCACGGCCGGGCAGTACAACTGGAACCTCCGCGACATCACTCCGGACGGATCGACGCTGGTCGTCGGTCGCCAGAGCATGGTGCGGCCGTGGGAGATCTTCGCCATGCCCGCCGAGGGCGGCAAGGCGCGCCGGCTCACCGACGTGAACGGCGACGTCTACGCGAAGCTCGATCTACCGACCGTGAAGGAGCGGTGGGTCGATTCCACCGACGGCAAGAAGATCCACTGTTGGGTCATCTATCCGCCGAAGTTCGACGCGGGCCGTCAGTACCCGATGCTCACCTACTTCCAGGGCGGGCCGCAGGGCCAGATCGGCCAGTGGTTCTCGTACCGCTGGAACTTCCACCTCATGGCCGCGCAGGGGTACGTCGTCGTCGCACCGAACCGCCGCGGACTCCCCGGGTTCGGTCGCGCCTGGAACGACCAGATCAGCGGTGACTGGGGCGGCCAGGCGATGCAGGACATCCTCTCCGCTCACGACTCGATGGCGAAGGAGTCGTACGTCGATGCCAAGCGTTGCGGGGGCGTCGGGGCGAGCTTCGGTGGCTATACCGCCTACTGGATGATGGGGAACGGCGGCGACCGGTTCTCGACCATGATCGCGCACTGCGGCGTGTTCAACCTCGAGTCGATGTACGGTGCGACGGAAGAGCTGTTCTTCGTCAACTGGGACCTCGGTGGCCCGTACTGGAAGAGCCCCGAAGTCCAGAAGGACTACGACCGCTTCTCGCCCCACAAGTTCGTCAAGGGCTGGAAGACGCCGCTGCTGGTCATCCATGGGCAGAAGGACTTCCGCGTGCCGGTCACGCAAGGGATGGAGGCGTTCACGGCTGCGCGCGTGAACGGCGTGACGTCACGGTTCCTCTACTTCCCGGAAGAAGGACACTGGATCCAACGTCCCCAGAATGGCGTGCTCTGGCATCGCGTGTTCTTCAACTGGCTCGGCCGGACCTGCAAGCCGGCCGGGCAGTGATCGACGGACGACGATGAAGGTCGGGATCGTCGGAGGCGGCGTATTCGGGCTCGCCGCGGCCTGGCGGCTGGCCGTGCGCGGCCACGCGGTCTCCGTGCTCGAGGCCGACACGATTCCGGCCCAGAAGGCGGCGAGCCGCGACGTCTCGAAGGCGCTGCGCGCCGGCTACGGCGCCTGCTCCGCCACGTACGCCCCGGCTGTCGGCCGCGCACGCGAACTGTGGCGCGAACTCGAGGCCGCGACGGGGCGGTCGATCTACCACGAGACGGGGTGCATCCAGATCTGCTCTCGGTTCGAGCCCGGGGGGTTCGAGTACGACGGTTATCGCGAGCTCGAGCGTCTCGGGTGGCCCGTGACGTGGCTCGAGGCGAACGAGGTCGAACGCCGCTTCCCCGCGTTCGCCATGGACGGGCTGCGCGGCGGCGCGTTCGACCCCAACGCGGGCTGGGTCGACCCGATGGAGGCGCTCCCCGCGTTCGCCGACGCGGCCCGCGCCCACGGCGCCGACATCCGGGAACGCACTCCGGTGGAAGAAGTCCATGCGCTCGAATCGGACGTTCGACTCGTGTGCGCCGGCGCGTGGCTTCCGCGCCTCGTGCCCGACCTGGGGTTGGCGATCCGCACGACCCGCCAGCACGAAGCGATGTACCGCCCGGCGGCCCTCGGAGACCTCGCGGCACTCCCGGCCTGGTCCATCGACATGGCCACCGAGGGCTGGTACGGCTTTCCGCCCACTGCCGACGGGCTGGTGAAGGTCGCGCGCCACGTCCCCGACGCCGACGACGATCCCGACGGCGACCGGGCGCCGGTCGCTGATCAAGCGGAGGCCGTGCGCGGGTTCGTCGAGCACCACCTGCCCGCGCTCACCAACGCCCCCGACGAGGGCCGCAGCTGCTTCTACACCATGTCGCCCGACGGGAGCTTCCTGTTCGACGCGGTCCCCGGGCACGAGGACCTCTTCGCCGCCGGGTGCGGCGGCGGACACGCGTTCAAGTTCGGCCCGATGCTCGGCGAATGGGCGGCCGACCTCGTCGAAGGCCGACCGGTTCCCGAGGCGTTCCGCATCCGGGGGAAGGGGCGCGATCGCGTGGTTTGAACAAGATCCTCATGGATCCTGTCGTTCACTTCGCCAACTTCTCCCGCGCCGCCCGATACGCGCCCGCCGCACGGTTCTCCTTGCTCCAGGTCGGCGTCTTTCCGCCGTCGGCCATGGCCCGGCCGGCGACCGCAATGCCGCGAACGACGGCCGTCATGTTGTCGAAGTCGATCTTGGCGACGTGGTCGCTCGGACGGTGATAGTCCTCGTGGAGTGAGCCCGCGGAGATGCTGAACGCGGGGATGCCGACCCGCGCGAACGATATGTTGTCGGACGAGCCGAAGAGCATGCGCGACCGCTGCGGGTGGTTGTAGAAAACGACGCCCGCCGGCTTCGCTGCGTCGCGAATGAGGGTGCCGAAGTCGGAGAGGCTCCAACCCGTGACCCACGCACGGTTCTTCGGGATGTCGTCCGGACGGCCGACCATCTCCAGGTTGAACACGGCTTTGTGGGCACGGAGCGGGAACGCCGGGTTCTGGACATAGTAGGTCGAGCCGTGCATGCCCTGCTCCTCGCCGTAGAAGCAGAGGAACAGGCAGGTGCGTTTCGGATGGGTCTTCAGACGGGAGAGGGCGGACGCGATGGCCACGACGGCCACCGTGCCCGACGCGTCGTCGTCGGCACCATTGAAGATCCCATCGCCGCTCGCGCTGCTGTCCACGCCGAGGTGGTCGTAGTGCGCCGAGAAGACGATCAACTCGCTGGCCAGCTTGGGGTCGGAGCCGGGCAGGATGGCGCCAACGTTGCTCGCATAAGCCTTCGCGGCCTTGGGGACGGTAAGGGTGAAGTGGGTATCCGCGAGACGTCCCTGGTTCTTGCCGATGGCCCCCAACAAGGGAGCCGCATCGGACCAGACGACCGGGATGGCGGTCGAAGGCAGCTTGCCCAGCGGCTTCTCGGTGGCGACAAGGACGGCCCGGGCGCCTTCCCGGGCGAGCATGTTGCAGCGACGAGACACACGCCGACCGAACCTACCCATGTGATCCCGCGGATCGGGGCCGGGGAGGACGACGGCCGCGCCGGACACCGCTGCCGCGCGACGTTCGTCGGTGCGACGCCATCCGCCGGTCCAGAGGACGACGGGCGCCTGATCGCAGCTCAGTCCGCCAAGGCCCGAGCCCGCGACGTGGCGTGTGGTCAGCGGGAACCGATCGTTGCCGACCCCGATCACTCCCTTCGCCTTCGAAGCGTCTCCGATCGTCTTGCCCTGGAGGAAGCTGTCGCCGAACGCAGGCTTCAGCCCCCCCTCCGCGAACCGCGCGGCCAGCCAGTCGGCCGCCGCGTCCAATTCGGGTGACGGGGTCTTGCGCCCCTTCATGTCATCGGAGGCCAGAAACGACAGGTGCGCCTTGAGCGTCTCGCGCTTGATCCCGGCGGGGAACGCGTCCTGGCCACGAAGGGGAGCGAGGAACACCAACGACAGCAGGAGGAGATGGGAAGGAGCGAAACGCATCGAGGCCCTTTCGTCATGAAACCGGAACAGTTTGGCCCATCATACGGCGTCGGTCAGCCTCGTCCGACTGCCCGCAGCACATACCCGGAAGGCAGGATGCGCTGGTCCTTCTGCGGAATCGACATCTCGCCACCATCGAGCTCGAAGCCTGACAGGTCCACTGCATCCCCGAGGACGTTCTCCAGCGCGATTGGCGTCCACCCCGGCGTGTGGCAGGAGAGGACGATGAACAGCGGATCGGCGGTCAGGAGCTGCGCGCAGGACCGGAGGAGGCGGGGGAGGTCGGTCTCGATGCGCCAGGCCTCCTTCCGCGTGCCGCGACCGTATGTCGGCGGATCGAGCACGATCGCGTCGTACTTTCGACCGCGCCGGACGTCGCGGCCCGCGAACGCCAGGCAATCATCGACGATCCAGCGAACGGGCCGATCCTCCAGTCCGGACAGCTTCGCGTTCTCGCGTGCCCAGTCCACGACGCTCTTGGACGCGTCGACGTGACAGACGTCCGCCCCCGCAGCCGCCGCGGTCAGCGACGCGAGCCCCGTGTACGCGAAGAGGTTCAGCACGCGGGGGGTCGCCCCGGTCGCCACCCGGGCTGCGATGCGCTCCCGCATCCACCGCCATTGCGCGGTCTGCTCGGCGAACAGGCCGACGTGCCCGAAGGGCGTCGGCTTCATCTGGACCGTCAGGCCTTCGAGTGAAATGGTCCAGGTCGCTGGAATCTCCTTCCGGAACTCCCAGTGACCCCCGCCCTTCTCGCTGCGATGGTGGACCGCGTCCGCCTCGCGCCATGCGGTCTCCGGGAGTCGCTTGGTCCAGAACGCTTGCGGAGCTTGCCGGTCGAGAAGATGCGGACCGATCCGCTCGAGCTTGCGGCCGTCCCCGCTATCGAGGATCTCGTACTCCGCGCTCACTTCCGGTCCTTCTTGTTGCCCCGGTAGCGTTCCAGCCACGTCTGGGCGAACTTGCGGAAACGCCCCTGCTCGATCGCGCGGCGGATATCCACCATGAGGTCCTGGTAGAAGCGCAGGTTGTGGATCGTCGCCAACGTGTCGAACAGCGGCTCCCCGGCGTAGTGGAGGTGACGCAGGACCATCCGCGAGAAGTGCCCACAGGTGTAGCACTTGCAAGCCGTGTCGGGGGCGTAGCGGTCCTTGCGGTAGCGCTTGTCGGTGACGCGAATGCGTCCGGTCCGAGTGAACAAAGTGCCGCCGCGGGCGTAGCGGGTGGGGATGACGCAGTCGAACATGTCGATCCCGCGCTCCACGCTCACGAGGATGTCCTCGGGCAATCCAACTCCCATGAGGTAGCGCGGCAGATCTCGCGGCAACCACTTCGAGGTGTAGCCAACGACGTCCTTCAGAAGCTCGATCCCTTCGCCGACGGAGACCCCGCCGATGGCGTACCCGTCGAACGGGATCTCCGAGATCTCGCGCGCGCTGCGTTCGCGGAGGTCCTTGTACGTGCCGCCCTGAACGATCCCGAACAGATACTGGTGCGGCGCCAACTCGACCTCACGGCACCGGCGCGCCCAGCGCGTCGTGCGTGCGACCGCTCGCTCGACGTACTTCCGCGGCGCGGGGTATTCGACGCACTCGTCGAACGCCATCACGATGTCGGCACCGAGGTCCCGCTGGATCGCCATCGACCGTTCGGGATCGAGGTGAACGGACTCCCCGTCCTTGCCGTAGCGAAACGTGACGCCCTTCTCGGTGATCTCCTTGTCCGGCAACGAGAAGACCTGGAAGCCGCCGGAGTCGGTGAGGATCGTCTTCTCCCACGCCATGAACGAGTGCAGGCCGCCGGCCCGTTTCACCAGCTCCCGGCGCATCTCCAGCGAGAGGTGGAACGTGTTGGCGAGCACGACCTCGGCGCCGGTCTCGGCGACCTGGGCCGGAGTCACGGCCTTGACTGCACCCTGGGTTCCGACGGGCATGAAGGTGGGACATTCCACGGGACCGTGGTCGGTCTGGAATCGGGACCGACGCGCGCCGGCGGGGTCGGTGGAGAGGAGCTGGAAGTGGATGTCTTTCTGGGGCACGGGGGAGGAGTGTGGCAAACCCGCGACCGAACCTGAAGGGTCGGCGCAGGTTTAGCCGGCCAATCCCGCGAAAGATGGTGCGTTTTCGGGCCTGGAGTCGGGGATAGTCTTCCCTCGGCGTGTGCCCCCAGCGCGTCGTCGCCGCCGCCGCCCGAAACCGCCCCGGAGGTGCGTATGAACCGCATCGCACTGTTCGCCTTGCCCCTGACTCTGATCCTGCTCGCCCCGGCCGGGGCGCAGGACGTCTCCCTCTCGAGCGAGAGGGGGAGCTCCGTGGTCACGTTCCACCTGCGGGGAGAGTCCGTCATCGCACGCGCCACGACCGCGGCGGTGGCCGATCTTCGCGTGATCGGCCTCGCGGGCTGGCCGGGATTGGCGGCGACGTGGACCGAGACCGCTGCCGAGGGCACGCAGGCCTGGTACGCGATCAGCACGGACGGGACGCGAGTGGATCGGACGACCCCGACGCAGTACGACGTCCTGCTCCGCTACGACACCTTCGATCCGCTTCTGCGGACCCCGCAGGTCCCGGGCGCCCTCTCCGCCCGCCCGGGCAACCGGCTGTGGATCGTCCAGTGGTGGACCCAGGGCCTCGAGACCTACCGCTCGGCGGTTCGCTCGCTCGGCGCCGACATCCACCTGTACCTCGGGCACCACGCCCAGGTCGTCGAAGTCGATGCTTCGCAGATCGCCGCGCTGCGGAACCTCCCTTGTGTCCGTTGGGTCGGTGAGTTCCATCCCGCCTACAAGCTCGACGCCGCGCTGCTCGAGTTCCAACGGCGAGGCTACCTCGACCAGCCGTCCATCGCGGTCAACCTCCTCACGACCCGCCGCGGCCCAGCCGGGCAGGGTCCGGTCGGTGCGGGCATCGAGGCCCTGGGCGGCCACGTCTTCCACCAGAGTCCGGAAACGCACCTCATGAGCGCGACCCTGGACCTGGCCGGCCTGGTCGCTCTCGCACGAATGGACGAGGTCCAGTGGATCGACCCCTGGGGCGGGATCGGTACGGACATGGCCGTGGCGCGCACGTTCTTCGGCGCGGACTACGCCGAAGCGCTCGGTGGCCTCGACGGCACAGGCGTGCGTGGCGAGATCCACGATGTCGGCACCGACCTGACCCACCCCGAGCTGTCAGGCGCCATCGCACACGGGGCCCCCGGGTCCGCCTCCCATGGCACCAAGGTCGCGGGCGAGGTCTTTGCGACGGGATTGGACCCACAGGCGAGGGGCCTGTGCCCCAGCGGAACCGCCATCATCACCGACGCCAACCGGTACGTCGGCAGCCGCTACGCCCACACCATGCAGTCGGTCGACCCAAGCGGGATCTACCAGGCCGTGTTCCTGACCAGCAGCGTCGGCAACCCGTGGACGACCACCTACAGCTCGATCTCGCAGAATCTCGATCTGATCGTCTTCGACTCGCACCTCCTGCATTGCCAGTCTCAGAGCAACCAGGGGACGCAGATGTCGCGTCCGGAAGCGTGGGCGAAGAACGTCGTATCGGTCGGCGGCGTCAACCACATCAACACGGTCAGCAAGGCCGACGACCTCTGGCTCGGGGCGAGCATCGGTCCGGCGGCGGACGGTCGCATCAAGCCGAACTTCGCAGCGTTCTACGACGCGGTCTACACGACGGACCTCGGTGGCGGCTACGCGGCAGCGTTCGGCGGCACCAGCGCGGCGACCCCGCTCGTGGGAGGCGCGTTCGGACTCTTCCACCAGATGTGGCACGCTGGTGGGTTCGGCAACCCCACTGGCACGAGCGTGTTCCAGAGCCGCCCGAAGGAGACGCTGGCCCGCGCGATGATGACCGCGTCGGCGACGCAATGGTCGTTCAACGGGCCGAGCCACAACCTGACCCGCGTCCACCAGGGCTGGGGCCACCCCGACCTGAAGAAGCTCCACGACCACCGCGCCCGGACGTTCTGGGTCAACGAGACCGACGTCCTCGCGAACCTGCAGTCGACCGAGTGGAACCTCGACGTGCTTCCAGGTGCACCCGAGCTCAAGGTCGCTCTCGTGTGGGCCGACCCGGCCGGCACCACGTCGTCCACGCGGCACCGCATCAACGACCTCGACCTCAAGGTCACCAGCCCGACGGGCACCGTTTTCGTCGGCAACGTCGGACTGCTCTCAGCCAACTACTCGGCGGCAGGCGGCTCGACCGACGACGTCAACACCGAGGAGTGTGTCTTCGTCCGCCTCCCGGCGGCCGGCGTGTGGCGGGTGGAGGTGATCGCCGCTGACGTCAACCAGGACGGGCACGTCGAGACCACCGCGATCGACGTCGACTACGCGCTCGCGGTCCTCGGCGCGGAGGGCACACCGCTCAGCTCGGCGTTCGACATCGAGCTCACCAGCTCGGGCGCTGGACTAGGCGACGGACATCTCGGACTCACCGCGATCCCGACGGGTACCACCCAGGGCTACTGCCTCTTCTCCTTCGCGACCTCCCAGGTCCTCGGCACCGGCTCCTTCATCGGCCTGGTCCCGGACTTCAGCACCTGGGTGTGCCTCGCGTCCCCCCGCCGCACGGGCAGCGTCCTCCACTGGAGCTGGCCCGCTCCCTCCAGCATCTTCCCTGCCAACGACTTCGACGCCCCCGCCGGCTTCTTCACCCTCGCCGCCGGCACCACGATGGACGGCATGGCGATCGCACTCGACGCCAGCTGGACCGTCCGCGGCACCACGCCGGTCCGCCGGGTCACCTTCTGAGCCGCCCAGGCGACGAGAAAAACCCGGATTCGGCTTCAGGTTCAAACCTGCGCCGACCGATCTCTAAGTTGCCGAGTCGTCAGCGCCTTCGGGGGAAGATCGCGGCCAACGGCTCCAATCGCAAAACGGGACGGGGACGAGACGCCCCCGCGACCTCCGGGTCGTGGGGGCGTATTTAGTTACCCCCCAAGGCCGGCACGCTCCATCAACGCGAGGACGATGCGCTCCTGCAGCACGCGCCAGGGTCGCGCGGGGCCCGTGAAGTTCTGGACGAGGATGGCGAAGACTACGGCGGCGTCGTTCTCGCCCGCTTTCGCTGAGATCACGCCCGCGAGCGCGGACACGCCGGAGATCGTGCCCGTCTTGGCGCGGACATGGCCCAGCGCTGGAGTATCGCGAAAGCGGCCCTTCAACGTGCCGTCGCGACCGGCGCGGGGCAGGCTCTCCCGCAGGAGGGCCCACCCGGGTCCCGGCCGTCCCCGCAGGTCGCGGAGCAGCGCCACGAGGAGGTGCGCCGAGACGAGGTTGTAGTGCGAAACGCCAGACCCGTCCGCGAGGCGGTAGCCGGCAGGGTCGACTCCGCAAGCGGTGAGGTGGTCGCGCACCTTGTCGAGGCCCGCGTCGGGCCCGCCGACCCGCCCCCTCGACCTGGCAACGTCAGGCGTCCCCAGGTGGCGCAGGAGGAGCTCGGTCACGAGGTTGTCGCTCGGACCGTTGCTGCGGGCCAGCAACTCCGGAAGCCGCCGTTCGCGGACGGCCAGGATCTCCCCTCCCTCGCCGAGCGGGCTGGTGACGACCCGAACGTCGCCGGTGGCGAGGCCACGGCGCATCAGGATCGCTTTGAAGACCCTTCCGGCGTGAAGCGCCGGCGCGGGTACGGAGATCGTCCGCGATGCGGGAGCTGCGCCCGACGGGGTCCCTGAGACATGGACGGTGAATGGCCGTCGCACCGGATGCCGCACGATGCGGACGGGACCTGCATCGAGGGAACGACGCACCTCGAGATGATCCGATGCGGGAGTCATGGACACGATCGAATCCGGCTCTCCCGCACGCACGGTGACGGTCACGCAACCGCGATCGACGGTGAGCCCGGAGACGTGGGGCATGAAGGCCTCGGGCTCGTCGTCCCACATCCACCCTTGGCCGAAGGAGTCCTCATCGGCCAGGGGGTCTTGGCACACGATCGGCCCGCGTGTCCCCTCGAGTCCCTTCGCGACGAGTTGATCGACGAGGGCCTCGAGATCCGCGGACGCGAACATCGGGTCCCCCCCGCCGATGAGCGCGATGCCGTTCGTTCGAGCCCTGACCATTGTCTTCACGACCAGATCCGGCCTCGAGGCGGCGACCGCGCACGTGGTCAGCAGCTTCATCGTCGAGCCCGGTCGCATGAGCAGCCGGGGGGAGCGACTGAACACGACCTCGCCACTCCGCAGGTCGACGGCATGGACGGACACCTGGACCGCGTCGCCGGCAGCGGTATCGATGACGGAGTCGAGCGCGTCTCGCGACGTGGACACACACCCCGCCAGCAACGTGGCGAGGCAGATGATCGGCAGCCTCATGCGGGGGAGGCTACCACGGCTTGGGCTCCGCGCTTCGGAGCGGCGACGGCTCAGATCCCGACGACCGGGCAGCAGGCTTCCATGTCGTCGATCGCCACCTGGACGCTCGTCTTCAACTCCTCGAAGGTCGCCACCGCCTTGGCCATGCCCTCGCGCTCGATGTCCTTGGCGAGTGTGCTCGCCGCGGTCGCCCCCATGGAGCCGGTCGACGATTTCATCGTGTGCCCGATGCGGCGAACCGTCTCGTCGTCGGCAGCTTCAATGGCCTTGGCCAGCCCGTCGAGCAACTCACCCGCATCCTCGCGGAAAAGGTCCGTGAGCTCGCGGGAGACCTCAGGATCTCCCCCTGTCAACTCTTCAAAGACAGCCCTGTCGAGCATGTTTTCGTCCCTCGCTGGACAACCGGAGAAGCGCCGCGATCCTCGTCGCAGCGCCTGACCCTCTGTCGTCTCCATCGTCATCCGTTCTCGGTGCGATTGAGTAGAGCGTCGCGTTCTTGGACACCGTCGGGCTGAGTGGGGCGCTTCCGTCAAGCGCACAGCCGGCTAGAGACGACAGGGCAGGTAGTGAAGTGTGGTTTGCTCCGGGCGGACCGCTTCGCAACGGGGGGGACCGAGAAACGCGGCTGTTGCTCGTTGAGGCGGGGACGGACGCTTGGGGCGGCCCTAGGTTCATGCGGATCCTGATCGTGGACGACTCCAGGTTCACGCGCGCACTCCTGCGTCGTGACCTCGGCGGTCGTGCGGATGTTGTCGAGGCCGGAGACGGTCGTGAGGCATTGTCCATACTGGCCGCAGGTCCTCGACCGGATCTGATCCTCGTCGACCTGCTCATGCCCAACATGAACGGCTTCGAGTTCGTCAAGGCGGCACGGGAGGCCGGATACACCGGGCCGCTGGTCGTCTGCACCGCGAACACCCAACCGTCCGTCGAATCGAGGGTTCGCGAGTTGGGGGCGACGGAGTTCGTCGTGAAGCCGGAGCTCCTGACCCCGGGTCGGGCGCGGGCCCTCGTAGAGCGTCTGGTCAGCCGCCCCGATCCTAGCGATTCGACCGCCCCCGCGCCGCCGGCGCCCCGGAACCCCGCACAGGAATCAGCTGGTGAGGCCTGGTTCGAAGCCGCAACCGCCATGGCGGATGCGCTGGGCGCGCTCACCACGTTGACCCAACGACTCGACCCCACGTCCGCTCGTTCGCGGACCGCCGCCACCGTCCAGGTCGAGATCGAATCCGGCAGCGGTCTGCGTGCCCAGCTGAGCCTCGAACTCAGCGGCGCCCTCCTGGGAAACACCCTGGACGAGATGGGATCGGCCGTGGCGGACGAGCCACCGGCCGTCGCGGAGGCGATCGCGAATCGCATTCGATCCGTGATCGTCAGCCGGACCGAGCAGTCGGTCTCGGGGGGAGTCAGGATCCGGTCGCCGCGGTGCGATGACGCCAACGACCCAGACGAAGCGGTCTTCACCAGCGGACTCGAGGTGGACGGTCACCCGGGACGCGTGGTCATCAGCATCGCGATCGACTTGATGATGATCGCATCCTTGATGCTGCATCGGGCAGGAGGGCCCACCTCCGCGTCATGAGCCACCGCCCCCCCGCTACCAACCCGGACTCGAGCTCGATCTTCGCGAACCTGCGTCCGCTGACTCGTGAGACCATCCGTCTGATCGATGCGGCGTGCGATGGGAACCTCGCCCGGCAGGAGCTGGAGACACTCATCGGCCACAACGAGTGCCTTGGCGAGACGATCGTGGCCGGTGCACGTACGCTTCGCCCGGACGTGTTCACCGACTCGAGTGACGTGGCCGGAGTGGTCCGAACGCTCGGTCCCGCGTACGCCGCACGTCTCGCCATGATCAGCGCGTTGAAGGCGGAACTCGTCGACGGGCTACCCCACGCTGCGCTGTCACGAACGGTGTGGGCCCACGCGTTGGCCGTCTCGGAGATGGCACGGGATCTCGCACCCCGAGCGCTCGGGAACCGCGAGATCGCCGCGACGCTCGGTGTGCTCCACGAGATCGGACGGCTCGCCATTCTTCGGGTCTCCCCGGATTGTATGGACGCGGTCGAGCGCGCGGTGGAGACCGGCCTGCCCCTTTCGGAGGCGGACCGCCGCTGTCTCGGCACGAGCGCGGCCGCGCTGTCCTCTGAAGCGGCCGCTGCCCTCGGGATCCCGGCCGTCATCAGGACTCTGATCAACGCACTCGAAGCACCGAGCATCGCCCCGACGCCTGACGTGGTCGCCGTCAACGCCGCCGACCGCCTGGCCCCGTTGCTCGGGCATCCCGTGCTGCGCCGCGCGCTCGGCACCCCCCTCGACCCCGAGGACGAGCGCGCGCTAGACCTCCAGCCGGCCACGATCCACGCCCTCGCGGAGAGCGCCGCCCGCGCCGCCCGGCTCGCCGATCCGGAGACAGGATCCGCGCTCCTTGACGGCGACGAAGGCGGCGGGACCGGTTTCGAGGCGCTGCTGTCCGCGAACCGCCGCCTCGCGAAGCTGAACTCGGATTACGAGCGCACCCGCATGGAGCTCGAGGTCCGCGTGAACGAGACCCGGAGTCTCGTCGCCACGTTCGCGTCATTGACCATGGGCCTCGATGCCGAGGCGCTGCGGTACTCGATCCTCGAAAGCCTGCTCGAACACTACGGGGCCAACGCCACGTTCCTCGTCGCGTCCACCGACCACGACGGCCGACAGGAAGGCGTCGCGTTCATCCTGCACGAGGGCGGCGCGCCGGACGTGGTCCCGCTGCTGCTGGACCTGGGTCGCTTCGATCGGGAGATTCGTGTCGCCCTGATCCAGGGCGCCGCCGTTACTGCGAAGAGCGGCGCGACCGCCCGACTGCTTCGTGCGGAGCTGGGAGACAGCGCGTTGTTCTGCATGGCCCCGATCATGTCGCGCGGATCATGGTCGGGAATCCTCGGACTCGCCGTCGCACACGGCCGCGAGGAGACCGCCGCCAAGGGAGAGTTCCTCAACATCCTCGCCACCGCCGCAGCGCTCGGCCTCGAGAATGCAAGCCTCTACGGCGAGGTCCTGCAGCAGGCCACGGTCGATCCCCTGACCACAGTCGCGACCCGGCGGGTCGTCGTCGAGCAGCTCGAGCAGCTCTCGGGGTTCCGAGCCGAGGAGCGACATCCGTTCGCCGTTCTGCTCGTCGACCTCGACAACTTCAAGGCCGTCAACGACGCCTTGGGCCACCAGGCGGGTGACGAGTTCCTCAAGCAGATGGCGAACGCGATGCAGGAACCGCTCCGGACGCAAGACAGCCTCGGTCGCTACGGCGGGGACGAATTCCTCGTCTTGCTGCGGGACGTCTCCCTCGACGAGGCGCAGGGGATTGCGGAGCGTATCCGCCAAAGCGCCCAGGACGTCGCCATGGACGCTCGTTGGCTCGAGGTCATGGAACCACTGGGCGTCAGCATCGGCGTGAGCTGGTGGGATGGCGAACCCATCGAAGCCGCCTGCCTGCTCGCGATGGCCGACTCCTCGCTGTACCTCGGCAAGGCCGAGGGTCGCAACAGCGTGGGCATGGCTGCAGTCCGGGAGCAGTTCTAAGCGAGCTGGGTTTGGGTGCCTCAGCGGCAGGACCGCAGAGGAGAAAAGGAGAACCCAGGAGCCCAGGATTCAGATCGGATCTGTTTCCGTTCCTGGGTTCCTGGGTTCTCCTTAACCTCTGCTCCCCTGATCTCCTACGGGGCAGCGCGAACCACGGTTAGAACCCGTTCACGAGCGTGTCGAAGAACAGGGCGAGCCGGTCCGCGTCCTTGATCCCCAACTCGTGCTCGACGCCCGCGTTGACGATCATGCCGTAGGGGTGATGCGTCAGGAGGGCGCACACGTTCTCCGGATTGACGCTGCCTCCGATGAACGTCGCCTCCGGAGCCTGGTTGCCCAGGATCTCCCAGGGGAAGGTGAGGTCGTTGACGCTCGACGTCGTGGTGAGGACGGCCGGGCGGCGCCGCTGCGGCTCGGGAAGCATGGGCGGCAACATGTTGCTGCCTGTCGGCACCTCGTAGACCCGATACACCGTGTGGCCGCCCTTCTCGAGCAGCTCGGCGTCCGACTCCAGGAAGTCGCAAACCATGACGTGGCGCGTGCCCGCCTCCTTGGCTGCCTCGGTCACCTCTTCGACGGTCGAGCCGCGAAAGCTCAGCACCTTGGTGATGGCGCGCTGGCCGACAGCCGGCGCGAAGATGTCCTTTGCGACACTGGCGGAGACGCACCGGGGCGACTCGGGAACGAGCTCACACCCGAGGTACGTGGCCCCGAATTCGAGGGAAAGGGCTGCGTCTTCCGGCCGGGTGAGGCCATTGATCATGATCCGGCTGTCCACAGTCTGGCTCCTTGCTCCGCACCTGGGAGCGCCAAAGGATGAGTTACGGGATACGGCTTATCAAGGCCCGCAACCGCCGGAGATACCCCTCCGGATCGTCAATCCAGACCTTGCCGTGTCCGGATCCGTCCCGGATCCAGAGGTCCTTGACACCCGCGGGCGCGGTCAGGCCGGCGTACAGGTCACGGACCTCGTCTGGGGGCATTCGGCCATCGTCGCCTCCACCGATGACGAGAACGGGGACCTGCGACGGCAAGGTGGCCAGCGCCGCGAGCGGCTTCACGGCGTCGAGATCGGCGCTCGAGAACGCCTCGAAGAACCACAGGCAGGTGCTGCGAAACGGCTCGGGAAACCCGATTCGCCCGGTCCCCTCCGGCTTCGGCGCGAGCAGCCGGTGCGCCGTCCCGCGGAGATCCGACACCGGCGCATCGATCACCAACGCAGCAAGGCGATCCACGTGGGGGAGGGCCAGTGCGACCGCGGCGGTGCCGAGGCTCACCCCGAACAGGACGATGCGATCGCCTGCATGCCCCGCCTGGATCTGAACCCACCGAGTGGCGGCGACGACGTCCCTCGACTCTTGGAGGCCGCCCGTGAACGGAGCACGGTCGCTGCCACCATGGTTGCGCATCTCGATGAGCAGCACGTCGAGCCCGAGTTCCCGGAACATCGCTCCGACCGCGTCGATCTCGAGACCGCCCCGGAACAGCCCGTGCACGCACACCGCAGTGAGCGGACGCGGTCGCGGGGAACGCGGGACCCACCAGCCACGTATCGCGACGCCATCGTCCGCGACGATGCGGACCGCACGACCCGTCGCGGCATCGCGGATCGCCCGGTCCACAGTCTCCCCGTTCCCCAGGCTCGCGCGATCCTGGACGAGCCATCGCCCCTCCGCATCGAGACGCGGGCCGGCATAGTCGCGTTCGTCGCCCCGGGTCCCGACCCGCGTCGCAACGAACCAACCCATGAGCGCGGGCAGCACCACGAACCCATAGAGCGGAACGAGCAGCAGGTGGGCCTTGAGCGTACGGGCCCACCATCGCTCGGGGCGTCGTCCCTTCAGCTTGATGACGATCGGCCACACCAGCAGCACGAGCAACAGCAAGCAGGCCGTGAGGAGCCCCGTTCCGATGAGAAGGAACACCATGACGACGCAGGATCAGGGACGGTGCGCGGCTTCGCGGAGCAGGCGCTCCCAGTCGAACGCCGGACCGGGATCGGTCTTGTTCTTCTGTACGTGGGAATGCCCGAGCACGCCGGTGAACGCGTCGAACTCCGCACGTGGCAGCATGCCCTCCCTGACCCGGCCAGCAGCGTCGCGGGGCACGGCCAACCGGATCTTCGGGAAGACCCCCGCGAGCGTCCGTACGAGCTTGGCCAGGGACGCATACTGGGCGTCCGTGAAGTCGTACTGCATCAGGTCATGACCGTTCACCCGACCGCGGATCAGGTTCGACCGCGCAGGACGCGCGACGAAACCGGGCGTCCGAAGCCCCGGGTCCCCGAGCTCCTCGGGAAAACGCATCTTCACGTCGCCCGCTGGTGTCCGCACGTACCACCGATCGAGCGCCGAGCGCTGGCCATATGCGCCGATGTTCGCGATCTCGACCCCGATGGAGCGGTCGTTGGCGATCGTCGCGTGGCGTCCGCGCGCCGTGAGGTCCAGCGTCTGGTAGATCGTTCCATCCACGTCGAGGAGGAAGTGGCAGGACAGTCCGCGCCGATCGTGGAGCACCTCGAAGCACTTCTTCGAGCATCCGCACGCGTCGTAGTGGAGGACGATCTGGTCGACGCGCTCCCGCAGCAGGTCGAGAGTCCATCCGGACTCCGCCACGGCCTTCGCGGCCTTCTCCCCGCGCGCACGCCGAGCGCTATAGCGGCGTCTGGTGTTGCACCCCGGCGCAGGCTTGATCGGCAGGACGTCATCCCGAAACCAGCACGTCTCGCGATGCCCGTCATACCCTTCGTCGTGCTGCCACGTGACGACAGGGGCGGAGGTCGTGAAGTGCTGCCCCGTGGCGATCACGAACGAGTCGACCGCGATCTCCTCGGACACGCAGGTCGACAGCGCGACCATCGCACACCCGACCACTACCAACCGACTCAGCTTCATTTCGCCAGGTCCACGTAGGTCCCTCCGGTCACGGCGGCGAGCTCGCGCAGAACCTGGTTGTCCTTGCGACCCATGCCAATGGTGTTGATCCGGACGCGACGGACCCGGTTCGTCTCCTGGATGTCCGCCACGAGGTGGGCCGGATTCGTGATCCCGACCCCCGGCTGGCCGTCGGTCAGGAAGTAGATCGTATCCACGGACTCGGCGAACAGCTTCTTGAACGAGTAGCGGTCATCGGGCACGAATGCGCGCACCAGCGCACCGTGGATGTTCGTGCCTCCGCTCGCCACGAGCGTATCCAGCTTGCGCGAGAGGTCGTCCTTGTTCGCCGTCGTTGCCTGCATCGCGCCCTGCTTGCTCCACACGAAGACTCCGCCTTCGAACCAGATCAGCTGGACCCGAGCGATCTTGGGCAGCGCCATGATCGCGCGGCGCGCTTCCTCCCGCACCAGGTCGAGCCGGTTGGTCACCTTCCGGCCCCGGAGATGCCGGGCCTTCTGGACGTACGCCGCCTCCGTGGGATTCAGCGCAGTCTTCATGCTCCCGCTGACGTCGATGACGAAGCAGAGCCGACCGGGATGAAGCGGCATGCCGTAGTAGGTGCCGTAGGGCGAGCGCAGCTTCGCCGCGGTCAGACCAGAGCCACCCAGCTTCTCGCGATTCACCTTCCACCACGCGATCCACGCATCGGCGTTCTCACCGAGATCGCGGCCTGCAATCGCCACGAGCGCCTCCAGTGCATCCTGACCCACGCGGGGTGCGGGGTCTTTCAGGTAGCGGGTGAGTTCGGGGAACGCCTCTCCGTTGACGATCGTGCGGAGCAACGCCACCCGGGTCGCGCGGACCTGCCAGCTGCCGTCGAGCTCCGCACGGCAGAGCGGGATCAGCGAGGTGTCGTTCCGGGCCTGCAGCGACTGCAACGCGGCAATGCGGTCGGGATTCGAGCGGCTCGAGAGCGCGATCTCGAAGACGTGGTCGCGTGCGGCACGCACCCGCATGCGTCCGAGTGCGTCGATCCACCGCCACCGCGGGGGGCCCTTGGCACGATCCGTGAGCTGGATCGCGCGCTCGACGGACGCACTGAGGCGCGTCCGTCCAAGCAACCGGATGGCGTCGGGCAGGACCCGAGGATCACCGTCGTCCCGCAAGACGCGGCGTCCGATGGCCTTGCACCGCTCCGGGACGTCCGCGTCGTCGATCCCCCGCAACAGCGTCCGGCGCTGCTTCACGGGCAGCTCCTTGCGGTAGGCCCGGTCGAATGCCTTCACCAGCTTCTTGCGTCCCGATTCAGTGCCCGAACCGGCAGGACGCTCGAGCCGGAGGTGATCGACGAGGACGTCCCGATCGACCTTCGGCTGGTGGGCGTAGAGCACGACGAAGCTCAAGGTGGCGACGTCAAGAACGCGCCCGCTCGCCGTGCGCCCTGGGTCCTTCAGGTCGACGGCGACCCGGTTCCACCCCCGAACGAGATCGAAGCCTCGATAGAGGCGCTCCTGGTTGTTCTTCCGCGCGATCGCGTCGTCGAGCCGCACCGAGAGCTTGAACGGAGCGTCGACGTACACGTCGACGACCAGCCAACGCCACCCGGCGGCGTTGAGCCGGTCGCTCGTCACCCGAACGCCCGGCCACTTCTCCGGCGGACCCAGCGTCATGCGCAGGGAGCCGGTCCCCGAGCGGACGAGCTCGCGCTTGCGCTCGATGACCCAACGGCCCGTGACCTGCAATCGTTCGTCCGGATGCCCGTCGAATTCGACGATCGTGCGGACCTCGGGCGGAGCGGAAACGAGGACACCGAGGATACCGAGGATGAGCGCAGACATGGATGGGATGATCACCTGGTCGTCCAGGATAACGCGCGCTCGCCCGGTCCGTCAGATCGGAGAGTTCAGCGGCGCTCCAACCGCGAGAGCAGGTACACCACGCCGGCTCCCGCCGCCGCCGCCGCCATGACCCACATCCACCGATGGTCGGGGGCGAGGTTCAGGAGCCGTCCCTGCTTGGGATCGAAGCTCTCCTTCCAGGGCCACAGCGCGCGCAGTGATCCGGCCATGAGTCCGGTCAATACGGCCATCGTCCGGTCCGGCGCGACTCGCAGCAGACGCCGCAGAGTGGGGACGAAGAGCACCAGGCCGAGCACGATCCCGAGCAGGAACACGCCGAACCGGATCAGGTTCAGGTCGTGCATCGCCTGGACCACGGCCTGGTACTGCCCGAGCATGACCAGCAGCAGCGACCCGGACACGCCGGGGAGCAACATGACGCTGATGGCACCCGCGCCACCGAGCAGGAGCATCCACGTCTCGGGTTCCTCCTGCGCGTACGGCAGGCCCGCGAACGTGAACGACGCGGCGAACCCGAGCAAGACTGCGACGAACACCCCGGGACTCCGGCGCTCGACGCGACTCCACGGCTCCTTGATCGAGAACAGCACCAGCCCGAAGAAGAACCCGTAGCAGAAGGGCGCCGTCTCCGGGTTGGTCATCAGCGCATCGGGGTTCTTCGAGCCGCCGACCAGGAGCTTCGTCACCAGGACGTAGGCCAGGCCGAGCCCGACACCGAGGGGAACCAGGAAGCGCAGCGCGTCTCCGATCTCCGACCGGCCCTCCGGAGACCGCAAGGTCCGGGGTGCGCGCAGCACCGTCGCGAGCGCACCGATGAACCGCTCGTAGATCCCGAGGATCAGCGCGATGGTGCCGCCTGACACTCCGGGGATCGCGTCGGCCCCGCCCATGAGGAGTCCGCCGACGAAGCTCTCGGCAGGGGAGAGTCTGGATGGCTCGATGTCGGGTTCCGTCTCGCTCATGGGTGCGCCCTCCCGCAGGCGCAGCCGCGGATCACGCGGTTCATGTGCGCAGCATGGTGGGAGAGGGCGGTCGTGACAAGCCCGTGACGGGCACAAACGTCCTCTCCCCAACGAGTTGTTCGACATCGAGCGTCACTGGGCGCCCCGGCCTCGGACTTTCCAGGATCCGCGGGCCATCCCGTTCGTCCACTCAGTTGTGAGAACAGGCGAGCCATCGAGAACGTACGCGATTCGTGAATCGACGGGAACCGGGGGCAAGGAGCCCGCGTCGAAGAAGGGAGTCGCGTGGAGACCAATCAGGAGGACGTCATGAATCGCATCTGGACCCTGACCCTAGTGCTGGCGCTGCTGATCGCGCCGGCCTGCGACCGGACGACGGTCGACACGTCGCCGGACCCGACGGATCCGGTCGTCGCGACGTCCGTCACCTGGACCACCGCCGTCGAGCCAAAGCCGCTCTCGACCGAGGTGAACAAGGCTCTCGAATGGCTCATCGACCACCAGCTCGCCGATGGCGGCTGGGGCCAGGGTGAGGAGGCGTCGCGCATGCGCGGTGGCGAGCAGAACGCTGGGAAGGCCAACGTGGGCGACACGTGCATGGCCGCCCTCGCGCTGCTGCGCAGCGGCAGCACGCCGCTCGACGGGACCTTCCACGTCGCACTGAAGAGCGCCATCGACTTCATCTGCGAGAAGGTCGAGGAGGCGCCGGAGGAAGGCCTCTCGATCGCCAATGTCCAGGGCACCCGCCTCCAGCGCAAGATCGGCACGTACGTGGACACGTTCCTCGCGTCCCTGCTGCTCTCCGAGACCCGAGACCGGGTCCCCGAGGGCGAGATCCGCCGGCGCGTGACCAAGGCGCTCGACAAGGTCATGGACAAGGTCGAGAAGAACCAGAACAAGGACGGGTCCTGGGACAACAAGGGCTGGGCGCCGGTGCTGACCCAGGGGATCGCGGCCAAGGCCGGCAACCGGTTCTTCCAGGGCCGGGCGAACGGGTCCAAGGACCTCGACCGCATGCTGGCGCGCGTCCAGCAATACTCGGTGACCGCATCTCTCCGCAAACCGTCCGCGCGCCCGACGGATTCCCGTCTCGGCGTCGGCTTGAGCACCGTCACGGACGGTTCGGCGGGTGTCCCGCTCTACGCGGACTCGGCGAACCTCGGCGCGCTCAGCGAGATCAACCTGAGCAACGTCCGCAGAACGGTCGAACTCGAGAAGGTCGTGGCCGACCCCAAGGCGCCGGCCGAAGACAAGAAACAGGCCCAGAAAGACCTCGGTGACATCGCCGCGGCAAAGACAGCCTTCGTCAGCGCGCAGACGTCGATCACGAAACGCCTCGAGGACAAGAGGTTCGTGAGCGGCTTCGGCAACAATGGCGGGGAGGAGTTCCTCTCCTACATGAACCTCAGCGAAGCCCTCGTCATCCGCGACGACGACGTCTGGAGGAAATGGGACGCTGCGATGAAGGACAACCTCAATCGCGTACAGAACAAGGACGGCAGCTGGACCGGCCATCACTGCATCACCGGCCGGACGTTCTGCACGTCGGCCGCGCTGCTGACCCTGATGGCCGACCGGACACCGTTCTCCAAGGAGGCGGTCGCCGCGGTGCGCGGCGACGAAGGGAAGGACAAGTAGCAAGTAGGGCAGGCGCGCGAGGGCCCGCGGCAGGACCCTCGCGGGAAGTGAGCGCAACCGGGGTGCTTCGGGTGTGACGTCGTCTTGCTTTGGGTAGGCTCGGACGACGAACCACACGCGATGCGCCCCGGTACTTTCTCCATGAAGAACCGCCCTTGATGAACCGCCGTCCCTCCTCCGCTCGAGTCCTGCTGCTCGCAGCGACGCTCGCGCTCGGCGGCTGCAGCGATCCCGATCCGGAGCCGCTCACGCTGGAACGGAGAATCGACGGTGCGCTCACCCAAGGGCTGCAGTGGCTCCTCGAGCAGCAGGAGGATGACGGCACCTGGCGCTCGAAGACCTACGGCGGACTCAAAGACGGGTTCAGCCTCACGCCACTCGTCGTGAAGACGCTGTGCCACGCGGACCGGCCCGAGCTTCGGGCCGCGGCGCGACGAGGCGCGGACTGGCTGGCCTCCCACGTGGGGAAGGACGGCACGCTCGAGATCGCCGAGGGCGCGCTCGGCTACCCCGTCTACACCGCCGCCCTGACCGTCATGGCGCTGACCCGAATCGGCGCTCCGGAGTTGATTCCGGCGCGCGACGCATGGCTGAAGCGCCTGCGGCGACATCAGCTCACCGAGCACCTGGGATGGCCTTCGGGCCACTGGGTCTACGGAGGCTGGGGGTACTCCCGGGTGCCGCTACGGATCGAAGCGTTCGAGTCGCCGCGGCTGGCGTCGTTTGACGCGGACCTCTCCTCGACCCTGTTCGCCGTCGGTGCCCTCAGCATGGCCGGGGCCCCGGAGGACGATCCCGCGCTCACGAAGGCCCGCGGGTTCATCGTCCGGTGCCAGAACCTCCCGCACGCCTCGCGAGCCCCGGACCCGACGTTCGACGACGGAGGCTTCCACTTCACGCCCCGGATCGAGCTGCAGAACAAGGCCGGGATCGCGGGCGTGGACCAGAACCAGGACCCTCGCTACCGGTCCTATGGCAGCCTCACGGCCGATGGGCTGCGCGCCCTCCTGCGAACCGGGTTCCCGCTGGACTCTCCGCGAGTCCGCGCCGCCCGCCGTTGGCTCGAGACCCACTTCGACGCGGAGCACAACCCAGGGGAGTTCGATCCCGCACGGGAGCCGGAGCGCAATGCGTCCTACTACTACTGGTGCTGGTCGGCCGCCCACGCGTTTCGCATCCTCGGCGCCACGGGCTTTGATGACGCTGCCGGAAAACGCGTCGGTTGGGCCACCAAGGTCGCAACCGCCCTGCTCGCGCGCCGCGGCGCCGACGGCACCTGGCGCAACCCCGCCACCTTCGTCAAGGAAGACGACCCGATCGTCGGGACTTCGCTCGCGCTGGGCGGACTCGCGCTCGCGCGGGCGATGATGGAGTGAGTCGCGAAACTGCGGAGCTCGGCTCCACTTACGCCGCATCTCGAGCCGAAAGGTCATTGACGTCGCGGCCTCAGCCGCTATCGTGACCACGACATGACGCGCAAGAACACGCAGCTCAAAGCCTCGAAAGCCGACCCCTCCGGGGTCCGGTAGAGGCTGAGCGCTCGTGTAGACCAAGCGTCAAAACGAACACAGGCCCGCTGGACCCGAGAGGTTCAGCGGGCTTTTTTCTTGCTCTCATCGCCGGGACACAACGGTTGGAAACCACGATCATGACCAGCTTCGATCACCTCTCTTGCGGGCTCAAACCCATGGCCTCCGTGCGTCCACAGAACTCACGAGTACCCATGCGAGACCCGTTCGATGAACCGACCCCAAGGCTTCCAGATCGTTGACAGCACTCTCCGCGAAGGAGAGCAGTACGCCGGCGTCCGCTGGACCTCGGCGGACCGCATCCGCATCGCGCGGGAGCTGGACGCCTTCGGAGTCCAGTACATCGAGATGACCTCGCCGGCCGCGTCCCCGCGATCGGCCGCCGATCTCACGCAGGTGGCGCGCCTCGGCCTCAACGCGAAGGTCCTGACCCATGTCCGCTGCCGAATCGACGACGCCCAGCGGGCGGTCGCCGCCGGCGCCCGAGGAGTCAATCTCCTCTTCGGAACGTCACCGCTTCTCCGCGCGCACAGCCACGGCCGAGGTATCGACGACATCATCCGCGAAGCACGTGAGGTCGTCGTCTGGCTGCAGCAGCATGGCGTCGAGATCCGGTTCTCCTGTGAGGATGCGTTCCGAACGCCGCTGAAGGACCTCCTGCGCATCTACCAGGCCGTTGACGGGCTGGGCGTGCACCGCGTCGGCGTCGCAGACACCGTCGGCGCCGCCACCCCGCGCGACGTCGAGGAGGTCGTCCGCGCGGTACGCAAGTCGGTGTTCTGCGACATCGAGTTCCACGGCCACAATGACGGGGGATGCGCGATCGCCAACGCCCACGCTGCACTGGAGTCGGGCGCGACCCACATCTCGGCCACGGTGCTCGGTCTAGGCGAGCGCAACGGTATCACTGCGCTCTCCGGGCTGATCGCGCGGATCTGGATGACCGACCCCGTCCTGTTGCGCGGCTACCGACTCGACCGGCTCGCCGCGC
>NZBC01000284.1 GCA_002687715.1 Planctomycetota bacterium | reverse complement strand
CTCGAGCGAGCGGCCGTTCTCGAGCCGATACACGGACATGTGCCGCGTCCGGGTGTCGATCAGGTACAGGGCCGATGCGTTGCTGCCATAGGTCCCCGTCACCGCGATCAGGCCGCGGTCGTGGTCTCCGCCGCCGCCCTGAGAACCCGCGAATGCGGACCCGTCGACGGCGACCCAGACGAAGAGGGACAGCAACAGCAGGATGAGGACGTTCTTGGGGTCGATACGGCTCATACGCAAACAGACCGTGTCGCGTCCGGGGCAGGCCGGGCGCAGTGATGTCCACCTTAGCGGGCGGCCATTTTCATGGCAACCCCACCCCGTCTCCAGCCTCTCCGTTCAACCCCCGCCGCAGACGGGGTTTGCGACCGCCGGACTCGCAATCGAAGGCAAGTCCTACGAATCGAAGCCACTGGGACGCTCCATCAGCGCGTCCACGACATCCGCCGCGGACAGAATGCCGACGGGGCCGGTTCCGTCCCGGACGATCGCGAGTGGCCGCCGGGCGCCCTGAAGGGTCTCGATCGCCTGCAGGACCGGAACATCCGCCGCCACCGACGGCATGGCGAAGACGTGCCCGGACAGCTCCCAATCTGCGGGATTCGACGCGAATGCGGCATCCAGCGCGTTGACGTAGCCCGAGAAGCCACCGTCCGGCGATCGGACCAGGAGCCGAGAGCGACCGGTCCGGGCGGCCTCGGCGAGGACCTCGTCGCGACCGGCGTCCGCCCCGACGGCGACCACCTGATCGACGGTGACCATCCGGCTCCGCACCGGTACGCCGTGCAACGTGAGAACGCGTCGGGCAATCGCGCGTTGGGTCCCGGTGAGTGCGCCGGCCTCGTCGCCACGGGTCAGGACGTCGACGACCCCCCGACGCGCGAGCAGCGGTGGACGCGCTTCATCGCCGGTCAGCCGGGACAGCAACGCGAGCAGCGGCCGCACCAGCGGTGCGCACACGACGTTCGCGACGCGGTACAGCGGCCACACCCGCGAGGCCAGCGAAGTGGGGTGCTGTAGGAAGAGGCTCTTGGGCACGAGTTCCCCGAACACGAACAGCACCGGAACGACCCACAGCGTGTTGAGCAACTCGAGCTGCATGTCGCCGATGCCGGGGTCCGCCAGGGAGTGAACGATCCGTCCCGAGCAGGCCGCCACCGCGTAGTTCACGCCGTTGTTTACGACGAGGATCGTGCAGACGGTACGCGCGGGGTCCTGTGCGAGCTGGAGCAAGCGCATCGATCCCCGATCGCCGCCGGCCGCACGGACTTGCAACCGCACCCGCTCCAGCGAGTACACGCCCGTCTCCAGCCCCGAGAACGCGGCGGAGAGCGCGACGGCCGCGACCAACCCGATCACGAAGATCCAGATCACGGGGCTGGACTCCCACGAGCCACGGTCGTCCGCCGCACCCGGACCCGCACCTTCCCCGGGTGATGCCGGTCCATCGTCACGACTTCGAGTTCGACGCGTCCCGACCAGACGTGATCACCCGCGCGTGGCATCCGCCCGAGCTTCAACGTGACGAGTCCGCCGATGGTCGCGACCGGAAGGTCCGTCTCGGCCAGTCCCATGATCCGCGCCATCCGCCGAACCCCCAGTCCCGCGTCCACGATCCATCGGCCCGGTCCCTCGGCCACGACTTCCGGGGCATCCGATTCATCCATCAGATCCCCGACGACGGCCTCGGTCAGGTCCTCGTGCGTCAGCAGACCCTCGGTGCCGCCGTACTCGTCTACGACGATCATCACGCGCAGGCGCGCCTCGCGGAATCGTTCCATGGCGTTGGTCACGAGCACGGTCTCCGGGATGAAATCGACCGGTCGCAACAGCTGGGCGAGCGAAACCTCCGGTTGCATCAGGACCTCTTTCGCGTCCAGGAAGCCTGTGATCTGGTCCACCGATCCCGCGTGAACCGGGATCTTGTTGTGGCGATGCTCGGCGACCAGCACGAGGAACTGCGACCGCAGCGGCTCCGGTTCGGAGTCCGGCTCGAGGGCGAACGTCACGAGGTCCACCCGCGGGACCATGATCTCCTTGACCGTGGTCCGTGACAGCGCGAGCACCGCCTGGAGAGCGTCGAGCTCACCGCGCGCCAGGTGCCCCTCCTTCGCGGCGAGACTCAGCAGCGCGCCGAGTTCGTCAGGGTCGAGCTCGCCCTCCTCTTCGCGATCCCACGTCAGCACCCGACCCACCGCGTCGGCGATGAGCCCGAGCGCGACCCGGGGCACCAGCAACACCCGCTGCAGCCACCACAGGGGCTCGGCCGCCAGGCGGGCCACGCGCGACGGCCACGCAACCGCAACCGACTTGGGCAGGACCTCGCCGAAGAGCACGATCATCACGAGGATCAGGAGCGATAGGACGACCGCACCCGTCGTGTGGCCGCCCTGGGCGAGCCGCACCGCCAGCAACGTGCCGAGGTTGAAGTACAGCACGTTGACGACGAGGTTCCCGAGGAGGATCGTCACCAGCAGACGCCGCCGGTCGGCGAGGAGCGCTTCGAGCCGGCGAACGAGCCGGCCTCCGCCCATACTCTGGAGCCCGCCCCACCCGAGACTGAACACGGCGGTCTCTGCGGACGAGAACCACGCGGACGCGAGCAAGAGCGCGCCCATCGCCAAAAGCACCGGCAGGGATCCGGCGACGACCTCAGCCATCTTCACCCCGCTGCATCACAGGGAGACGCACCGTGAAACACGTTCCCTTCCCCGGACTGGTCCGCAGGTCCAGCGAGCCCTGGTGCGCCTCGACCAGGCTGTGGACGGTCCCGAGGCCCAGCCCGGTGCCCGCACCCGCCTCCTTCGTCGTGAAGAACATGTCGAAGGCCCGTTCCGCGACTTCGGTCTCCATCCCCACGCCATCGTCCTCGATCTCCACGGTCACCGACTCGCCCACCTCGCGGAGTCGGACCTGGACGCGCCCCCGCCCGTCCTCACACGCGTCCACGGCGTTGATGAGCAGGTTCAGGAAGATCTGACCGACCTCGTTCGACTCGCCCAGCACCGGGGGTAGCGGCCCCGTGGGCTTGACCAGCTCGATGACGGCCCCGCGCTGGCCCGCGCGATGCTGGACGAGGTCGATCGCCCGCTCGACGCTCTCACCGATGTCCAGCGGCGCGGGCGTGACCTTGCGCGGAGAGACCGCGAGCACCTTGCGGACGATGGCACCGATGCGCTCGACGCCCTCCTCCAGAATCTGGAGGTAGCGCGCGCGCTGCTCGTCGCTGAGATCGGTGCGCTTGAGGCGCTTGGCGACGTTGAGCATCCCCCCGAGGGGGTTGTTGATCTCGTGAGCAATGCCGGCAGCGAGTGTACCGGTTGCAGCGAGGCGCTGACCGAGCATGAGCTCCTTGTTCTTGCGCCGGATCTCCTCGGCAGCGTCCTGGACTTTGTCCTCCATCTCGTCGCGGTACTCCTCCACGAGGGCGAGCATGCGGTTGAACACGATCATCACGCGGGCCACCTCGTCGCGATGGTGCGGGATCTCGAGTCGTCGGCTGTAATCGCCGCGGCTGACGCTGCGCGCGACGCGGCCGAGCTCCTCTACGGGCTCGAGCACACGCTGCGAGATGAGCCGCCACGTGAACCCGAAGAGGAAGACCATGCCGGGGATGAGGAGGAGGAAGATCAACAGCAGCGACCCTGACTCTTCCGATCGATCGATGGCAAGCCGTGGCCTCTGGTCGTCACGCAGCCTCAGGTAGTACCCACCCCAGTTCGCGCCCTGGATGAGCAGCGCGCCGGCGATCTTGCCGCCACGCAGGACGACGTCATCGCGAACGAGAGCGTTCTCCACCATCTGGCTCGGCTCACGATCCAGATGCTCGTACTCGAAGATGAGGCCCCGCGGCGGGTTGAAATAGGTCGCCGTGGCCGCCTGATCGGACTTGTGGATGATCAGCGCCCGGTCGACGTGATGCACCAGGGTCGGGTCCTGCCAGAGAGGCATCCGCCAGATCGCGCGCGCCAATCGCAACCGATCCATCCGGTCGTCGATGTTGATGGTGAGCCCGATCACGCTCTTGAGCTGGGACTCGACCCGTCCGAGGAGCTCCCGCAGCTCGGGATCGAGGGACTCCCGAGTCGCGATCACGCGCGCCTCGGCGGCTTCCCGCTTTCGCAGGCGCGCGAAGTCCTCGAGGATGGCCTCGGTCATCGAACCCTCGTGCCGGACGTAGAAGACGACCGCCCCCAAGTTGAGCAGGTTCACGAGAAGGAAGACGACGAGGACGCGACGCCGGACTGACGCCGATTGGGGAACGAAGGCCCCGCCCCACCGGGACCCGCGTGGGGTCGCTCTGTCGGACGGTGTGAGACCGGGGACCGGTTGGCCGGCCGGCGAGTCAGCCGGCGCTGGTAACTGCGGGTCGGGCCGTCTGTCGCCGGAGTCGTCCACCTACTTGCCCAGCATCTCCTGGAGCTTGAGCAGGGGAAGGAACAACGCGATGACGATGAAGCCCACGATGCCCGCCATGCACACGATGAGGGCGGGCTCGAGCACGGCGACGAGCGCACCGACCTTGTGATCGACCTCCAGCTCGTTGTTGTCCGCGATCTTCATGAGCATACGGTCGAGTTCCCCCGTCTCCTCGCCGACGTCCACCATGTTCACGACGATGTCGTCGAACAACCCTGTCTCAGCCATCGGCCGCGCCATGGGCTCGCCTTCGCGGACGGCGTCACGCACGTCACCAACGGCCGCGCGCACGACGACGTTGCCCGACGCTTCGCCACAGATCTCCAGAGCCTGCATCACCGGGACGCCGCTGGCGCTGAGCGTGCCCAGCGTTCGCGCGAACCGGGACACCTGCGATTTCAGGACGATCGGCCCGAACAGCGGACGACGGAGGTGGCGGCCGTCGATGTAACGACGCCCGCCCTTGGTCCTGCCAATCGCGGTGATGATGCCCCATAGCACCAGCGGGACGACGATGAAGATCCACCACTTCTCGAGCATCCACCGTGACGTCGTGATGAGCCCCTGGGTCAGCGCCGGCAGCTCTCCGCCCAGCTGCGAGAACGTGTCCTCGAACTGCGGTACGACGAAGATCATGATGAACGTCAGGATCGACATCGCGATCACCATGACGATGATCGGATAGACCATCGCGCCGCGGATCTTGCGGATGAGTGCGTCCGCCTTCTCCATGAACTCGGCGAGGCGGTTGAAGATCGTGGTCAGCGCACCAGACGCCTCACCCGCCTTCACCATGCTCACGAACAACTCGTCGAAGATCGCGGGGTGCTTGCCCATGGCCTCGGAGAGGCTGGAGCCCGTCTCGACGTCCTCGGCGATCTCGAGTGTGACCACGCGCAGGGGTCCTTGGGGCATCTGACCCTCGAGGACCCGCAGACTCCGGACCACGGGGAGACCCGCATCCTGCAGCGTGGCGAACTGAGTCGTGAAGTTGGTCTTGGCCTGCCGGGAGACCTTGCGACCCCGCTTTTTTCTGCGTGGGGCCTGACCCGCGCCTGACGGCTGGTTCTGGCCTGCGGTGGCCTGCGCCAGCTTCTCGCGGCGCTTCCTGAGCTTTTCGGGCATGTGCGGAGGTTCTCGTTTCGCGCCTCGTCAGCCATGGCCGACGGGGCTTTGGAGCAGGGCTCGCGGAATCGATTATAGCTGACCTACCACGTAGCCAACGTCTCCCGGACGATCTCCTCGGGGGTGGTCAGACCGTCGAAGACGGCCAGGACGCCCGAGTCCCGCAAGGTCCGCATGCCGAACTCACGGGCCTTGTCTCTCAGCCGGCCGAGGGAGGCGTTATCGACGAGGAGGTGCGCCAGCGCCTCGTTCATGATCATCACTTCGAAGATTGCCATCCGCCCGCGGTATCCCGTGCCGTGGCAGGCATCGCAACCACGGCCGAACGCGAACTCCTTGGTACCGACGGCGTCGCGCGTGAGTCCGAGTTCGTAGAGGACCTCGTCCGCGGGCGCCGCCCACTCCCGGCACGACTGGCAGATGGTCCGGATCAGGCGCTGCGCAACGATGGCCTCGAGCGTCGCGGCCACAAGATACGACTCGACTCCGATGTCCACGAGACGCGTGATCGCCGACGGCGCGTCGTTGGTGTGCAGGGTCGAGAACACGAGGTGCCCGGTCAACGCGGCCTCGACGGCGATCTGTGCGGTCTCCGCATCGCGGATCTCGCCGACGAGGATCTTGTCCGGGTCCTGGCGAAGGATCGAACGCAGGCACGTCCCGTAGCTGACTCCGATGTCCTCGTTCACCTGGACCTGCACGATCCCATCGAGGTCGTACTCCACCGGGTCCTCGGTGGTGATGATCTTGATCCCCTCGTCGTTGATCGCGTTGAGGCACGAGTAGAGCGTGGTCGTCTTGCCGGAACCGGTCGGCCCCGTGACGAGCACGATGCCGTGCGGACGATCGATGAGGTCCTTCAGGACGGCCATGTCATCGCCGCGCAGGCCCAGCTTGTCGATGTCCAGGCTCACGACGCTGCGGTCGAGGATTCGCATCACGCACGACTCGCCGAACATGGTCGGCAGCGTCGAGACGCGGATGTCCACCTGCCGCCCGCCCACGAGCAGATCGATGCGCCCGTCCTGGGGGACGCGGGTCTCGGCGATGTCGAGGTTCGCGAGGACTTTCACGCGAGAGATCAGCGCGACCGCGAGGTGCTTCGGCGGCGACCGCAGCTCGAAGAGCGTGCCATCGACCCGGTAGCGGATGCGGAATTCGTCCTCGAATGGCTCGAGGTGGATGTCGCTCGAACGGTCGCGGATGGCGGCGAAGAGGATGTAGTTCAACAGCCGCACGACGGGAGCCGAGCGCGCGAGGTTCTCCGCGTCGTCGATCGAGCCGCCTTCGGACTCGAGCTCGTCGAGCAGCGAGTCGAGATCCTCTTCCTGGGCGATGCGTTTCTTGATGACCTCGTCGATGGCGGCGTCCTCCGCGAGGGCGCCCTTCACCGTCATGCCGGTCATGAAACCGAGGTCGTCGAGGACCGACGTGTTCATCGGATCGGCGAGCGCGACGTGGAGCACGCCCCCCTCGACCCTGAACGGCACGACACGAAACGCTTGCGCCGTCTGCGGGTCGACCTTGCTGATGACGTCGTCGGGGATGTCGGTCGCACCGAGGTCCACCATCGGCATACCCGCCTGCTCGGCGAGCGCCTTCAGCAGCTCCTGGTGCGAGATGTGCCCGAGCTGGATGAGGATCTGGCCGATCTGACCGCCCTTCTCACGCTGGACGGTCAGACCCTCCTGGATCTGTCCCTGGTGGCAGGCACGATGCTCCTTGAGAACCTGCCCGAGGAGCTTCCTGGGTTCGTTACTCATCGAAGGACGGACTCCGTCACGCGACACGTGTCCGCATCTCGACCCGGTCCTGCGCGAACTCCAGCGCGGTGTCCCGGGTGATGATGCCATTTCGGTACAGCTCGAGCAGGTGATCGTCGAGGAGGATCATCCCCCGCTTCTTTCCGGTCTGGATGTCGGAGGTGATCTTGTACGTCTCCCCTTTGCGGATGTGGTTCTCGATGGCCGAGGTGTTGATCATGATCTCGAACCCCGCCACCACCCCGCCGCCCTTCTTCGGAATCAGCAGCTGCGAGATCACCGACACGATCGACAGCGCGAGCTGGGTTCGGATCTGCTCCTGCTGGTCCTTCGGGAAGGAGTCGATGATACGGTCCACCGTGCGCGCCGACCCGGTCGTGTGCAGCGTGCCGAAGACGAGGTGCCCCGTCTCCGCAGCCGTGATCGCAGTGCTGATGGTCTCGTAGTCGCGCATCTCGCCGAGCAGGATGACATCCGGATCCTGACGCAGCGCGCGGCGCATCGCCTCGGCGAACCCCGACGTGTGCACGCCGACCTCGCGCTGCGTGATGATGCAGCGCTTGTGGGTGTGGTAGTACTCGATCGGGTCTTCGATCGTGACGATGTGCTTGTCCATCGTCCGGTTGATCTCGTCGACCATGGTCGCGAGCGTCGTCGTCTTGCCAGACCCGGTCGGCCCCGTGACGAGGATCAGCCCGCGCGGCCGGTTGAGGAGGTCCTTCACGTGCTCGGGGAGCCCGATCTCATCGAAGTCCATGATCTTCTGGGGGATGCGCCGGCAGACCACGCCGAAGCCACCCTTCTCGTTCAGCACGTTGATACGGAAGCGGACTCCGCCCTCGAACGAGTACCCGAAGTCGGCCGAGCCGGTCTCCTCGAGCTCAGTAGCGAGCCGGTCCGGGAGCACCTCGCGCATGAGTGCCTCGGTGTGCTCGGACGTCAGCTCGGGCGTCTGCAGGTCGCGCATCTTCCCGTCTACACGCAAGGTCGCCTTGCGCTTGACCCGTATGTGGAGGTCGCTCGCGGAGTGCTGTACGCACGACCGCATCAGGGTTGCCATGTCGGTCATGTCGATCAGCCGATGACGGCCAGCTCCTTGGAGAGGACGCGCAGGATCTCTTCTATGGACGTCGTGCCGCTGAGGATCTTCCGGTGGCCATCCATTCGGAGGCTTCGCATGCCGCCGGACGTCTGGGCGAGCTCACGCAGGCGGCTCGCGGGCTCACCGCGGAACACTGCCTCCCGCAGGTCAGGCCCCATCTCCAGCAACTCGAAGATACCGACGCGACCGGAGTACCCGGTCTGCCGGCAGTGATCGCACCCCGCAGCCTGATAGATCTTCTTGTCACCCGCGAGGTCCGCCGTGAGGCCCACCGATTCGAATTCGGTCGTCGTCGGCTCGTGGGTCTTCTTGCACCGGTTGCACAGGCGCCGGATGAGCCGCTGGGCCATCACCGCGGCGACCGATGAGCTGACGAGGAACGGCGCGACCCCCATGTCCGCGAGACGGGCCAGCGCGGATGGAGCGTCGTTGGTGTGAAGGGTCGAGAACACGAGGTGCCCGGTCAACGCGGCCTGAATCGCGATGGACGCAGTCTCCTCGTCGCGAATCTCGCCGACGAGGATGATGTTCGGCGCCTGGCGCAGCATGGCGCGCAGGATGCGGGCGAAGTCGAGCCCGATCTGGTGATGCACCTGGCACTGGTTGACGCCGGGGAGGTGGTACTCGACCGGGTTCTCGGCGGTGATCACCTTGACGTCAGGCTTGTTCAACTCCTGCAGCGCGGCGTACAGCGTGGTCGTCTTGCCGGACCCCGTGGGCCCGGTGACCAGGAAGATCCCGTTCGGCCGCTTGATCACGCGGTGGAACCGCTGCAGGTCCTCGCCCCCGAAACCGAGGCGCTCGAGACTGACGAGCCCCTCCTGCTTGTCGAGGAGGCGCATGACGATGCTCTCGCCATGGGTCCCCGGCAGTATGGAGACGCGAACGTCCATGTGCTTGTCGAGGGCCTCGATGGTGATGCGACCGTCCTGCGGTTTGCGCTTCTCGGCGATATCCATCTCCGCCATGATCTTCAGGCGGGAGAGGACCGCCCCCTGCACCGCCTTGGGCAGGTCGTCGATGGTGCGGCAGACCCCGTCGATGCGCAGCCGCACCCGGACGCGGTCGGCCATCGGCTCGACGTGGATGTCGGAAGCGCGGTTCCGTACCGCCTCGTCGAACATGTTCTGCACGAGCCGGATGATGGGAGCGTCATCGGCGGACGCTTCCTTGCCCACGAGCCGGGCCGCATCCCCGACCGTCGCCGCGTCGCGCTTGTCGAGGCCGTAGTAGCGCTTCAACGCCTCGACCATCGCCTCCTCGGTCGTCAGCGCGCACGAGAACTCGATGGACAGGATGAACTTCAGGTGCTCGAGGTTGTAGACCGCCAGGGGGTCCGTCACCGCCAGGATGACGTTCCCCGGGCTCTGGATCTTCACCGGCAGCACGTTGTGCTCCTCGGCCACCTCCTTGGGAATCGCCGCGATCACCTCGGGACTGATCCGCCCCTTCCGCACGTCGACGAATGGCATCCCCGCCTGCCGAGCCAGCGCCCGACAGACGTCGTCCGGCCGACAATGACCCAGCCGCACGAGGGACTCCCCGATCTTGAGCCCCGTCTCCCCCTGGTACTTGAGGCCGTCCTGGAGCTGCTCTTCGTTGATCACGGACGCCCCCTTCAGGATCTCCCCGAGGAGGCGGCGCTGTCCGGTCGACTGATTCATGGCGCGTCATTATCGCGATCCGGAGGCGGCAGGAAAAGGCGACATGGCGACTTGGGAGCGACAGGCGTTGGATTGGACGGTGAAGGTGGGCGCCGGTAACCTCCCAGGCCCGCTGCCGGAGGCCATCGATGCGGCTCCCCCTCTTGCTCGCCTGCGCTCTCTTTCTGGTGTCCGGTTGTGCCTGCCCACCCGAGCCGGAGATGCGCCGGTACACCAACGCGGACCACTCCGGACCGCTCCGGTGCCTCGAGTACATCTCGAGAGCCGTCGAGCGGAAGAGCGCCCGGCACATCTATCTGTGCTTCTCGCAGTCGATGATCGACAGGTCCGGAATCCCCCTCAGCGGCATCGAGGACTACTTGGAAGAGGTCATCGCGTGGGTCCAGGACCGGATCGGCGACCTCGAGAATATCGAGTTCGACGACCCGGTCTTCGACGCTCGGGAGCCCTGGCGCGCCAAGGTCGCGGCCGAGAGCCCGAAGAAGCGCGCGGTCCTGAACCTGATCCTCGAGACCCGGATCTTCGTCCGGTTCAGGGATGGCCACTCCGATCTGTATCTCATGCCGTACGGGGTCAACCCGATGCGCCGACACGGCGACAAGCTCGCCGTCGAGCTCGCCATCCAAAAGTCCCTTGAAGAGAACGGGAAGTACACCGGCGACGACGTGTACGTCTTCGACTTCGAATCCGGCTGGCGGATCAACGGTGTCGAGGGCATCGACTTCGGGCCGGACTTCCGCAAGTTCCTCGACGAGCTGGAGGCCAAGAAGTAGCCGCGGGTTTGCGGTGAGGCGGCTGGGCGGGACCGCTCGCCCTTGCGGTCAGCGGCTGGAGGGCGAGTGTCTGTATCGAGGCGATAGGCGAACTACCAAGGCCGGACCTGGAGGTCCGCGCTCCCGGCAGAGCAGATTGCTTCACACGCCCTGGAGGTCCGCGCTCCCTCACGCCGGCACCGGCGTCTGCGCCAACAACTCCCGCAGAACGCCGCCCGTCGACTCCACACCCGTCGCAGCACGGCTCCCGAGTCGGTGAGCGAGCACCGGGATGGCCATCTCCTTGATGTCGTCGGGGATGACGTAGTCGCGGCGGTCGAGAAGAGCCCGGGCCTGGGCCGCCCGGAACAGGGCGAGGGTGGCTCGGGGGCTGGCGCCGAGGAGGATCTCCGGGTGTTCGCGGGTGGCGGCCACCAGTGCGATCACGTATTCCTCGAGCGACGGGTCGACCTTCGTCTCGCGGGTGAGGGACTGGAACGCGACGACGTCGGCGCCGCTCACCGTGGCCGACAGCTCGTCGAGGGGGTGGGCGTTGCGCTGGTCGCGGAAGATGCGGCGCTCCCCCTCGGCGTCGGGATAGCCGATCTCCAGTCGGAGCAGGAACCGGTCCATCTGACTCTCGGGAAGCTCGTAGGTGCCGTGATACTCCACCGGGTTCATGGTCGCGAGGACCATGAAAGGCACCTGCAGGACCCGGGTCTCGCCATCGACGGAGACCTGCCCCTCGCTCATGCACTCGAGCAGGGCACTCTGGGTACGGGGCGGGGTGCGGTTGATCTCGTCCGCGAGGACGACGTTGGCGAAGATCGGGCCGGGGATGAAGCGGAACTCGCGCTTCTCCTGGTCGTAGATCGAGACCCCGATCACGTCCGACGGGAGGAGGTCCGGGGTGAACTGCACCCGCTTGAAGTCGCAATCGATGCTCTTGGCGAGCGCCCGTGCCAGCGTCGTCTTGCCGACGCCCGGGACGTCCTGGATGAGGACGTGGCCGCCGGCCAGCAAGCCAACCAGCAGGTGATCGACCACGCGCCCGTGCCCCACGAAGACCTGACGGATGTTCGCGTGAAGGGCCTCGATCCTCTCGTACGCTGTGTCGCGGTTCATCAAGGGTCCTCGTCAGCCCGCACTCTTCATGCGCGGCCGCGGCCGCCGAGAACGCGCACGTGCGCGAACGTCAGGGCGCGACCTTCTCCAGGATGGCGTCGGGGATGTCGAAGTTGGCGTACACCGTGTCGACGTCCTCGTGGTCGTCGAGCGCGTCCATCAGCTTGAGAACCCGGGTCGCGGCGGCTTCGTCCGCGATCTCCACGGTGACCAGCGGCAGCATGGCCACCGAGGATGCGCGGGGCTCGATCTCGGCCTTCGCCAGCCCGTCGCGAATGCTGGAGAACGTCTCGGGCGCACCCGTGATCTCCCAGGTGTCGTCCTGCCCAACCACGTCGTCCGCACCACTGTCCAGAGCGAGCTCCATGATCGCGTCTTCGTCCATCGCTTCCTTGGCGACGATGAAGAGCGCCTTGCGCTCGAACTGGTGCATGACCGAGCCGGACGTTCCCAGCTTGCCGCCCCCGCGCTCGAAGATCTTGCGCAGTTCGGGTGCGGTGCGGTTCCGGTTGTCCGTCAGCGCCGCGACCATGTAGGCGACGCCGCCGGCTCCGTAGCCCTCGTACATCACCTCTTCGTAGCTGTCCCCGCCTTCCGCGCCCTGCGCCGCCTTGATGGCGCGCGCGATGTTGTCGCGGGGCATGTTGGCCTGGCGCGCCTTGTCGATCGCATAGCGCAGGCCGAGGTTCATGTCCGGGTCGGGGCCGGCCAGCTTGACCGCAGTCATGATCACCTTCGAACACTTGGAGAAGATCTTGGCGCGCCGCTTGTCCTGGGCACCCTTGCGGTGCTGGATGTTGGCCCATTTGGAATGACCGGCCATGCTGCCCTCGACGTGTTCGCACGGACCTTGAACGGCTGCGCTGCCTCCGGGGTTCGGAAGCCGTGAAAGCGCTTTCCGCAGGCATCGAGATTAACGGCCAAACCCTGGCTGGACAAGCGGTTGCGACTTGTCCCGGAGAACCTGACTGGTAGGGTTTCGCCGTTGCGCTACCAGGGCTTCGACCTTTATCCGTTTCAGGAACAGGCGATCCGTTCTGTCGAGAGCGGTCGCTCGGTCCTCGTTTCGGCTCCCACCGGGGCCGGCAAGACCGTCATCGCCGAGTACGCGATCGACCGCGGGCTCGAGTTGGGTCAGCGCATCGTCTACACCTCCCCGGTCAAAGCGCTGACCAATCAGAAGTACCGCGACTTCCACGGTCGCTACGGGGACAAGATCGGGATCATGACGGGGGACGTCACCCTCCATCCGAACGCCCCGATCCTCCTGATGACCACGGAGATCCTGCGCAACACGATCCACGAGGCGCCCGATCGTCTGCGGAACATCCACTACGTCATCATGGACGAGGTCCACTACATCAGCGACGTGGACCGCGGGACGGTCTGGGAGGAGAGCATCATCTTCGCTCCCAAGGGCATCAACTTCCTCGGGCTGTCGGCGACGATCTCCAATCTGGAGCAATTCCGGGGCTGGGTGGAGAGCGTCCGGGGCGAACCCGTTGACCTCGTCGAGACCGATTTCCGCCCCGTCCCACTCCGCCACTGGTTGTGGGTACCCGGCGCCGGAGTCGCACGCGTCTCCCAGATGGACAAAGCCCTCGCCGACGCGCGGCGGCCCAAGCGGGGTCGCGGACGTCGGCCGCCCGACCTCATCGATCACCTGGCGAAGGAGAACCTCCTCTCCTGCCTCTACTTCTGCTTTTCGCGCAAGGAGTGCGAGGCCCGGGCCAGAGCGTCGCAACGACAACACCTGCTCGACAAGAAGGAGCAGAAGGAGATCCTGCGACTCTACGACGATCTCTGCGACCGGTACGAGGTGGAGGAGACTGGTGCGTTCGAGCTCCGCAAGCTCGCGTCCCGCGGCATGCTGTATCACCATGCCGGCATGCTCCCGGTCTACAAGGAGATCGTGGAGCGGCTCTTCACCACCGGACTCGTGAAGCTCCTCTTCACGACCGAGACGTTCGCCGTCGGCGTCAACATGCCTGCCCGGTCCGTCGTCTTCTCCTCGTTGCGGAAGTTCGACGGCGTCGGGTTCTCGTATCTGAGGACGCTGGGCTACTACCAGATGGCAGGCCGCGCGGGTCGTCAGGGCATGGACGACGAGGGCAACGTGTTCTCCGTCGTCAACGCTGAGTACGACTCCCAGAAGGACGTGAAGCGCGTCATCTTCGGCAAGGTCGAACCGCTGGTGAGCCGCTTCAACCTCTCCTATTCCGCGGTGCTGAACCTCTACGCCTCACTGGGACCGAAGGAGATCATGAGTGCGGTAGACCGCTCGTTCGCCACCTGGCAACGCGGCGGTAGCTCCAAGAAGGACCGCGCGCTCCTCGAGGCTCGCCTGCAGGTCCTCGACCGCGCGGGCTACATCAAAGACGGCGAGCTGACCGGCAAGGGCCGGCTCGCCGCGCGTATCCAGGGCTACGAGATTCAGGTCACCGAGCTGTTCTGGGCCGGCTGTTTCGAAACGCTCGAGCCCGAGGAGTGCGCGATCATGATCGCGGCCATCGTCTTCGAGGCGCGCCGGGGCGATTTCCACCAACGTATGGATGCCGGCGGCCTGGGTCCATTCCGCAACCGCGCCCGGAAGCGCATCAACGAGTTCCGTCGCCACGAGCAGCGCGCTGGGATCGAAGATCAGATCAAGCAACCCGACTTCGGCCTGTCCGCCGCGGTCAGCGCCTGGGCCCGGGGTGCGGATTTCGACGACCTTCGGAACTTCACGTCCTCGCAGCAGGGCGACCTCGTCCGCTCGCTGCGGATGACCGTCCAGATCCTCCGCCAGTTCGCCTGGTCCGCAAAGGAGGACACGGAACTCAACGACCGGCTGCGCAAGGCAAACGAGCTGGTCAACCGAGACGAGATCGACGCCGAGCGCCAGCTCTCCCTGGGCTGACCAGGGTTCCGAAGCTACTTCTTCTTCTTCTTCGGCACGATCTTGCGCGCTTCGAACTTCAGGACGTCGTCGTTCACCTGCATCTCGCTGAGCACCGTCTTGCCCTTGGCCGAGGGCGGCAACCGCTTGCCGACCTTCTCGATGGCCGCGGGAAGGAGAATGCCCCCCACGCGGTGCCAGGTCAGGATGAACGCAGAATCGAAGGCAATGTCGCGCGGATGGGCCGGGGTGTGGATGCGCTGGAGCTTGGTGATCAGGTAGCCCTCATCCCGCTTGTCGTACTCGTGGTGCTGGGTGAAGCGATCGCCGCTCTTGTAGACCTTGTCCGTCTTCCAGGGAATGCCCTTGCGGTTCAGGTACATGGTGACGTGCGTGACCCGGACGGGGTTCTTCGGCTCGAGGATGAGCGAGACTTCCTCCCCGTTGTTGACGGTCTTCTTGACCACCCGACCGCGCCAGTCGGCGTACTGCCGGGACAACGACATTCCCTTGACGATCGCGGCGAAGTTTCGGCCGATGAGCTGGTACGAATCCAGCAGATCGGTGTGTTGCGCGGCCGTGTATCCGGGCACGCGCTCCAGGACCTTGCTTCCATGGCCGAGCAGATCGACCCGGTCACCGACGCCGCGGCGCCAGCGATAGGACACGAGGTACTTCGCAGGTCTGACGACCGCGCCGGCTGCGTCGCCGACCTGCGGACGGAACGTGAACGCGAGGGCTTTCAGGTCAGGCGGGGTGTAGATGCGGGTGTCGAGGAAACGCAGCCACGACTTGACGTCGTCTCCCTTGGTCCCGGCGGGTTGCCCGCAGCAAAACACGCCTGACAGCAGTGCGAAGACGCACAGGTGCCTCATGATCCTCGTCTCCCGTGGCAGCCCGCGCGGAACACGCGGAAACACCGATCAACGCTCGGAGGAGCTCTTTGGCTCCAGGCGGATCGACCGTTCGACCGTCGCCCCCTCCGTGGGAAGCAAGAAGCGATCCAGCTTGGTGTGGTAACCGTTGGCGATGAACTTCAGCGAGACGGATCCCACCGGCACCTGCGTGATGCAGAACTCGCCACTCTCCGCGGAGAAGGCAAAGAACGGTGTGGTGACCAGCTGCTCGGTCCCCGGGTCTCGGACCTCGACTCGAATGGCCGCCCCCGCGATGCCCGTGCCGGACGGGTTGGCGACGGTTCCGACGATGAGGCTCCCGCGTTGGAGGCTGATCTGCAGCGTCTCCCCCGCGTTGGTGGCACGCGTGATTCCGGTCACGTTCTCCACCACGTAGTCCTCGTGGAAGGTTCGAATGGAGTACTCCGCCGAGCCGAGCCCGGACGCCGTGAACTCGCCGAGCTCATTGGTCAGGACCGCGTTGGGCGAGGTCTCGTTGTCACCGCCGACGCCCGTGACCGTGACGTGAACGCCGTGAAGCGGAACACCGGTCGAATCGGTGACCCGCCCAGCGAGCGTCCACGGGTTGGCGAGTTCGATCACCACCGGCTGGGGATCGCCCTGCGCGGGAGTCGACATCTCGAGCACCGACTCGCCGTAGGACTGGGAAATCACGCGGATGCGGTAGGCCGTGTTCGGGTTCAAAGCGTTGACCGCGAAGGTGCCGCTCTCGGTGGTGAACACCTCGGCGATGTAGAGCAGCCGGAAGCGGTCGAACACGCGAACGGAGACCAGCTCCGCTGGAGCCTGCATCGTGTTCTCGAGGACGACTTGACCTTCGAGTCGCAACCCCCCGACGAGCTGGAAGTTCGCGAAGAGCTCGGCGTTCGCGACGAGTTCCTGGTCAGTGAACTGACGGTACTGGATGGCGAAGTTGGGATGCACGATCTCGAGCCACGCCGAGCCGGGAGTGACGCCGTGGAACTCATAGCCGCCCTGGGCATCGGTGTAACGCGCCACGGAACCCGCCACGGTATGCAGAGTGACCTTTGCATCCGTAACCGGGAGATCGGTCACGCGATCGGTGACAGTGCCTTCAATCGTTGCGGGGCGCAGCAGCGTCACCAGCGTCGATGACGCGGTGTAGAGATTGGAGGAGGTCGACGCGTAACCGGGGGCAGCCACCTGGATCGTGTAGACGTACCCGGACCGACGCGGGATCTCGAACGATCCGTCGGCAAGGATCGGAATGTTGAACGGCAACGCCTCCTCGTGAGCCGAGCGACCGCGCAGGTCAAAGTTGTTGCTGCGCTCACTGACCACGATGACACCATCGTCGATCGGACGGCCGTTCGAATCCACGAGACGGCCACGGAACGGGCTCCGACGCGGACGCGACTCCCCCGGTGTCCGCTCTTGGTCGCGCGACCCCGGCCTCGACGATCCCGGCGAGCGGGAAGGCACGTATCCCTTCACCGGCTCACCCGGCTTCGGCGGCCCCACCGCGCCGTCATGCCGGGCGGCGGGGTCGGCAACCGCGCGAAGCGGATTCGGGTTTCCGACATCATCCGTTCCTCGGTCGTCCCGAGGCCGTGGCGGGTCGCCGCCCAAGGACACGTCGGAGAAGTCGGCCACATGACGAGCGACCGGTGGGCGCACCGCCCCCCTGTCGTGCTCGCGCGCCGGAATCAGGAGGTACCAGGCCCCAGCGAGCAGAAGCACGGGAACGGCGATGAGAATGAAGCTCTCGCGTCCGAGACGCATCGCTCTTTCCAATCTCCCACTAGGAAGCGCAAATCGTTGCTGCAAGCGACCATCAGCATGATTGGCCGCTGCCAGTAACGGCGCCATTCTAAGGCCGGTTTCGCGAACCCGGCAACGCGGAAGTCCGCAATCCGACGGACGACCCCATGAAAGAATCTGCCAGTTGGATGGTTCGGGCCTGCTGCCGGAGAGCCGGTCAGGTGGGGGTTTGGATTACAACAAGCCGCAACCCCCTCGTAGCGAGCAGGTTGCAGCTTGGTCAGCCTCGGGCTTCGCGGTCTAGAACGGAACGTCGTCGTCCGGGACGTAGCTGTCGCCAGTGGGTCCCATCGGCGCCCCCCCACCCATGGGCGCTCGGCCACCCATGCCGGGGTCCTGGGGAGACTGAGCGCCGTAGCCCTGCCCTTGCTGCTGCTGCTGTTGCTGCTGCTGCTGACGCGGCGGGCCGCCCCCGCCATCACGATTCCCCCCCTGGCCGAGGAACTGGAAGTTCTCGACGAACACGTCGATCTTCGAGCGCTTGCCGCTGCCGTCCTTCGCCTCCCACTGGCGGAAATCGAGGCGGCCCTCGACGAAAATACCGCGGCCCTTGACCATGTACTGGTTGATCACCTCGGCCTGACGCCCCATCGACTTGCAGTCGACGAACGTCGTAGCCTCGCGGCGCTCCCCGGATGCCTGGTCCTTCCACTGGCGGTTCACGGCGAGGCCGAATTCCACCACCGGGGTTCCGCTCGGGAGGTACTTCATCTCGGGATCCCTGGTCAGGTTTCCCATCAGCAGAACCTTGTTGAAGTTGGCCATGCGAACGACTCCGTTGCCGCCTCCGGAGGAAACCTCTGGGGCGAACCACCTTTTTGGGGTCAGGCTCCCGCCCGGACCGTGCCGATGAACTTTGACGGACGCACCCTCATGCGAACGAGGGGCCATTCTACGGGGAGGGGGGACACCCGCAACGCAGCCCCTGATCTCCGGCACCAGAATCAGACCGGGTAAGCCATCCCTGCTCGGCCCGCCCACGAGATACGACCATGACGAGTGCAGAGAACGGAGACCGTCGCAAGGCACCCCGCATGGAGACCGACCTCCAGGGGGTCCTTGGCTCGGAGAAGGTGACCTGCCAGGTGATCAACCTCTCCAAGACCGGCGCCCTGGCCATCTCCTCCCATCATTTGGAAGAGATGAACATGGTCCGCATCGGCGTCAGCATCGAAGACGGCGGCGAGACGGCCGACTTCGCGTGTGAGGCCGCGGTCGTCCGCTGCGATCCGCGCCCCGATGGGCGCTACGACCTCGGGCTGTACTTCACGTCGATGGACGACGATGCCCGCGACGTTCTCCAGCGCATGCTGAAGCACGGGTCGCTCGTCCCCGTCTCCTGACGCTCCACGTCCCTGATCGCCCTCCCCCGATCTCGGAATCGCGTCCGCAGTACTTCCGTTCCCGGGCCGGGGCCGTGGAGAACGCCCTCACTTCGTCCGCGTGCATACCAGCACGCGGGCAACGCCCGCGAGATCCTGCACCGTCCGGCAGCACCAGATCTTGCGCCGGGCGTCGAGCCACGGTGCCAGCGCCGCTGCTCCCCCGTCCCCGAGCTCCATCACCACGGCACCCGCAGGAGCGAGCATCGGCTCTGACATCTCCAGGATGCGCTTGTGGAACGCCACGGCGTCGTCCCCCGAGTCCAGTGCCAGCGGGGGCTCGTGAGCGCGGACGTCGAGGGGCAGCTGCGTCATCTCGTCGCGCGTGATGTACGGCGGATTCGACGCGACGAGATCGAACGGCGCGAGGTCCGCCACGGGCGCGAGCAGGTCGCCCTCGAAGAACGCGACGTCGCCCGCCGGCACCAGGCGCCCGGCGTTCCCGCGAGCGACCTCCAAAGCCTCCGATGAACGGTCGGTCGCAACGACAAGCGCGTCCGGGCGGCGGTGTGCGATGGAGATCGCGATGCACCCGCTTCCCGTACCGACGTCGACGACCCGTGGAGCCTCGCATCCGACGAGGTGCGCCAACGCTTCATCGACGAGGTGCTCCGTCTCCGGCCGCGGCACGAGGCAGCGCGCGTCGACGTGATAGACCAGTCCGTAGAACTCGCGTTCGCCGAGGATGTAGGCGACGGGCTCGCCCGACGCCCGGCGCTTGATGAGCTCGCGGTAGGTGGCCCGTACCTCGTCCGCCACCGGCATGTCGTGCTCGACGTAGAGCCGGAGGCGATCCGATTGCAGCGCGCGCGCCAGCAGGAGCTCGGCGTCGAGACGAGGCGTCTCGTACGCGCGGGCCGCCAGGTGGTCGGCGGCCGCGCGCAGCAACTCGAGCACGGTCCAGCTCAGCGAACCGGGCTCGCGTCAGTCGTCGGAGCCCGCGTCGTCGACGCCGCCGGGCCCCTTCGCCGGGAAGCCACCGCCGCCCGGACGCGGACGCCGCGACGACGAGCCACCGCCCGCGCCCGCGGCAGGCGCGTCCTTCTTGGACGAGGCCGCGCCGGAGACGATCGAGAAGACGATGAACCCGACCAGGAAGATCTGGGCGCACATCGTCACGTAGAAGCCCATGCCGAACGCGTCGAACGTGTTCTTCACCTCCGCGGTGATGTTGCCCTGTACGAGATCACCGAAGTTGCCGAAGACCGCGCCGAACACGGCGCCCATCGCGGCGAAGCCGTTGGAGATGGTCTCCGGGTCGGTGAACCGTTCGCCGCCCGAGGCCTGCGGTGAATAGCGATAGCCGCTGGAGAAGTAGAGCACGGCGAGCCCGACGAACCACGTGCACAGGACGGGCGTCAGCGCGAGGCGTCGGTTCCAGACGCTCACGACGCCTGCGACGCACATCGTCACCGCCGACAAGAGCACCAGGAACGCCCCGAAGCCCATGCCGGGCTCGCGTACCCCGATCACCGCCGACGGCGGATTCGGGAAACGACTCGGCGATTCCTTGTTGTTCTCGACGGCCATCCGGTAGTGGACGGCGGACAGGGACGTCGACATCACCGCGGGAACGGTCTTCCCGTCACCGTCCTGCGTCTCCGCCGTGACTTCGTACGGCTGGGCGAGCATCAGCTCGACGTCGTTGGCACCGTGCCACGGCAGGAGGCCGCCGATGAGGTAGGCCACACCAAGCCAGAGGAACATCCACGTCTGCCCGTGGCTCTGCCCCGGCCAGACCATGAAGACGGCGCGCAGCGGGGGCCGCGCCGGTGCGTCAGGATTACCGTTGGTCTCTTCGGACATCTCTCCAGGTCTCCACTTTCTCGCCCGCCCTCGCGCGACCCGACTCAGTCGAGTCCGTCAGCGAGGCTCTGCAGGCGTTGCTCCCGGTCATGTTCGGCCAGGGATGAAATCAGGTCATCGAGCTCCCCGTCAAGGACGGCGGGGAGGTTGTGCAGGTTCAGCTTGATGCGGTGATCGGTGATGCGGTTCTGAGGGAAGTTGTAGGTCCTGATCCGCTCCGACCGGTCGCCCGAGCCGATGAGCGACTTCCGGTTCTTGGAACGCTCGTCGTGGACCTTCTGGCGCTCGATGTCGTAGAGCCGGGTCCGCAGGATCTTGAGCGCCTTGGCCTTGTTCTTGTGCTGCGACTTCTCGTCCTGGCACGAGACGATGAGGCCGGTGGGCTCGTGGGTGATGCGGATGGCCGACGACGTCTTGTTGACGCTCTGTCCGCCCGGGCCGGACGAGCGAAACGTGTCGATGCGAAGGTCGGCACCGTTGATCTCGATCTCGACTTCGGTCGCCTCGGGAAGCACGGCGACGGTCGCCGCCGAAGTGTGGATGCGCCCCTGTGACTCCGTCGTCGGTACCCGCTGGACGCGGTGCCCGCCACTCTCGTACTTCAGCGCCGCGTAGGACCCCTCCCCCTTGATGTTGAGGATGGCCTCCTTGACCCCGTCGACGGAGGACTGCTGCATCTCCATCAGCTCGACCTTCCATCGCCGCCGCTCGCAAAGCCGCATGTACATGCGGTAGAGATCGCCCGCAAACAGGGTGGCCTCGTCGCCGCCGGCGCCGGCCCGGATCTCCATGATCGCGCTGACGATCGCATCGTCTTCGTCCTTCACGAACTCCGCGAGGAGCGCCGTTTCCTTCGCCGCCCACCCCGACTCGAGCTCCTTGACGATCTCCTCGCAATACGTCCGCATCTCGTCGTCGGACGCGCCCGCGAGCTCCACTCTGGTGTCCGCGATCTCGTCGCGCACGCCCGCGAGGTCGCGGTACCGACGGACCGTCTCCTCGATGCGGCCGCGTTCACGCTGAAGCTGGATGCTGCGTGGGACGTCGGAGGCGACCTCGGGGTCGAAGAGCAGGGCCTGCAGCTCCTCGAAGCGCTCCTCGATCTTCTTGAGCTGGGGCTCCACCCGCTCGAAGAGAGACGGGGCCATCGGTCAGGTCCGACGCCGCAGCGTCAATCGTCGCCCTTCGTCTGTCGCGCTTGGGAGACCGATTCCCCCTTCATGCCGTAGCGCTTCATGAACTTCTCGACACGACCGGCAGCGTCGACGAACTTCTGCTTACCCGTGTAGAACGGGTGGCAGCTGGAACAGATCTCGACGTTCATCGATTTGACGGTGGCGCGAGTATCGAACGTGGCTCCGCAACCGCAGGTCACCGAGCAGACGATGTACTTCGGGTGGATCTTCGCTTTCATGGGTCGGCTCCCCGAACGCCGGGAGATTGCCGACCTCCCGGGCTGCTTGTCATAAACTGGCAAATAGCCAGGACTTATGTCGGATAAGAAGGGAACCGAATAAGTTAGCAGCGGACCTCTTGCCCCGCAAGGTACGCGAGACCGCGTGGATGCACGCCCCGGGAAGGCGTATCCAGACCCCTGGGGATCACTCGCTCCCCATCGGTCACCCGTCCCCTGGATCGCCCCATGGATCACCTACTCCCCGTGATCGTCTCCGACGAGATCCGACGCATCCTGCCGGGACTCAGGATCCATGGGATGCGCTTCGAAGGCGCTCGCATCGGTGTCGGTGATCCAGGTCTGGATCCACTTCGGCGGCGCATTCTCCAGCGCATCGCCGACCGGGCCGGACGCATCCGAGACCTGGCCGAGATCCCGAGCATCCAGGCGCTGACCGAGCTCCTGGCCGAGCTCGGCCAGATCCCTCACGTGACGCCGCTCACCGTCCTGGAGCAGGTTCGAAGCGTCGCTCGGCGGGACCCCTTCCCGGTGGAGAACGACGCGAAGGACGGCGCCCTGCTGCTGTCGCTCTACTACCTGATGCCGGTGTTCCTGCTGGAGGCCAAGGCGCTGCGTCCGCCTCTGGTGTTCCTCCCCAACCCGGGCCACTACGTCCTGCCCACGCTGGCCGGTCCGGTGCAGGCCAGGGGCGCGCCCGTCCTGGCGGACGACGAGAAGGTCTTGCGCGCGCTGCAGTACAAGGTCCGTCGCGTCCCCGTCCACGAGTTCACGAAGGAGTACCTGCTGCTCATCGTCGACCCGGGGATCGACGGGGGCCTCGATCATCGGCGCACCGTGCAACGCGCCGAGAATTGGATGTCGACCCTGACCCGCGCCCGCCTCGTGAGGTCGGCCGTGAGCTCGTGACTACTTCATCCGCGCTATCACCTCGTTGGTGATGTCGAGCGCTGGGTCGAAGAACACGAACGGACGGGTCAGGATGTCCCCGACGATCTCGCTGCGGGTCCTTCCATCGACCTCGCTCGTGGACACCATGGCCACGGCGCTGAACTGCCGTTCTTTGGCCACCACCCCGACCACTTCGCGGCAGCGCTGGTAGATGTCCTTCAGCGTCTTGACGATCTTGAGCTGAAACTCGATCTTGATGATGCGCTGCTCGAGCTCGAGCGTCGCCTCGAGCTTCTTGATCCGCTTGAGCTGCTCCAGATGCTCGCGACTCCCCTCGGCGTGGATGTCCAGCGTGTCCCGGATGTTGTTCATCTCGTCGACCTGGAGCTTGAGCTTCTCCATCTGGTCACGGAACTCCTTCTGGAACTGCTCCGTCTTCGCCTTCGTGGTCTTGTGCTCCTTGATGAGCCGCTCCATGTCCACGAAGCCCATGGTGAACGCACGAGGCTTGGGAATCGTGAGCGTTCCGGTCTTCTCGGCGCCGTTCTGGGCGGCGGTACCCGGGGCGAGGATGGTCGCGATGGCGACGACGAGCGCGAGGCTGATCAGACGGTTCATGTCGGCCCTCCCGTGAGCTGTTCTGCGGGATGATACGGGATGCGTGAGAACGCACTCCGTGCCCCGTTGGGCTCATTTAACACGACGCAGGCCACGAAAAAGGCCCGCGACCGTTCGGTCGCGGGCCCGGGGTGTGGGTAGGGGCGGACTTGAACCACCGACACCGGCATTTTCAGTGCCGTGCTCTACCAACTGAGCTACCTACCCAGCGTCGAGCGGGAACTCTACGAACCCCCATGACCAGTGTCAACGCGCCCCGACCGAGCGGCTCAGCGGCGTCGGCGGACGCCGTCCAGCCACGCGAAAAAGGCCTCGCGATCGCGCTGGATCTGGTCTCTGAGGTCGTCCAGGCCGTCGAAGCGACGCTCGTCTCGAAGCCGGGTCAGGAAGAAGACCTCGACCTGCTGACCGTAGAGGTCGCCAGTGAAGTCCAGGAGGTGGACCTCGACTCGCTCGGTCGCATCGCGGGCCTCCCAATCCGATCCGTCGGACGCTGGCCCGCTGGTGACGGTTGGACGGACGCCGATGTTCACCAGCCCGAAGCGCCCTCCGCCGCCGAACAACGCCTCGCACCCGTAGACGCCCGGCGGCGGCCGGACCTCGTGATGCAGGTCGAGATTCGCGGTCGGGAACCCGAGAGTACGACCGATGCCGTCGCCCTCCTCGACCGTCCCGAGCACGGAAACCGGGCGTCCGAGCATGAGCGCGGCACGATCGAGGTCGCCGCCGAGGATCGCCCGTCGGATCTCGGTCGACGACATGGGCTGCGCGCCGAGCCGGATCTCATCGACCTGGCGCGCCTCGAACCCGGCGGCCTTCCCGACCTCGGTCAGGACGTCGATGTCCCCCTCGCCGCCTTCGCCGAAACGGTTGTTGTAGCCGAGGATCACGACCTCGGCCCCGAGCGTGTCGTGGAAGACGGACTGCGCGAAGGTGCGCGCGGGCATGGCCCGCAACGCCTCGTCGAACTCCAGCACGAGAGTCGCGGTCACTCCGAGTGACTCGAAGATGCGGAGGCGGTGATCCAGCGACGTGATCAACTTGGGGGCGCGGTTCTCGATCACGGCGCGCGGATGGCGCCCGAAGGTGACCACCACGGCGTCGCCCGCGCGCTCGCGCGCGAGACTCACGACGTGATCGATCACGAGACGATGTCCGACATGGACCCCATCGAAGACCCCGAGCGTCACCACGGGACGACGGAACGATGCGGCCGCGGCCGCTGCGAGGTCGCGAAAGACCTTCACGAACCGGCCGGCGCGTTGCGCGCCTCGTGGCGCTGGACCAGCTCATCGAGCCTGGCCTTCGCCGCGAGCTTGTCTGCGGGCCGCATCTTGGTGATGAAGAGCTGGCCGTCGAGGTGATCGATCTCGTGCTGGAGGACTCGGGCGAAGAGGTCTTCGGCCTCGACCTCGATCTCCTGGCCGTCGAGGTCCATCGCGACGACGCGTACCTTCGTCGAGCGGAGCACCTCACCATAGATGCCGGGAAACGAGAGGCAGCCCTCCTCCCCCCACTCGCTCCCCCCGCCCTTCCAGACGATCTCGGGGTTCACGAGGACCAGCGTGTTCTCGGGCTCGCCGTCCTCGCTCGCCAGGAGGAGCCGGACGCCCCACGAGACCTGCGGAGCCGCGAGACCGATGCCACCCTCGAGCTCCATGAACGGGATCATCCGCTCGGCTCGCTCACGAATCGCATCGGTGATCTCGTCGATTCGGTCCGCCTCACGGATGAGTACGGGGTCGGGGTAGAACGCCAACTTCACGGGAGTCTCCGGGATCCAGCCCGCTCCATTCATGCACGCGACGATGATCCGCGCTAGATGTTCAGTCTAAACACCGACACCGCAAGACATTGAAGCGCTTCTTGCCCGGTGGTACCTTGTCGGACTCATCCCGTCCGGAGTGGGTTGTCGGAACCCCCCGCCAACCAACAGGTTGCGGCACCGGCCCGAGAGCAGGCAGCTTTGGTAGACGTCTCAAAGTACATCGAACGCGCCGAGTCCGAGGTCAAGCGTCGCAACTTCGACCACGCGATGATCCTCTATCGCGAGATCCTGCAGATCGATCCCGACTGCGGCAACGCGCGGTCGGGCATCCGCATGGCGGCGTTCAAGAAGTTCGAGAAGCGGTACCCGTCCGCCCTCGAGCGGGGCGCGCTGAACCTGCCCGCCAACCTCATGATCCCGTTCGCGTCGTTGTTCAAGGCCCACGGCTGGATGGTCAACCTGTGTGAGGGCGCGCTGCGACGCGACCCCAAGAACCCCAAGCTGAATCACCGGCTGGGACACGCGCTCCTCGCGCTCGGACACTCCAACAGCGCCGAGGCAGCGTTCCGGGTCGTCACCGAGTTCGACGGTCGGGACATCGCATCGCTCAAGATCCTCGGTCAGCTCTACGCCGACCGGAAGGAGCTCGACAAGGCGCTCGAGTGCTACGAGAAGGCGCTCAAGATCAACCCGCGCGATCAGGAAGCCGGGCGCATGCGGAAGAACCTCGCCGCCGAGGCCGCGATCCAGCGGGGCGGCTACGAGACCGCGACCCATGCCCGGGAGCTCGCAAAGAGCGGCCGCCAGGTCAGGGAAGCGGAGCGGTCCAAGAAGATCGTCCGCACCCGCGAGGAGATCGAAGAAGCGATCTCGGACATCGAAGAACAACTCGAGGAGAAGCCGGACGACGTCAAGGCGCTGGTGCGCCTCGGTCAGCTCCACATCCAGAACCAGAGCTACGACGACGCCATCGACCTGTTCCTGCGCGCGCAGAAGCTCGCGCCGGGCGACGCCGAACTCAGCGACCGCCTCGGCGATGCTCGCATCCGTCGCTTCGAAGCCGACATCAGCAAGGCGGAGCGGGCAGCGAAAGCGGGCGAAGAGGGCGCGGACGACCGCATCCCGCGTCTGAGGCGCGAGCTGCTGGAGCTACAGGTCGAGGAGTTCACTCGCCGCGTCGAAGCTCACCCGACCGACATGTCGCTCCGCTTCCGGCTCGGCAGCCACCTCATACGCGCCGACCGCCTCGACGAGGCCATCGAGCAGTTCCAGCTGTCGGTGAACGACCCGAAGCACCGCGTCGCGTCGCTCCACTTGCTCGGACGCGCGTTCGCGGGAAAGGGCATCCTCGATCTCGCCGCGAAGCAGCTCAACGCTGCCTGCGACAAGATCGCGAGCATGACCGACCAGAAGAAAGAGATCCTGTACGAGCTCGCACAGGTCCACGAGAAGAACGACGCGAGCCCCTCGGCGCTCGACGTCTACAAGGTGATATTCGAGGCCGACATCTCCTACCGGGACGTCAGCCAACGCATCGAGGCCCTGAACGCCTGACGGCGTCCTCGACCGAAAACACTCGAGAGCAGACATGCCGCACCGCACGCACCGCAAGAAGACCATCCGCCAGGCAGAAGACGCACGTCTCCGCAACAAGGCGAAGAGCTCCGCCATGAAGACCCAGATCAAGCGGGTCCTCACGCTGGTCGAAGAAGGCGACAAGGCGGGCGCCGAGAAGGAGTTGGTCGAGGCTCAGAAGTGCATCGACAAGTGCGCCAAGGCCAACGTCCTTCACGACAACACCGCAGCCCGCAAGAAGGCCAGCCTCGCCAAGAAGATCGACTCGATCGGATAGCTCAGCGGGACGCACTGCCTCGTGACGCGCCAGTGAACCTCGCCGCCATCCCCACCGATCCACACCCTGGATGGCTCCAATCCGTCACAACTCACTCTCCAGCAGCCGCCTCCAGGCGATTCGGGCGCCCGGAGCGGCCTCGAGCGCCAAGGCGTCGTTGCTGACGTCGCTGGCCCTGCACTCCGTGCTCGTGGCCGCAGGGATCAGCGCCGTCGCCGCCAGCGCGTGGCGGCCTCAGGCTACCGGGTCCTCCGTCTCGATCACCCTGGCGGCCCCCGCGGCGCCGACCGACCTTCAGCAGGCGGCGCCCGTCCCGGCCCCGGTGGTCGTCCCCACCGCACCGCCGGACCCGCCCCTCCCGCCGCCCGAATCACCCCTCGAGGTGGAAGCTCTCGACCCGCCCACCCCGCTCTTCGACGACCCGCCGCGGCCGCGGGACGACGTCCGGCCCGAACCGCGGACATTCCCATTCGACGGCCGCATCGTCACCGGCCTGAAGCTCCGCCCGCAGCCCACTCCGGTCGCGACGCCGCCGACTCCAGCCGCAGCCTCACCGGCCGCCACGCCGGTCGTGGCTTCGGCCCGACCAGCCCCTCCCCTGCGCATCGCCGCGCGTCCCAACGAGCGGACGAACCCGAAGCCCGTCTACCCCCAACGCGCCATCCGATTCGGGTGGGTGGGCACGGTCGTCCTCGACGTCGACGTGACCCCGAGCGGCACCGTCGCCGCGATCCGGATCGCCCGAACCGCCGGCAAGAAGGCCTTCGACCGCGCCGCGATCACCGCCGTCAAGAAGTGGCGTTTCGCACCCGCGACCCAAGCCGGGCGACCCGTGGCGGACACACGGCGGTTCTCGTTTCGGTTCGAGCCGCCCGCGCGACGCTAGGCGCTCAACGTTCGCAAGCTCTCGCGCCGGTGGCGTTCCAGGGGGAGCCCATGAATCTCCACCTCAGAACGTCACGTCGCAACCGACGATCAGGTTGATCCCCGGCTCCTGCACACCTGAGCCGTGGACGCGGTAGTTCTTGTCGGTGAGGTTCTCGACGGCGGCGAAGACGCGCATGTCCTGGTTGATGTTGAACCCGGCTTCGAGGTTCCAGGTGGTGTAGCCAGGGGTGCCCCCAGGGGGGATACGGGAGGTGTCGCGGGCGTCGCGGGTGTTGACGCGGTCCTGGGCGTCGACGATGACGACCCAGCCTCGGACCCAGAACCGGCCATCGGTGGTCTGCCAGCGGACGCCGAGCGTGGCGTTGATCGGGGTGAGACGGGACAGGGCCTCGGTAGCGCGAATGGGCATGGACGTGGGGAACGTCTCCGCCTGACCGTCGACCCACTGGAAGTTGCCGAGGAACGACCAGTTGTCGTCGAGGTCGTACCGCAGCCCGAGGTCGATGCCCTGGACGTGGCCGTCGCCGCCGTTGCGCTTCCGGACCACGAGGTCAGTGCCGATCATGGCGCCGGTCGGCTGACGGACGATGAGATCGTCGATGAGGGTGTAGTAGTAGGAAACCGAGCCGGTGAGTCCCCCGAACCGGGCCCGGGCGCCGATCTCGAAGCTGACGAAGTCCTCGGGCTCGAGCCCCGGAGACGGAACCTCGATCTCGTTGGTGCGGGCGCCGTCGAAGCGGCTGAGGTCGGAGAGATTGGGGGCGCGGAACGCCTGGGAGACACCCCCGAACAACCGCAGCTCTTCGATCGGACTCCACAGGAGCCGCAGCGACCCGACTGCGGAGACCCAGTCGTCGGCCAGGGAGATGCGGGCACCGGTGTTCGGGTCCTCGACCGAGTCCGCCTCCGCCGCCGCGAAAGTGAACCGCCCACCGACGATGAGATCGAGGCCGTCCGTGAGTTCGACCTCATTCTGGAGGAAGACACCCACGAGATCGTACGACGCGTCGTCCCCAACCGGACCCTGGATCGCACTGCCCGTGAACGCGCCCAACGCGTCGAAGTCGTCACGGAACGAATCGACGAAGTCGTGGTACCAATCAGCGCCGGTGGTGAGGCGACCGATCTCCGTGTCCTTCGAAAGCTCGACTCCGAAACCGAGAGTGTCCACCTCGAATCCGCCTCGATCGCGCCGGCCGTCGCCGCGAACGCGGTCACGCTCCTCCTCCACGCGCTGATACGACACCCGGAAGCGCATGGCGTCGAAGAACCCGTCGAGGTCGACGCCCTCCAGGACCAGCGCGAGCAGGTCGCGCTCCCAGTCGAAATTGCGCCGGCGATCGGTGCCCACCGTCGTGCCGTGGTAGCTCACGCCGAACACCGTCCGGTGACTCCGCGACGCGTCGTCCACCCGCGCCAGCTGACCGAGCAACCGCAATGACCACGACTCGTCCAGATGCAGGTCGAGCGCGACGTCGGCGAAACCGTTGTGGTATCCGAGATGCGGTTGACGCCCGAGGTCGCCACCCGCGTTCAGGTCGCCGAAGCTCGAAGCCGTCCCGCCGATCACGAAGCCGAACGTGTCGCCGACGTTGCCGGAGAGCTGCGCCCGCGCCGTAACGCTGTTCTCCGCCTCGCTGAACCGGAAGGAGAGGCGGCGGCTCCACGAGCTCTCTCCATACTGCCTGCGGCGGACCGGGATCGCGTTCACCGATCCGCCCACCGCGTCCGACCCGTACAGCACGGACGCCGGCCCGAGCACGGTCTCGATCCGGTCGAGCGAAAGAGCGTCGATCAGTCCCCAGTACTCGTTCGGTCCCGACCGCAAGACCGAGTTGTTGAGCCGGATACCGTCGATCATCATCAACGTGTGATATCCAGTCAGCCCACGCAGGAACGGCGAGGTCTGCGCGTAGGAGGTCCGTTGGAGCTGCACGCCTGGGGTCTCTCGCAGCGTGTCCTGGACCGTCCGCGACCGGCTCTGCGTCGCCGCGTCACTGACCGACCCCGAGTACGGAAGGTCGAAGAGGCGCTCGGCGCGACGGGTGGCCGTGATGACGTAGGCACGGTCGACGCGGGCGATCTCATCCTGGATCGCCGCGTCGAGTTCGGGCGTCGGCGGGGCCTTCTGCGATTCGGGTTCTTGCTGCCCGGGAGCCCAGGCAGCCATCAGCAGCAGGAGCGCGACGCTCCCCAAGATCGTCCTGCACATGCGCGGGCGTTCCTCCTGCCGATGGATCGCCCGGAACCTGAGTCAGGTTCAATCGAGGCGACTACTGGAACTTCTTCAAGTGCTTCTTGGGATCGTCCTGTGCATCCGTGACGCACGAATCGCAGCAGATGTTGATGAGGTTGCCCTTGTAGAGGATGAACATGTCGGGCTCGACCTTCTCCTCGGGCATGATCGGGCAGATCTTGTTCTTCGCCTCTTTCAGCTTCTTGTTGAGGGTGAGGGCGAGTCGCTTGTTGGGTTCCTTGAGGAACGCTTTCGCGCAGCGATCGCAACACACGGGGACCTTGTGGCCCTGCCAGACGACCGCCTTGTCGCCTTTGATCTCCTTGCCCGAGATCGGGCACTTATCGACCTTGATCGTCTTGACCTTGTCCTGCGGATAGGCCTTCGCGAGGTGTTTCTTCGGCTCCGCCTTCACGGCCTTCCAGCACTTGCGGCAGCAGGTGTAGATCCGCTGACCATCGACCTCGTAGGCCCAGCGCTTGTTCACGGCCTTGCCCATGACGGGGCATTTCTCGTTGCCGTAGAACGGGACCGTCGGCTTGTCCTGGGCCAGGGTGGCCGGGACGACGATCACGACGAGAATCAGAGTGGCGAGAGTGACTTTCATGTCCCTGCGATCTCCTTGCGGCGGCGGGTCGGCGGGGGTGCCGACGGGGCAGCCCATCATAGGCGGTGAACCCGGGTTGTTCTTGCCCTATTCACTACCCTTCCTCCCCGCGGAACCCCAGGATAGGGTCCCCCATGGCCGAACCCGCCTCAGGCCTTGCCGACCGGCGTGTCGTCGCACTCCTGGTCCTGGCCGGCATCTCCCTTGCTGCGTTGCCGTTCGTGCCATCGATTCCGCAAGACCCCCGGTACCACTCCTTCGCGGACAGCCGCACTCTCCTGGGAATCCCGAACTTCCATGACGTGATCTCGAACCTCCCGTTCGTGCTCATCGGACTCTGGGGACTCTGGCGGTTGATTCGACCAAGCGCAGTTTCCCCGGGAGGTCCGCTCGCCGACCGCCGGGAGCGACCCGGAGCGCTCGTGCTCGTCTCCGGCGTCCTGCTCACCGGGCTCGGATCAGGTTGGTATCACCTCCACCCCGCGAACGAACCGCTCGTATGGGATCGCCTCCCCATGACCCTCGGGTTCATGGCGCTGCTCTCGCTGATCGTGCAGGAACGGATCGATCTCGTCTGGGGACGGCGACTGCTGTGGCCGCTCGTCTTTCTCGGCGGGTGCAGCGTCCTATGGTGGATCGTTACGGAGTGGGCGGCGCGCGGCGACCTGCGACTCTACGGATGGGTCCAGTTCTTTCCCACGCTGGCCGTCCCGCTGATGCTGTGGTGGTTCCCGCCGCACTACTCGGGCACCCGAGGACTCGTGTGGGCATTCCTCTTCTACGCCGGAGCGAAGCTCACCGAGGCGCTGGACCACGACATCTACGATCTTCCGCTGATCCTGAGCGGGCACTCGTGGAAGCACTACCTCGCGGCGGCCTCCGCCTTCTGCCTCGTCCGTTGGATCACCGGACGCCGCGCACTCCCGGGCGCCGCGCCCTGGCCTCCGCCCAGGCCGGCGTCGCCTGCGATGCGAACGATCGGATGGCTGATGCTCGGACTCGCGGTCTATGGCGTGGCAAGCGTCGGCGCCGCGACGCTGCTGGTCACACCCATCCGCAAGCACGCGAACTGCCCGCCCGACCTTCGTGATCGTCTCGTCAATGCCACGCTGCAGACGGACGACGGGCTCACCATCGCCGCGTGGGTCGGGAGCCCTCCGCACGCGCGCGCCACCGTCGTACTGGCTCACGGTCTCGGGAACGCGCGGCGCCCGGAGCGAGTCCGCTTCCTGCTCCAGGCCGGCTATCGCGTCGTGGCCATCGACCTGCGCGCACACGGCGACAGCGACGGCGACGTCACGACCTTCGGCCTCTATGAAGGTCGCGACCTCGATGCCGCGATCGGGTACGTCGAACGGCGCTGGCCAACCGCACCCATCGTCGGCTGGGGCACGTCGCTCGGCGCGGCAGCCATCGTCTGCGCCTCCCAGCGCGACCGGCTCGCTGCGATCGTCCTCGAGAGCCCGTACGAGAGTCTGCGCGAGGCGTACGAGAACCGTCTGCGCATGCGGCTACCGTCGTGGCTCGTCTGGGCGGGCTTCGGCCCCCGAATCGCCGCGCAGCGGATCATCGGCGTCGACAGCGACGAGCTCGATCTCACCCGCCGCGTCCGCGGCCTCGACGGTGACCGCGTCCTGCTGGTAACGGGCGCCGACGACCGCCGCGCGCCACCCGCGGGACTCCACCAGCTCGCCGCGGCGATCGGCGATGCGGCGACCGTAGTGGTGCTCCCCGGGGCCGGTCATGTCGACCTCTGGGCGAAGGGGGACACGACGTTCAAGGACACCGTCACCAGGTTCCTGGCGGAGCGCCTCCGATGAACGTGGAGCCGCAGTTCGAAGTCAACGCCGTCCTGAAGACCGACCTCTTCGGTCGCATCGAACGCGGCACCGCCCACACCGACGGTCAGACCCGCCCCGCCGTACGTCGCTGGACCGCCTGCGCGCCATTGTGGCTGCGCCCGATCGCCTGGTACCTCGCCACGCGGGAGACCCGGGCGCTGGCCCGACTCGGAACCGTCGAAGGCGTTCCCCACCTCCTCGCCGCCCGCGCCCGCGGCGGCGCGTTGCGGACCTGGATCCCCGGCCTTCCCCTGCACGACGCCCAGCCCACCGACCCGGCGTTCTACGGCGAGGCCCGCCGTCTCCTCATCCGCATCCACCGACAAGGCATCACCCACAACGACACTCACAAGGAACCCAACTGGCTCGTCACCGAGGACGGCGCCCCGGCCCTGGTCGACTTCCAGCTCGCATCGCGACACCGTCACCGATCACGCTGGTTCCGCCTGTGTGCGCGGGAAGACGTTCGCCACCTTCTGAAGCACAAGCGCAAGTACTGCCCCGACGCGTTGACGAATCGCGAACGCGCGATCCTGCGCAAGAAGTCGTGGCCCGCCCGGCTCTGGAGAAGAACGGTGAAGAAACCCTACCGCTGGTTCACCCGCCGGGTGCTGGGGTGGCGCGACGACGAAGGAAGGGGCATGGGGCAAGGAGGCGGTGGGAAAGGTCGGTAGCCCTGACCGGGTGGCGTGCGCGAGCTGCCACGTCGGTGGCTTCTTGTGAGGAGCCCAGGAGCCCCAGGATTCAGACCGATGTCTGACCTCGGCGCGCCGCCCGCTGTGCGCGTCATGCCCTGAATGGTCGTCGCCGTCGGAACTGGTCCAGGGCCCCGATCACCGGACGTAATCAGGTGCGCTCCGGTTGTTCCCTTCGTGGGCGGTGCGCGGAGGAATGACGCCAGAGAGTCGAGATCCGCATGCGGGGGACTCGAGCTCTATTCGATTCCTTCACCGCCTCTGGAGGTCCGCGCTCCCCAGCGATCTCGAACGAACCCGCAACCACCGCGTCCCGCGCCGCTACTCCACCATCACCAACGCCTCGCCGTTGCCGACCGTCTGCCCTTCTTCCACGAGGATTCGCATGACCTGGCCGCCGGCGGCGGCCCGGATTTCGTTCTCCATCTTCATGGCTTCGAGGATGAGGAGCGGGGTGCCGGCGTCCACTTGTTCGCCTTCGCGGACGAGGATGCGGACGACACGACCGGGCATCAGGCTCTTCACGGTGTGGGCGCCCGCGGTGCCGCCAGCAGTGTCGACGAGGCGAGCATTGCGCTCCTGCTCGCTCTCGACGCGGAGGCTGAGGTCGTGGCCGCGGAGGGTAACGCGGCTCACGTCTTCGGTGCGAACGACCGAGACCTCGAAGGTCTCGGGCTCGAGCACCAAGCTGAACATCGATTGGCCGCCAGCCGGCTGGAGATCCGCCACCAGATCGCGCTCG
>NZBC01000283.1 GCA_002687715.1 Planctomycetota bacterium | reverse complement strand
TTCCGATCGTGGGCAACACTGCATAGGCGTAGGCGTCGTCGATCGACTTGCCGAGGCCCGCACGGCGGAAGCCGTCACGCCCGATGGTGACCTCTTCACTCAGCGTGAGACCGCCGCCGCTCTGGCAACCGGTCAGGATGACGGTGAGAACGACGACAAACAGAAGTGACAGACGCATTGGGTTTCCCTTCTTCAACCACCAACCAAACGTGGCCGGAATGAGCGGCGCTCACTCCGGAGCTCTCTCCAGATAGATGATCTTGAAGCCGGCTTTCCGACCGGCTTTCGCAACCTGGAGAACTTCTTCGTGCGTGATGTGCGGTCCCGGTGCGATCACGAGCGGGACCTGTCCATCGGCGGCGCCGAGAAGCTCCGCGAGCTGCTCGGCCGCGGCCGCAGTCTTGCCCCCGACGGTCCAGAAGATCTTGCGGTCCTCCCAGCGGAACGCCGTCTCGTACGCGTTGGTGGCGATGCGCCGCCCCGGGCTCTCGCAGTCGATCTTGACCCTCACGGACGACTTCAGGGTCTCGGGCGCCGGCGCCATCGCACCCGCGACCTGCGACATCGCCGGATCGAGTCTCACCCGGCGCGCGCGAATACCGTCCGTCGACATCACTCGGAGCACCGGGTATCCCACCGAGCCGTTCGCGTCCTCGGCGCGCTTGAGCTGCGCGTCGAAGAAATTCCACGTCGCCAACCCATCCTCGCTCGCGCCTTCGAGCAGCCACGCGGCCAGACGCCCGAGTCGCTGGCGAGCCCGGACCAGGAGGGTCCCTTCCGCGAGGGTGTGCTTCCCAGCAACGTAGTCACCCTTCGCGGTCACGAGCCGGTGCCCCTGGAACCGGGCCCGAAGTCGACTCATCGACTTGATCTCGAAGGCCTCCGCCTCGACCTCGATGGCCTCCACGACGCGCCGGACCTCGATGCCGTGGAGCAGAAGCGTGCGCAGGATATCGTCCGAAGGGCTCACGATGGCCCAGGCCACGGGGAGCTTGACCGTCTGCCGGGCCCGGAACCGGACGCTCACGGGAACTTCCCGCTTGGTGTAGTCGTCGGAGACGACGAGCTTGCTGCCTCGGCGATCGGACCACTTCACGCGCTCGAGCTTGCCGATGAGCACCGTCCGCTTCTCCGGCGGCACGGGCTCGATGTCGTGTCCGAACGTGACCACGTCCGACTCGGACACGCGCAGGTCCGCGGCGTCACAGATGGCGGCCACCGTCTTCCGCCGTTCGACGAGGGTCCGCAGGCTGGAGAGAACGAACGACTTCGTCGAGCGGATGCGGTCATCGAACGGCTTGTAGGCGTACGCCTCCGACAGGATCGACAGGCGGTTGCGGAGTCCTCCATAGTTCCAGCCCAGGCGCGGATGGGCGCTGAACGCCCACCAACCACCGTCGTACTTCTGGCCGTCGCGCGAGCGCGGGAAGTTGCCGTAGTCGAACACGCGGACCTGGTCGTTCTTCAAGCTGCGGGCGCGCACCGCGGGCATGAACTCCTCGTGCATGAACGCGTCGAGGACCGGGTCCTGCCCCGTGGCCAGCGACGGGGCGTACGTGAGGTGGTAGCCGTGGTTCGACCCGTTGGTCGTGTGCAGGTCCATGAACAGATGCGGGTCGTGGTTGCGGAAGAGCCCGAGCAGCCCACGCACCTCGGGTGACTCCGCCTTGACGAAGTCGCGGTTGAGGTCCAGCCCCTGAGCGTTGGTGCGCCGGCCGACCCCGCCGTCCGGACCGTTCTGATTCGTCCGGTTGCCGATGTTGATCTCGTCGTTGCCGTCCGCGTTGAACACGGGCACGAACCACACGTCGCAATGACGCAGGATCTCCTCGTGCCCGCCCTGCGCGATCTCGCGGCACAGGATCTGGACGACCTCCTTGCCCTCGACCTCGCCGCCGTGGATGTTGGCGATGATGAGCGCCCGGAGCTTCTTGCCGTTCCCGGACATCGACGCCTTCACCAGGGTCAGGGGCCGGCCCTGCAGACTGGTTCCGAAGGTCGTCACCGTGAGCCGGTTGGCGACCTTGAGCTTCTTCAGTGCCGTCAGGAAGCGACGGACGTCGGCGGTGGTCGAGGTCCTCTTCCACTGGCTGGCTTCGGGAACGGTAGGCGGGTCCTGGGCCGGGCCCGGGACGGCCATGGCCATGAGGACGATGAGGACGAGGGTGCGCATGCCGGCAGCTTACCTCGGCCCGTCTTGACGGTCCCGCGCCCCCCGGTGACGGTGGCGGCCCGGAGGTCCCCATGTCGTCACGTCTCCAATGCCGGGTGGGCTCATCGCGCGCCCCGGTCCTGCTGCTCGCCCTGCTGATCTTCGCTCCGACGATCCCGTGCTGCCGCGCCCAGGACAGGCGGGCGCCGAACGTCATCGTCATCCTGGCGGACGATCTCGGGTACGGGGAGGTCGGCTGCTACGGCCAGAAGAAGATCAGGACACCCAACATCGACCGCCTTGCTCGCGAGGGCATGCGGTTCACGCAGCACTACGCCGGGGCCCCGGTTTGCGCCCCGTCTCGCTGCGTGCTCATGACCGGACGGCACCTCTCCCGGGCGTGGATCCGCGGCAACAAGCCCGTACGCCCGGAAGGGCAATGGCCGATCCCCGCCGATGCCGTAACCGTCGCGGAGGTCATGAAGGCCTCGGGGTACGCCACGGGCTGCATCGGCAAGTGGGGCCTCGGTCCCGCTTCATCCACGGGCGACCCCAACGCCCAGGGCTTCGACCTGTACTACGGATACATCTGCCAGCGGGAGGCCCACAACTACTATCCCCCGTACCTGTGGCTCAACGGCCAGAAGCACCTGCTGAACAACCAGGCCTTCAAGGCGCATCAGCGGTTCAAGCAGCCCCCGGAAGACTACGCCCGGTTCCACGGGCACGAGTACGCGCCGGACCTGATGATCAACCAGGCACTCGCCTTCCTCCGGAGGAATCAGCAGAAGCCGTTCTTCCTCTATTTGCCGTTCGTCGAGCCGCACGTCGCGATGCAGCCACCGGCCCGATGGGTCGACCGGTACCCGAAGGAGTGGGATGAGAAGCCGTACATCGGTAATCACGGATACCTCCCGCATCCGCGCCCGCGCGCCGGGTACGCCGCGATGATCAGCCACCTCGACGAGCACGTCGGTCGCGTGACCCGCCTCGTCGACGAACTGGGTATGCGCGATCAGACGCTGATCCTCTTCACGAGCGACAACGGCCCGACCCACGACGTGGGCGGCGCCGACACTAAGTTCTTCAACAGCTCCGGCAAGCTGCGCGGACGAAAGGGCAGCGTCTACGAGGGCGGGTTGCGGGTGCCGACGATCGCCCGCTGGCCGGGCACCGTCGCGGCGGGATCGACCACGGACCACGTCTCGGGCTTCCAGGACCTGCTCCCGACCCTGGCCGAGCTCGCTCATGGCGACGTACCGGTCGGCGTGGACGGACTGTCATTCCTGCCCACTCTTCGAGGCGCGGGGAAACAACGACAGCACGACCATCTCGTGTGGGAGTTCTACGGCTACGGGGGTCAGCAAGCGGTCCGGTCGGGGCGATGGAAGGCGGTGCGAACCGGCCTGCGGAAGAAGCCGAGCAGCGTTGCGCTCTACGACCTCGACGCCGACATCTCCGAATCGAACGACGTGGCCAAGGACCACCCGGAGGTGGTCGCGCGCCTGCAGAAGGTCATGGAGACAGTGCGCACGAAGAACCCGGACTTCCCGATCCCGCTCCTCGACGGCCGATGATGGGGCGGTCAAGAAGGACGGCGGCGAGTCCTGGAGGACCCGCCGCCGACAAGGGGGGGGATGTCGAGAGGATGACCCTGGCCACCGAGCTGCCTGCCGTCCCTCGACGCGCGATTCTGGTCACCAGTCCCTTAGCAACGAGGGGGCCAATCCCCGATCCTGGTCGCAAACGTCCGGGAGTCAACACCTTGCGGCGACCCTGGCTCGGGGGCAGCAGGCGACTGGTCCCCCAGGGTATACATTTCGGTAGGTTTCGACGTGCCAAGGCGACATCGATGTAGCATGTGGCCTCGAGAAGGGGTTATCGTGGGGATTCAGAGGACGACACACCCCACATGGACGTAGGAAACCCGCTTCACCTGCTCTTCGAGCTCAACGGAGCGCTCCTCGATGGGAGCGGCTCCGGAGACCACCTCACGCGCGCGCTCGAGATCCTGGGGCGGGGAATGGACCTGCCCAGAGCTCTCGTGTCTCTCGTCGACCAGAGGTCCGGTCGCCTCGGCATCGCCGCGTCCCGCGGCCTCTCGGATCGCGAACGCGACGTCCTCGACGGCGCGGGGGGTGACAGCATGGCGCGGAACGTCGTGACGAGCGGGGAGGCTCTCACGCTCCCCCGTCTGGGCGACTCGCCCGTGTTCGCCCGGCGCATCGCGGCCGCGAACGACAGTACGATCGCGGACCGCGCCTTCGTCTGTGTCCCCATCGAGTCGGCGGTCGGCGTGGTCGGTGCCCTCGGCGCCGAGCTTCTCCCGTGCGACGCACAGACTCTCGCCGCTCACACCGAGTTGCTGACCACCGCCGCGTCCATGATCGCGTGGTCGGTACGCCCCGCGCGCGGCGATGCCGACGAGCGGCAGCGCCTGCTGGAAGAGAACCGCCGCTTGAAGGACGAGCTCAAGGAGCGATTCCGCCCCGACAACATCGTCGGCAACGCTCGGCCCATGCGCGAGGTGTTCGACCTCATCGGCCGTGTCTCCGCCTCCGCGGCGACGGTGATGATCAGAGGGGAGAGCGGCGTCGGCAAGGAGCTCGTCGCCCAGGCGATCCACTGGAACAGCCCTCGCGCACAGGGTCCGTTCGTGTGCGTCAACTGCGCTGCGCTGCCGAAGGACCTGCTGGAGAGCGAGCTCTTCGGCCATGAGAAGGGCGCATTCACCGGTGCGCTTGCGCGGCGGCGCGGACGCTTCGAGATCGCCGCCGGGGGCACGCTGTTCCTCGACGAGGTCGGCGATTTCCCTCCGGCCACCCAGGTGCTCTTCCTCCGGTTCCTGCAGGAGCGTGTGTTCGAGCGGGTCGGCGGCAACGAGACGATCCGCGCCGACGTCCGCATCATCACGGCGACGAACCGCAACCTCGAAGAGCTCGTCAAGTCCGGCAACTTCCGCGAGGACCTGTACTGGCGCCTCAACGTCTATCCCATCCACGTCCCGCCGCTCCGGGAGCGGTCGACCGACATTCCCCTGCTCGCCGAACACTTCGCCCAGGCCAGTGCAGAGCGTGCCGGCACCACGGTGAAACGTCTCACGCCGGGTGCGGTCGAGCTCCTGACGTCGTACCCCTGGCCGGGCAACGTCCGGGAGCTCGAGAACGCGATGGAGCGCGCCGTCATCGAGTCGCCGGACGGAGTCCTGCGGGCGCAGCATCTCCCACCGACCCTGCAGTCAGCCGACGCGAGCGACCCCACAACACACGGCCGGACGGGTACGCTCGCCGACGCCGTGACCCGACTCGAACGCGACCTCATCACCGAGACGCTCCGCCAGACCCGCGGCAACCGCGCCGCCGCGGCCCGCCGCCTCGCCATCACGGAGCGTCAGATGGGACTGCGGGTCGAGCGGTATTCGATCGACTGGCGCGCGTTCCGCCGGGGGGCCGACGCGTGAGGTCCTGGCGGTGGCTCATCCCTCTGCTGCTGCTCGCGCCGGTGATTGCCATCGTCCTCCTCGAACCGCCCGACCATCCCGCGGTCGGGACCGCGGCATCAACGATCTGTGATCCCACCGACGAGTCCGGGCGGCCGGCGACGGCGACTCCACGGCCGGTCGTCGCCCACCGGTTCAGCGACGGACCGAAGCCCGAACCGGCATCGTCGATGCGCCTCGCGCCCGATCTCGCGCCGTGGCCGGTGACCCTTATTTCGGTGGCCGCCGTCGACGACAGCGGATTGCCGCCCTCTCTTCCGGCCCACGAACTCGAGCCCGCCGCGTCTCCTCTGTCTGAGGGCGCATATCGGGTGATCGTGAGCTCCGAAGGTCCGTACGGACCAGCGCCGGCCCCGGCTCACTTCCTCGCCTTCGACCACCGAGGACGAGGTGTCCACCTGCCGGAGTCGATGCAATCGGGGTTCCTCGGCTTCCTGGACCTCGACGCTCCTCCGCCGGTCTTCATCGGCCTGTCATTTCGCGGCCGGTTCCTCGGGTGGCGGCACATCGACCGCGGTGAGAAGGGCGTGAGGTTCCGCGTGCGGAGGGAAGATCTCGTCGCCAGTCTCGGGCGGTTGCGGTTCCGAGTGGTGTGGGGGGACACGGGTAGGCCCGCGGCGGACGCGGAGGCCCACATCTGGGAATCGTTAGCGGACTACCGGGCCTACGGCGTTGGATTCATGCTGAAGGTGGACGGCAGCAATCATCGACTTCTATCGTCGAAGCGCGGCGACGTGTTCGACGAGCGGTACTTGATCCCCGCGGAATACGTCCTTCATGTCACCCTTGGACGATCAGTCTCCGTGCGTCGGATCGTCCGCATCGACCCAGGACGCACGACCGACCTCGGCGACCTCGTCCTGCGACGGCTGCGCCCCATCGAAGTAACCGTTGTCGACCAACACGGTCGGCCCATCGAAGGGATGATCCATGTCGGCCCGCTCGCCTCCGGCCACGAGCCTGAGAAGCTGTTGCTGCCCCATGGTTCGCTCACCGACCTCGAGGGGAGGGCTCGGATTCCCTGCCCGTCCGGACGCTCGTTCATGGTTGTGGAGTATCTCGAGGTGGAGACGACCCTGCGTTCCAACGATGGCTTCCCACCCCGCCGACTTTGGTCCCGCTGCATCGTCATCGACCCCACACGTCCGCCATCCACTCTCTCCATCATCGTCGAGTCTCCATCTCCTGTGACGCTACATTCCACCGCCCCGGCTAGCGAAGCGCGCCTGCGTCTCGTGAATGACCTCGGGCTCATCATCCGCACGTTCGGCGCCAAGGCGACCATTGCAACAGACTTGATACCCGGGACCTATCGGGTGCAAACGGTCACCGGTGGCAAGGTCGTCACCGACACGCCGTTCGAGGTACGAAGCGGCCGCGCCAATCACGTCACCGTCCGATGAGCAATGATCACCCCCGAGCGGGTGGCGATGGTCTGGTGGCGGTACATCGCGAAGCGTCCGTTGCAGATGACCGTCCCGAAACCCGGGGGTGTGGTGGCGCGCATGGCGCGGTGGGCGCAGCGGGTCGAGGTGTGGTTCGGGTGACGATGCGGTCGACGAATCAGTCGCCGAGCGCGGCGCGCCGCCGGCGAAGGTAGGCCCGCTCGGCGTCGTTGGTGACCAACGCCAGCGCGCGGTCATATGCTTCACGGGCCTCCGCCCGGTGGTCGAGGCGGCGCAGGAGGTCCGCGCGGGTCGCGTGCAGGTAGAGATAGCGGTCCAGCCGGCCGTCGTCGACGAGCTGATCGACCAGCTTCAGTCCGGCTGCCGGGCCCTCCGCCATCGCGACTGCAACGGCACGATTCAACGCCACCACCGGTGACCACGAGCGCTCCAGGAAACGGTCATAGAGCTGGACGATCCGTGGCCACTCGGTCTCGGCCGGCGAAGCCGCCTCGGCGTGGATCGCCGCGATCCCGGCCTGCAAGGCGTACGGACCTGGTCTCGACGTCGCCAATGCGGCGGCCGCGTGACCCCGGCCGACCGCGATGGCGTCCTGGTCCCACCGGGAGCGGTCCTGCTCATCCAGCGTCTTGAGCTCACCATCGTCGGCCGCCCGCGCGGGACGGCGGGCGTCGTGCAGGTGCATGACCGCGACCAGTCCGTGCACCTCGGGCGCGGTCGCGAAGTGGTCAGCGAGCAGCGTCCCCAGGCGCATTGCCTCTGTACAAAGGTCGGAGCGCACGAGCGCGTCGCCCGTGGTCGCAACGTAGCCCTCGTTGAACACGAGGTAGATCACCGCGAGCACCGCGGGCAACCGCTCCCCGAGGAGGTCGGGCGGCGGCACCCGGAACGGGATGACCGCACCGCGGATCTTCCGCTTCGCGCGAACCAGGCGCTGCGCCATCGTCGTTTCCTTCACCAGGAACGCGCGCGCGATCTCTGCCGTGCTCAGGCCGCACAAGGAGTTGAGCGTGAGCGCGATCTGGGCCTGGAGGTTGATCGCGGGGTGGCAGCAGGTGAACACCAGACGCAGCCGATCGTCATCGATGACCCCATCCTCGGAGGCGGTGACCATGGGCTTGCTCTCCTCCGCTCGGCGCATCCGCTCCTCCATCTCCGCGAGCTTGCGCGTATCGAGAGTGCGACGGCGCAGTTGGTCCACCAGCCGACGACGCGACGTCGTCGCGAGCCAGGCCACCGGATCGTCCGGAGCACCGTCACGTCGCCATTGCTCGAGAGCGTCGTGAATCGCGTCCTGCAACGCCTCCTCAGCGAGCTCGAAGTCGTCCCCGATCCGGATCAGGCTGGCCAGCAGGCGGCCATACTCCTGCCGGAAGATCGCCTCGATCGCCTGCTGGGGCGCGCTCACGTGTTCCTCGACTCCCATGGTCACGCGGTCTCGTAGTCTTCCATCTCCCACACCGGACGGATCTCGATCGATCCTCCGTGAGTCACGGCTGGAAACCGCTTCGCCCACGCGATGGCCTCGTCGAGGTCCTTCACGTCGATCAGGTAGTAGCCACCCATCTGCTCCTTCGTCTCGGCGAACGGGCCGTCCATGATCTGCACTGCACCGTCGTCGTTCATGCGGAGCGTCGTCGCCTCGGTCGTCGGCCGCAACCGGTTCGAATCCTGGCAAACGCCCTTCTCCTCCATCTCCGTCGTGACGGCGACGTATTCGCCCACGATCCCGGCCATCATCTCAGCCGGGGCGCCGGCCTCTGCCTTCTCATCCGAGCACATCAGCAACAGGTAGCGCATGTCCGTCCTCCTGGGGGTTCGGAAAGGCCCGTCACGACATCGTCCTGGACCCACAGCGAGGTCGGACGGCGGATCGAGCGATCGACATCGACTTCGGAAAACCCATCCAACGATGGGATGTAACCGGGCAGACCCCTGCCTAACCTGGAGAGGTCGACCCAGTTCGGGGCGCCGCAGCCGCCGCGATTCCTGCGCGATTCGGCAGACCAGTCTTCTTGAGAATGCGATGAACGTGATCCTTCACCGTCGAGAGCGCAACGTGGAGACGCGCGGCGATCTCCTTGTTGACGAGCCCCTCCGCAACCAGTGCGCAGACCTCGCGTTCACGCGGACTCAACGATTGCAACACCGCCGCCGGGCGCTGGGGAACGCGGACCACGATCATGGGCTGCATCAGATCCACACCGCGACCTTGCTGAGCGCGAAAGCGTGGGTCATGTTCCTCATCGGCGCGACCTCGATGCACCCCTCGGAGAACGCAAGGCGAGCCGCGCTCGCGCAGCAGGCGCCGCCCGATGAGCGCGAGGGCATTCTGGTCGACACGTCCGCCGCACGGCGGGCCCAACTCGCGAGCGGCGCACTTCTCCTCGTGTGGTCGATCGCGTTCCTGTGGGCGTTCTGGGAAGTGCAGGCCGAGCCCCGCATGGGCTGGCGTCTCCTGTTGTTGTTCGTCCTCGGCATGATCCCCACCTTGTTCTGGTGGCTCGTGTGGTTCGTCAGCTATCTGCTCGAACCGGGTTCGGGGGTGATGGTGCTGGCGATGGGCGGGCTGAAGGTGGTGATCCCGCTCCTCGCGATCCTCGCCGGCGCCCTCCTCACGTTTCTGGGTGTCGCCGCTGGCTTCTGGATTCTCGTCGGGGGCGTGCCACTCCTGATCGCGGGCAAGCTCCTGGGTGGATCGAGGAAGCTGATCATCGAGACGTCCCACGCACTGCGTGCTCATGACTTTCAAGACGTCGTTGACCGGACCGAAGCGGAGATGAAGCGCGCCCAGGACAACGTACTGCTTCGCCACAACCACGCATTCTGCCTCCACATGATCGGACGCGAGGACGACGCCCGCGTCGAGTACGACGACATCTGCGAGCGCTGGCCGCGCTTCGACATCTCGTTCAACGCGCGCGCCCTTCTCGCAATGACCCGTGATGCGCAAGAGGGCCGCAAGCTCGCAGAGGAGGCCGCTGCCCGGTTCCCGAAGGTCTTTGGTCTCCGCTGGCTCGCCGCACGCGCCGCACTGGGAACGAACGACGTGGCAGGCGCCCGCGTGCATGCCGACCGTGCCTTCGCGTTGCGCCCGAAGGATGGCCAGGTCCTCGCCATCCGCACCGAGGTCCGTTTCCGGGAGGGCGGCGACGAGGACGAGATCCGCGCCCTGCTCGTCGACGCCCTCGCCCAGGCGCCCGGAGACGCCTATGTGCTCACGGTCCGGGCCCGGGTCGCGATCCGATCGAGTTGGGGCGAGGCCGCGGCCTGGCTCGAGGAGGCGCAAGAGGCATCGGCCGCAAGCCCACTGGCCGTCCTCGACCAGGAGCTACGGAAGCTGAGTGACGCTGTCAGCCCGGGTCACGCATCGTCTTGATCGAAGACCTCGGCCCGGGTCAGGATCTCGGCCGACGCGAGAGTCCGCCGGGTCGCGATGAACGCTTCGACGACGACCCATGTCGCGAGCACCAACAGAACGGCGCCGACCACGAAGAGCGGCAGCTGAGCAGGATCGGAGAACGTCCAGTTGGAGGAGAACTTGTTGAGGTTCATGACCATCGCGACCATCGTCGTGACCAGCATGAACAGCATCGGCACCCCCGTGAACCACGGGTTCTTGCCTCGTTGGAGAAGGTAGAGGGTGACGGTGAGCAAGGTCAGTGACGCCAGGAGCTGGTTCGTGGTGCCGAACAGCCCCCACAACACCATCCCCATCGCCTTGCCCTCGATTTCGTAGAAGGCAAAGAACGCGATGGCCACCACGGCGATACCCGACGCCGCGTGCCGATCCCGGAGGATCGGCAGCTTCAGGGACTCGCCGATCTCGCCCACGTTGTAGCGCAGGAGCCGAGTGGCGGAGTCGAGCGTGGTCAGGGCGAACGACACGACCAACACGGCGATAAACGCCTCGGCGAGTTCGTGAGGGATCCCCAGCTGCTCGACGAATCGTGCCGTCCCGGTGATGAAGTTCTGGAGCGCCGTGATCGTGTCAAAGTGGCCGTAGTGGTCCTTCCAGATATCCGATGGGGCACCGGTCCTTCCCGCCGCGATGCCCGCCGACGTGGCCAGGACGGCGAGGAGCCCGAGCAGGCTCTCCCCGACCATGCCTCCGTAGCCGACGAGTCGGGCATCGGTCTCGCGGCTGATCTGTTTGGACGTCGTGCCGGACGCCACGAGTCCGTGAAAACCCGACGCGGCCCCACATGCGATGGTGATGAACACGAACGGGAAGATCGGGGGCGCGCCCTCCGGGCTCTCGTTGAGCATCGGCGCGGCGAAGTCAGGCGACATCACGAAGAAGCCGAGGAACGCGAGGATGATCCCGAGGTAGAGCAGCAGCGAGTTGATGAAGTCTCGAGGCTGAAGGAGCGACCACACCGGCAGGACGGACGCGATGAACGCGTAGGCGAGCAGGGTTGCCTTCCAGCCACCGGCGCTCGCCCAATCGATCGGGTTCTCGTACCCGAGCCAGACCAGTACCAGGAGCGAAGCGAATCCGATCGCAGCCAGCCGTCCGAGCGGGACGCTCTTCTTGTAGACGAGCCACCCGATCACTCCCGCGATCGCCATCAAGCCCGAGGACGGCAACACCGCCGAGCCGTACTTGGTGCTGAACAGCCCCGCGATGGCGATCGTGAACACACCCATCGCGAGCGCGATCCCGAAGAAGATGATGCAGAGAAAGAGCAGCTTCGCCCGAGGTCCGATCACGCCCTCAGCCACCTTGCCGACCGAGAGCCCACGCGCCCGCATCGACACCACGAGCGCGCCGAAGTCGTGTACACATCCGACGAGCACGGCACCCAGCACGACCCACAGCATCGCCGGGCCCCAGCCCCAGATGACGGCGACCGCCGGCCCCAGCATGGGCGCCAGGCCGGTGATCGACGCCCAGTGGTGCCCGAACAGGACGTACCGATTGGTCGGCACGAAGTCGACGCCGTCCTCGCATTGATGGGCCGGGGTCCTCCGATCCGGATCCAGCCCGAACACGCGGTGAGCCAGGTGACGGGAGTAGAAACGCACGGCGACGAAGTAGACGACGAAGGCGCAGACTGCGGCTAGGGCGGCGCTCATGGCCGGAGTATAGAGGCTCCCGCAGCACACGACTGCCCTCCAACGTCCACCCGTCGATCGCTATGGTCGAGGGCTCCCCCCACACCGGCGAGTGGTTGCCGAAAACGCTGTACTCGACGGAGATGCCGTTCTGGCGTATGGATGCGTATCTCGAGCTCGGCGGCTACGCCAAGGGGGTCGACGAGCGCGCCATGGGTGGGCGCTGGTCAGGTTCTTCCGCACGGCGGATGACGGCATCTACGCCAAGTGGTTCAAGAAGCTCGAGGCCAGATTCAGTCGCAACGAGGATCGCGCCGGGTTCATCAAGAGCACGCCGTGGACGGAGAAGGAGCTGGAGCGCCGGTTCATTTCGTGGCTGCGCCGGCAGATGCCGCGCCACGGTGATCCGCGGGGCGGGTGGACGGCAGGGACGGAAGGGCCCACCGCCCTCTACGTCCCCGGGTGTTTCGCGTCGCGCATCCTCGCGGGCCGTGCGGCCCCGGGCGAGTCCATCCGCCTCGCCTACACGTTCTCCGCGCTCCCGGGGCTGGAGGCGCGCGGTCCCGGGGCTGAACCCCGTCGTCACCGGGGGTTTCGAACAATGGGTTGGCGACGAGGCTCGGCAGCACGGCCCCGGTGACGGTCTGCCCTGGCAGGGTGGAGGCGCAACCCACCTCCCCCCGGGAAGATGAGGGTCGCAGCTCGGGCAAGGCAGTCCAGGGGCCTCAGGTCGTAAACTAGGAGCTACCCGGCCTGATTGGCTTTGGATATAAACGACCCGTGCATCCGAGAATCGAACCCGGTCTCCTGCGCCAGATGACGGTGCGCCGCATCGTGGACGTCCTTCGGGCGGAAGGCCCGTGCTCGCGAGCCGACCTCGTCCGGCAGACGGGAATCAGCGCCCCGACGGTGTCCAAGGCCGTGGCGCCGCTTCTGGATTCGCGGCTGCTGGAGGAGGTAACGGCACCGCGCCCTGGGACGTCCCGGGTGCCGCCTCCGCCTCGCCACGCGCACCGCACG
>NZBC01000282.1 GCA_002687715.1 Planctomycetota bacterium | reverse complement strand
TCCTGCGGGTGATCGAACTCGACGAATCTGATGGGACGATCGTGCTCCGCCGCAAGAAGGGTGGCGACACGACAAAGGGGGTCATCCGGCTGCTCAAGGGGGATGCGATACGCGAGGGGGACGGCACGATACTCCGCTACTTGACGGAGCGACGGACGAAGAAAGTACGCGTGCTCCCAGAGCCCAAGACCAAGAAAGTGCGCCGGGTACTCTTGCTCCCCAAGGCCGAGTCCAAGCCGGGCAAGAAGGCACGCCAGACCCTTCTGCTCCCCGGCAAGACGCAAGGAGCCAAGAGCCGGTACCTCCGAGTCGACGACTCGGCCACCGGCTACACGATCTACAAGCCCGGCAAGTTGGACAAGAGCATCCGGACCACGTCGGACAAGAAAGGCACCTACACCCTCTACGGCTACAACACCGACAAGGGGAAGCCCGTGGTCGGCACGATCGTGAAGCCAAGCAAGACCAAGAAGGGTCTGTACTCGGTCGTCTACGGGACGCTCGACCAACCCTCGGTGAAGAAGAAGAGCAAGACGACGGTCGGCGCTGGCTACACCGTGCTGAAGACCGGTGACGCCAAGGGCGTCTATGTCCTGGAGAGCGACGGCACCCAGCTCCGCGGAACGATCGTCGGCGGCGCCCAGAAGAAGAGCGCCGGCGGGTCCAAGTCGCTGAAGGCGCTCCGCAAGGAGATCAAGGAGCTCCAGAAGCGCATCAACGCTCTGGAGAAACGCTCCAAGACTCTCCAATAGCTCCGGATCGTCACCCGATCTCGAGCTTGGCGCCGCGCCGCACGAGTCCAACCACGGCGGCGCGGTGCGCCAGCGCCTCGAGCGCGCGCGCACCCTCGGACCCCAGGTCATGCGTCCACGCATTGACGTAGAGATCCACGTGGGCCCAGATCGCTTCGTCGCCGAGCTCCTGCGCGTGCCGGCGCATGGTCGGTAACGTCGCTTCGCGGTGATCCTCGGCCCATCGGAGCGAATCGGCGAGCACCTCCTGAACCGTGTCGACGACGCTGCGTCCCAGCGCGCGGCGCCCGAGGATGCCGCCGAGTGGAAGGGGCGCGTCGACGGCCTGCTCCCAGGTTGTTCCGAGGTCCTCGATCAGATGCAGCCCGTGGTCCATGTAGGTGAAGCGGCCTTCGTGGATGCAGACGCCGAAGTCGGCGTCCCCGCGGACGAGGGCGGGCATGATCTCCGAGAACACGATCTGCTCCATCGCGCCCTCTCCGGAGTGAAAGAGGCGGTAGAGCAGGGTGGCCGTCGTGTCCCGTCCCGGACAGAGCACGCGCGCCGGACGAGGCGGCTCGCCGATGGGATCCGCCGGACGGGCGGCCGCCCGCACGCCGAGCAGGACCGGACCGACTCCGAACCCGAGCGCCGAGCCGCAGCGCAGTACCACACACGCATCGGCGAGATGCAGCGCCGCGTGGAAGCTCGCCTTGGCGACGTCGAACTCGCCCGCAAGCAAGCGGCGGTTGAGCTCCTGCACGTCGAGGAGCTCGACATCGAACCTGAGCCCTCGCAGATCCACGAGTCCGTTCATCAGAGCGTGGAAGGCGAACGTGTCGTTGGGACAGGTCGAAAGGCCGAGGTGGACGGAGGTCACGACGGCGCCCGCTCGATTCGTGACGCCGCCTCCGGCCAGGCGGCGGCCAGCGCATCATCGATCCGCCAATTCGCGTGATCGCGATCACCGACGACGTTGGAGATACCGCGCACGACGTGAAGCGGGACGCCGCCCAGGGCACAGGACGTCGCAACACCGAACGCCTCCATGTCCTCGGCGACGACGTCCGGCCAACGGCCGCGGCGCCGAGCCGCCTCCGCCGTATCGACGGAAGAACGACAGACGGTGAGCAGGGTGCGATCCAGATCCGCGTCGCCGAGGTCGAGCAGGTCCTCGATCGGCGGCGTTTCGGCGGCGGCCGCCCATTGCGGAAACGGGAGGTGACCATCGGGGTCGGCACCGACCCCCACCCCCGACAGGCGCACCCGGGAGAACGCCGCGGCCTCGCCGACGGGAAGGGCCTCGGTATCGAACGTCCCCGCGATGCCGACGAGCACCACGTGAGACGGTCGCCGGGCCGCCAGCAACTCGGCCGTGCGCGCGGCTGCGACGACAGGGCCGAAGCCGCACAACTCGGACGAGGGCAGGTCTCCACCCACGATGGTGCGCAGGCGGGATTGCTCCATCTCGGTCGGAACGAGCAGAAGCGGGGCGCCGGCGGCCATGGTCAGAGTGCGTTCACGCTGACCGCGAGGATGTGCTCCGACGACGCACGGATGCGGTCCACGAGGCTGCTGTCCGGAGCCCGTGCGATCTGGATACGAGCACAGGCCGCGTCGCCCCCTTTGAAGAGGACGTTCTCCATCTCCTGGACGTTCACGTCGGCCTCGCGCAGCGTGTCGAGGACGTTTGCGAGGACGCCGACCTGGTCTCGGTGGCGGACGACGAGCAGGTGAGTGGCGTCGGCGTGGTCGGCGAGGTTGACGCAGTTGAGGACGACGCCTTCCGCCAGGTAGGTGCGGACGATCCGGACCGCCTCCGTCGCCACGGCAGCCTGCGCCTGGGATGTGGAAGCGCCGATGTGATGCGTTCCCTGAACGCCTTCCAGCGCAAAGATGCCCGGCTCGAGGTCACCCGATCCGGACGTCGGCTCGTTCGCGAAGACGTCCAGCCCGGCGCGGAACCCGCGCTCACGCACGGCGCGCTCGAGCGCGTTCTGATCGACCACGTCGCCTCGGGACGTGTTGATGATGAATGCACCGTCGGGCATCGCGCCGAGCAACTCCTCGCCGACCAGGCCGCGGGTCTCGTCGTTCAACGCCACGTGGATGCTGAGAATGTCACAGCTCTCGGCGACGGCGAGAGGCGCGCCAGCGAAGACGACGCCGAGCTCGTCTGCCCGCGACGGGGTCAGGGAGCGGCTCCAGGCGATGACGCCGAGCCCGAACGCCCTCGCCCGTGGGATCATCTCGCGGCCGATCCCGCCGAGCCCAAGCAGCCCGAGGGTACGGCCGCAGATCCCCTGGGCCTTCTGATAGCCCTTCTTGTCCCACTTGCCGGCGCGGAGGTCACTCGCCCCGTCGACGAGCCGTCTGTCCATCGACAGCAGGTGCGCGAACGCGAGCTCGGCGACCGCCACCGAGTTCTTGCCCGGGCAGTTCGCGACGTAGACCCCTCGCGACGAAGCCTCCCCGACGTCGATGGTGTTCACACCCGCGCCCGCACGGATGATGAGCGCGAGTGCCGGAGCCGCGACGAGGTGCGGCTTCTGGATCTTCGTGCTCCGGACGATGACGATCTCCGGGGACACCTCCCTGAACGCGGCGACGAGCGCGTCATCCTTGAGGTCGGGATCGGACACGACGTCGCAACCCGACGTCCGCAGAGCGTCGAGACCGTCGTCGGGGAACTTATCGGCTACGAGGACCTTCATGGCGGTTCTCAGAACGTGTGCACAATGAGGCCGGAGCGGAGCTTCGGCTCGAACCAGGTGGACTTCGGCGGGAGGACGCGGTCGTCGTCGGCGACGACCAGGAGCTGATCGACGCCCAAGGGGTACAGCGAGAACGCACAACCGTCACCCCGGCTCTCCACCCGCTCCTGAAGCTCGTCGGTTCCGCGAATGCCGCCGACGAACGAAATGCGATCGGAGGTGCGCTGGTCAACGATGCCGAGCAGGGGATCGAGAACGAGGGTCTGCAAGATGGCTGCGTCGAGCGAGGCGACCGGGTCGTCTTGCTCGAGAGCGGACGAAGGCGCGGTAAGCCCATACCACCGTCCATCGAGGTACAACGAGAAACCGCCGCGGGACGATGGAGTCGGCGAAGCGTCCTCAGTGACCTCCATCACCGCACGCAGCGCATCCAGGAACGCCTCGGGACGCCGGCCGTTCAAATCATGAACGACCCGGTTGTAGGCGAGGATCTGCAGCTGGTTCGCGGGGAAGAGCACGGCGAGAAAGCGATTGTACGCCTCACCTCCGTCGTGCTCCTGGTTCTGATCGCGCATGGCGGCACGCGCTCGGCTTGCCGAAGCCGTGCGGTGGTGGCCGTCAGCGACGTAGGTGCACGGCACGGCCTCGAACGCACCGGCGAGGTCGTCCGCTCCGTCCACGCGCCACACAGTGTGCCCGACGCCGTCGTCCGCGACGAAATCGTAGAGGGGCGGATCGGCCATCGCAGCCGTGACGAGAGCGTCGATGCGATCGTCGGCTCGGTAGGTGAGGAACACGGGCCCCGGGTGAGCGCGCATGGTGACGAGGTGTCGGGTGCGGTCGTCCTCTTTGTCGGGCCGGGTCTTCTCGTGCTTCTTGATGAGGTCCTGGTCGTACTCGTCGACGCTGCAACACCCGACGACACCGACCTGGCTGTGATCGCCCATGATCTGGCGATAGACGTAGAGCGCGGGCGAATCGTCGCGAACGAGCGCACCATCGGCCTGGAGCTTCACGAGCCCCTTGAGTCCCTGCTCGTACACGGCGTCGGAATAGAGGTCGGTTCCCTCGGGCAGGTCGACCTCCGGCCGAACGACGTGGAGGAACGACATCGGGTTGCCCTCGGCGAGCGCACGGGCCTCTGCGGTGTCCACGACGTCGTACGGCACACTCGCCACTCGAGCAACGTGCTCCGAAGGAGGTCTCAGGGCAACAAGCGGACGCAGCACGGCCATGACCAGGGTCTCCACAGGTTGGGGTGAACAGTCATCCTATCCCGGCGCCGAGATTGCAGAAGACCTCTAGGGACCGTGGGATCCTGGCAGAATGAGCCCATGGATCATGAACCGCTCGCCACTCTCGAGCTCGGCAACACGGATGACGCCACCCACAGCTTCCTCTGGCTGCATGGGCTCGGGGACACCGGGCACGGACATGCGGATGTCGTCGAGATGCTGGACTTCCCCGACGGGGTGCGGGCCAGATTCGTGCTGCCCCACGCGCCCAGCCGGCCGGTGACCGTCAACATGGGGATGATCATGCCGGCCTGGTACGACATCCGTCAGCTCGGCGGCGGCCAGCACGACTCCAAGGGGATCGAGCTGTCCGCGGAGAAGATCCGCGACCTCGTCGACCAGGAGGTGTCCCGGGGGGTTCCCGCCGAGCGGATCTTCGTATGCGGCTTCTCCCAGGGCGGAGTCGTGGCCCTGAAGGTCGCGCTGGAGTATCCGTCCCGACTCGCCGGCGCGATCGGTCTGTCCACCTACCTTGCGGACGACGGCTCCCTTGCCACCTCGGCCCACGACGCCAACGCCGACCTCGAGTTCTTCCTCGGTCACGGCACCCACGACCCCATGGTCCCGTTCGCCGCCCTCGCACACGCCCGGACCACGCTGGAGAACCTCGGCCACCAGGTCACTGTCGGCACCTACCCGATGGAGCACTCGCTGTGCGACGAGGAGCTGGCAGACATCTCCAAGTGGCTGGAGCCCCTGCTCTGACGAGGAGGGCTGTGCGGTAGATCAGGAGAACAGGGGTGAAGAGGAGAACCCAGGAACCCAGGACCAGAGACAGATCTGCTCTGAATCCTGGGTCCCTGGGTCCTCCTTTGGCATTCCTGCTCCTCTAACGGCCAAGCTCCCCGCCCCGAAAACACGCGACCTCGTGGTCGTCGACGACTCCGACCGCCTGCAAGTATGCATAGACGATCGTCGACCCCACGAACTTGAACCCCCGCTTCTTGAGCCGCTTCGCGACGAGGTCCGACAGCGCTGTCGTCGCGGGGACGTCCGCCAGCGATGCCCTCCGCGTCCGCAGGGGCCGGCCATCGACGTGGCCCCACAACCAATCCGCGAACGATCCGAATTCCTCCTGCACCCCGAGAAACGCCTTCGCGTTGATGGCCGCCGACCCGACCTTCAGCCGGTTGCGTACGATGCCCGGATTCTCCAACAGCCGGGCCTCGTCGCGACGGGTGAACCGCGCCACGCGCTCTGGATCGAACTCCGCGAACGCCGCCCGATACGCCTCGCGTTTCCTCAGGATCGTGATCCAGCTCAGTCCGGCCTGCGCTCCCTCCAACAGCAGGAACTCGAACAAGGTGCGGTCATCCCGAACCGGAACGCCCCACTCGTCGTCGTGATACGCGACGTAGAGGTCCGAGGCGAGATCGACCCAACCGCATCGCTTCTTTTCCGCCGTCATGATGCGACCGTGTACCACCTCCTGGGGCCGCCCGTAAGCCACGGAGTGGTATCCTCCGTGCATGGGCGAGGAGAAGAGCAAGTCCTTCGGCAGCTTCGCGGACCTGGCCCGCAGCCTGGGCGTGGATCCGGACGAGGGTCAAGATGAGGGGGCGGGATCGCGCTCCCAGTGGGACTCCGCGCTCGACGGATTGCGGTCGGGAACGCGCGAGGTCATCGAGTCGGCGGGAGAGTCGTTCGGGCCGATGGAAACGGGACCGGACTGCTACCGCGACCCGGGCAGCGAGGAGATGGAGCTGCTGGCGTCATTCCGAATCCGCACCGTCTTTCCGGACGCTCTCAAGGAGGAGGTCGCGGCCCTGCCGCAAGACCCGTCCGGGTCGGACTTCGAGGGACGGGTCGACCTGCGGGGCCAGCGCATCTTCACCGTAGACGGCGAAGACGCGAAGGACTACGACGACGCGATCCAGATCACGTCGCTCGAGGACGGCTCGACCGAGATCGGCGTGCACATCGCCGACGTCGGACACTATGTCGTTCCGGGAACCGCGCTGGACAACGAGGCACTCACCCGCGGAACCAGCGTCTACCTGCCGGATCAGGTCATCCCCATGCTGCCCGAGGGACTGTCCAACCACCTGTGCTCGCTCGTGCCGGACCGGGATCGTCTCGCGTTTTCCGTCTACATGACCTTCGACGCCGAGGGCAAACGGCGGGAGTGCCGGGTCCACAAGAGCGTCATTCGCAGCATGTTCCGGTGCACCTACCGCATCGTCCAGAAGCTGCTCGACGCCGTGGACGACGAGGAGACGCAACGCCTGAAGCCCATCGCCGCCGACCTGAAGCTCTTCGAGCAATGGACGAAGCGCCAGCAGCTGCTGCGGGACCAGGCGGGCAGCCTTCGCATGCAGAGCAGCGAGCGTAAGTTCGCCTTCGACGACAAGCATGAAGTGGAGCGGATCTACCCCTCCGAGATCTACTTCTCCCAGACCCTGATCGAGGAGACCGCGCTGGCCGCGAACCAGGCCGTGGGCGACTACTTTCGCGAGCGCGACCTTCCGACCATCTACCGCATCCATCCCCGCAAGGACCAGGAGGAGATCGATGCCGTGACCGAGATGCTGGGCAAGCAGGGCATCCGCGTGCCCGACAAGGACCGCCTGACCGGACGCGACGTCGGCCGCCTCATTCGTGAGGCCCGACGACGCCCCAACGCAGAAGCGCTGATCGGGCGCATCATGGGGCTCGTCGAGCGGGCGTCGTACGAAGTCGCCAAGGGAGATGACGGCGCCGAGCACTGGGGGCTCGCGCGCGAGCACTATCTGCACTTCACGTCGCCCATCCGTCGCTATCCCGACCTCATCGTCCATCGATGGCTGCACGACGTGTCGTCGCGGGCGAAGGAGGCAGAGTCGGAGCTCCTCGATCCGCAGCAGATCGCCGAGTTGTGCGACGTCGCCGGCCACTGCAGCGTGCAATCGGACCTCTCGGGCATGGTGGAGAACGCACTCGACGATCTCAAGATCTGCCAGTACATGGACCGCTTCCGGGGCGACGTCATCAAGGCCGTCATCCAGCGGGTGTCGCCGGCCGGCATCGAGATCTACCTGCGCGAGCACCACGTGACCGGGTTCATCCCGGCGCGGACGCTGGATGGACGCAAGAAGGTCGAGGGCTCCCGGCTGACGGTATCCTCACGCAAGGGATCACGGGTCTTCGACGAAGGCAGCGCGATCGAGATCCGGGTCCAGGACATCGACTTCGTCCGCCTGCAGGTGATCCTCGAGGTCGCCGACCGGGCCGGACGCAAGTAGTCCGACACGTCGTCGGATCGGCGACTCGGACCCGCGACCGAAGACCACCGCGGTACGACCATGCCCGAGACGCATACGGTGCCACAGCCGCACCCGCCACCTCAGCCGTCGCCGCCAAGGGGGGTCAAGGCGGCGGGGCAATCAGGCTGCGAGCCGGCTGCGGCACGGAATGCGTCAGGACGCAGACCGGACCACCGGCGTACGTGACCAATCGAAATCGGGCTGGTGGGGCGGAACGGTGAGGGGTCGGTTATCGCTGATTCCCGCAAGAAGTACAAATCCCCGCCGTGATCACGCTGCGCTGATCAGTGCAACACCCAGCGCGGCGACGCAGGTCCCGAAGAGAGTGCTCCCGCGCACCGGCTCGCCCAGCAACCACCAGGACATCGGGATGACGAAGATCGGGGTCGTGGACATCAGCGCACCGGCCACCGCGGGCGGAGTCGCGCCCATGGCGATCGACATCGTGAGCACGCCCAGGAACGTCCCCAGGAACACGGGCTCGATGGCCCGGATGCGGGTGGCGGAATCGCGAAACACGGAGAGCATCGTCCGCAAACGTCCACCCACCGCCCCGAGGAAGAACAGACCGATGCTGGCGCTGCCCAGCCGCAGGGTGGACACCGTGAGCGGGTCACAAGCATGCGCCGGCTCCGACGCAATCTGCACGCCGAGAGCCTGGGCCAGCGCGGCGAGCAGCCCGAACATGAGTCCCGTTCGAAACCGCGCTGGCCGCTCCGTCGTCCCCTCGGCGCGTCGCAGAGTGACCCCCAGGACCCCGAGAACGACCAGGATCAAGCCGACGATCTGCCCCGTCCCCAGCGCCTCTTCACCGAACCGGTCGAACCCGAGCAGGAACAGCGGCGCCGTCCCGTGGAGCAGCGTCGCCTGGCGAACCCCCAGGCGCTGGATCGTCGCGAAGTACGCCCAGTCGCCGAGCGACATCCCGATGACCCCGGACGCCACGAGCGCCCACGTGCTGCGCGCGTCCAGGTCGTGCAGGACATCCGTGAAGCCGGCCAGGATCGCGAGCGCAACGACGAAGAACGCCGTCCCCAACGTCGCCTTGAACATGTTGCACGCGAGGGCACCATGCTTGGCGACGATCGGCTGAAAGCGCGTGCTCGACCACGCCCACAGGCAGGACGATCCGAGCGCAGCGATCACTCCGACGGCGAACGACATCGATCCCTCTCTCGCCTCGCTACGGCCGCATCAGCGACCGCGACGGGTCGCAGCGGCGTCGATCCAGGCGATCCAGCGCTTCACGCGGTCCTGGACGGCCCCCGCGGGCGTACTCCGCAACATCCGGCGCAACAGGTTCGCATCGCGGGCGCGCGGCCCGCGGGCCCGCACTCCCCGCAGGACGTCTTCCAGTTTGCGCTCGAGCACGAAGTGGGCACGGGCAGACGGCGCGGAGAGAGACCGCATCGCTTCCAGCGCAACATCCTCCCGCGTCTCCCAACCCTTGCTGTCCGCGGCGAGTTGTGCGCCAGCCGCCTGTGCGCGCAGCCAGCGCCCGTCCGCCGTGTCGGTCCGGATGCGGCGGAGCCGGTTCTTGAACGCCAGCTCCAGCTCACCGAGGCACCGGTCGTAGTCGTCCTGGGTGGGCGGCGAAGGAGTGTGCCGCAACAGACGCTGGCGCGCGGCCGCGAGGGTCCCGTGGTGCCAGATGAGGGAGCGGGCGGATCGCATCGCGCTCGACGCGCCCCACCCCGACTTGCGGCGGGCCAGATCCTCGAGGATCGCCGTGCGGATCCGGGCGACCGGATTCGGCCCCTGGTCGGGCTTCGCACAGGGTCCTCGATACACCGTCCGGCCGTCGTACCCGATCACGACGGCTTCCGGGATG
>NZBC01000281.1 GCA_002687715.1 Planctomycetota bacterium | reverse complement strand
GGCGAGAAGCTCGGTTCGGATCGCCGCTCGCACCAGCGCGAACACGCGATCCTTGTCCCGGAACCGCACCTCGGTCTTCGTCGGGTGGACGTTGACGTCCACGGCGGCGGGATCGATGTCGATGAGCAAGAACAGCACCGGGTGGTCCTTGGGCATGATGAGCCCGCGGTAGGCGTCCTTCGCGGCGAACACGAGGCTGCGGTCCTTGATGAACCGGCCGTTGAGGAACAGGTACTGTTGCCGCGACGTCGTGCGGACCAATGACGGCGGCCCCACCAGGGCCTCGAGTCTGAGGTCGCCGCCCCCCCCCCGGACGTGGAGCAGCGCGGCGGCGATCTTCTTGCCGAAGAACGTGCGCACCCGGCCGCGCAGGTCCGCGTCTGGACCGATTTCGAGCACCTTCTTGCGGTTGTGGTTCACCCGCACCGCGACGTCGGGCTCGGGCAGCAACAGGCGCGTCACCGTCTCCAGGCAGTGGGACAACTCGGTGCGCTCCCGCTTCATGAACTTGCGCCTCGCCGGGACATTGAAGAAGAGGTGACGGACCTCGACCGTCGTGCCCACGGGCCCGCCAGCGGGGATCGGCCCTTCGGTCTCTCCACCCTTGCAAAGCAAGCGCGCGCCGATGTCGTCTTCGGGGCGGCGCGAGAGGATCATCGTCTCGGAGACGGATGCGATGCTCGGCAGGGCCTCCCCACGGAACCCGAACGACGCGATGCGGAACAGGTCTCCCACGTCGCCGATCTTGCTCGTCGCGTGGGAGAGGATGCAGCGCTCGAGATCGTCCGACCCCATGCCCAATCCATCGTCCTGGACCCGCACGAGCCGGACGCCGCCCTCCTCGAGGTCGATCTCGAGTCGACGAGCACCTGCGTCGAGCGCGTTCTCGATCAACTCCTTCACCACCGATGCCGGACGCTCGACGACCTCCCCCGCGGCGATGCGGTTCGCGACGGCTTCGGACAGGACCTTGATCAGCGACGCCACGGCATGCTCCCGGCCGAAGCGCGACGTCGGACCCCCACGTACTTCACGAGGAAGTGGTCGAGGAGCACGCGGGGCGAACCACCTCCGCTCTTGAGCTCGCGCTCGACCTCGAGCAGCCCCTTGCAGCACCCGTCGAAGTCACCCGGCTGGCGCCAGGACTCGACCTGGGCGCGGAGGCGGTCCCGGAACATCGGCGGTTGCCGGACCGCGGTCGCAGCCGCTCCGAACTCTTCGCCGCCCGCCATCAACTCGCGGACCCTTGCGACTTTCCGCATGCGTGAGTTCACCGCACCGAGGATCATCATCGCGACCGATTGATGGTCGCGAACGTGACGCCCGGAGAAGTCCTGCACACCCCGCTCGAAGAGCAACTCGCTCTGCTCGAGCGCTTCCTCTCCGTTCTTGCCGGCGATGGCGTCGGCGAGCCCGAACACAGGGGCCAGACGTCCCGAACCGACGCACTGCTCGACGTCGTCAGCCGTGATGGCGGGCCGGTCCTTGACGTACGTCGCGAGCTTGCGCAACTCCGCGTCCAGCTCGCGCAGTTTGTTGCCGACGAGCCGGTGCAGGACGTACGCGTCCTCCTGGCTCATCCGCTTGCCGAGAGAGCGCGCACATTCGACGACCCATCGTGAGAGCGGGCTCTGCCACGCCGGGCCGCGACCCTGGAAGGGCGAGTCGTAGAGCGGGTCGCAGGCGACGACCAGTCCGCCCATCTTCTCGACGGCCGCCAGCAGGCCGGTCTTCGGGACGGTCTTGCGCCCCTTGGCCATCAGCGCCTTCCCCTCGATCACGAGTCGCTGAACGGCCTCGCCTTCATTGAGGAAACGCGCGATCGCTTTCTGGTGCTCCTTCACGAATCCGTCCGCGTCCTTCAGGTGAATGAGCTGCTCACCGCCGAACAACCCACGCATGCGCAGGTCGTCGAAGAGGTCGCGCAGCTCGACGGCGCCGGAGCCGCCCGGGACCGTGCCCTGCACGAGCTGGAGCTCGACGTCTTCCGGTAGCGCATCGAGGATGCAGCGGACCGCCTGCTCACGCAGGAAGGGCTCGTCACCGGTCACGGCGAAGACGCGGATATCCGGTCGCGGCCCGGCCCGCAGCAGATCGTCGACCTTCATCATGAGGCGGCCCCGATGACGACGTCGGTCGCAGTCGCCAGCATCATCACGAACGCGATCATCACGTTGACCTGGAAGAACGCCTGGTTGACTCGCGAGAGGTCGTCAGCACGCACGAGGCGGTGCTCCCACACGAGGAGTCCCGCGACGATCACGACGCCCGACCAATACAGCGGACCGAGGTCGGCAGTGAAGCCCGCGGCGGCCAGGGCCACCGGAACGACCGCGTGGCTCAGGCGGGCCACATCAAGCGCGCGCGCGACTCCGAGCCGCGCCGGCACCGAATGCAGCCCCTCGCGCCGGTCGTGATCCAGGTCCTGGCACGCGTAGAAGATGTCGAACCCGGCGGTCCAGAACAGAACCGCTGCTCCGAGCGCGGCTGCCGCGAGCGCGTCCGCGTCGAACGCACCGCGCGCGGCGAGATAGGCGCCGACGGGAGACAACCCCAACGCGATCCCCAACGCGAAATGCGCGAGGGAAGTGAACCGCTTCGTGTGGCTGTACCCGAGCAGGACGAGCAGCGTCGGCAACGAGAGCCAACCGCACAACGGGTTGAGCATGAACGCCGCGAACGCGAACACACCCGCGGCCACCGCCAAGGCCAGGCCCATCTGGACCGGCGACACCTCACCCGTGACCGACGGGCGGCCCGCCGTGCGGGGATTGGTCGCGTCGATATCACGGTCCACGAGCCGATTCCACATCATCGCGGCCGTCCGCGCACCCACCATCGCGACGAGGACCCAAAGAAGTACGCGCCGTTCCGGCCACCCGTGAGACCCGAGGAACAACCCGGCGATCGCCCACGGGAGCGCGAACAGCGTGTGAGAGAACCGGATCAGGGAGAAGAGGGTGCGCAACCGCCTCATGACTTCACTTTGACGGACCGGGCCCAGGGCGCAAGGGCCTTCGGTCCTGCTGAAGGTCGAAGCTACTGAAGATCGAAGCGCATCCACGCGCCCTGGGACAACAAGAGATCGAGGGTCGGAGCGCCCAGATCGGTCCCGGCGAATTGCGAGAACAGCTCGACTCCGGCCAGGGCCGGCCCGAAGGTCGAGAAGTCGATGGGAATCACCAGCTGCGTCCCCACCGCCGGAATCAGCAGCGAGAACGCTACGTTGACGGGCGCGATGTCCAGGTACAGCGTGCTGCCGTTGGTTCCAGCCGTCGGGTTGTTGCAATCGCGCGTGAACCCCACGCCCCAGAGGAGCGTGTCCCCGGAGAAGACGTTGTCGAGGACGAAGGTGATGCCGCTGCCCCCGATGACCGGGTCACCGCTCACCCGAAGGTTGAACGGCAGCATGTCGGAGCGGACACCGGGCGTCCCGAACGTCCCGATCCGCGCCGTTCCGTCGGGCGCGTAGCGGATGATGTTCACCGGATCACTGACCCCGCCCGCGGTGAAGTAGCTCGACACCCCGAGCTCGTTCCTGGCCTCGATCCACGTGAATCCGTTGACCGTCGTGAGCATGCCCGACGTCACGCAGGGATCCCGATTGATCGGCAACAGCGCGCTCCCGAGAAACCCGTTGCACACCACGTTCCCGGTCGCCGGATCCACTTCGACGTACTCACCCGATGCGAACAACCCCGGGTTGAAGAACGCAGCCGCAAGCGCGAGATTGCCGCTCGGCAAGAAGGTCAGGCACTGGCTCCCGAACGCCAGCGTGAACTGGGAGGTGGCCGTGCCGGCCACGAGGTCGACCGTCGACAGATCACCGGTGTTGCCGTTGTGGATCCACAACGCGCCGGCCGCATCGAAGTCGAGGTCCTGGATGTTCCCGTAGCCCGGGATGCTCAGGATGACCCCGCCCGGGACGGCCGCGCCGGACGCATCGATCTCCGTGATGACGCTCCCGCTCGCCATCAGGAGATTGCCGGAGCCGGGCATCGCGCACAGGCCGCCGCTGCCCGGCGTCCCGACGTTGGCCTGGATGAGCATGCCCTCGACGTCGTACTCGAGCAGGATATCCACGCTGGAGTTCAACCGGTCGTGGGCGACGTAGAGGCGTTGCGACACCGGATTCCACGCGATGTCCTCGGGGCCCACGCCGCCACCGAGCAGCTGGGCGGGACCGCTCTCATCCCACCCGCAGGTCATCGTGTACGGCGGACAACTCTGGGCGAAAACAGCGGACCCCAGGATGAGCAGGATCGCGACAAGACGGGGCATGGCAGGGAGGACTCCAGGCAGGCGTGAGGATCCGCGGCAATTCTACTGGACGACCACGCCCATCGGGAAGTGAACACCAGCCAACTTCACGGAAGTCACGCCGTCCCGAGGAGGAGGCCGACGTTATACAGGGCGTGCGTCCAGCAGCAGACGGCGAGACCGCGAAATACCATGAGCAGCCCGAGGACCACGCCCGCGAGGAATCGAAACGTAAAGACCTGCACGTTCCAGGGCTCGCCGAAGTCCCCGATGTGGTGGAAACCGCTGAACAGCGCGCTGGACACGAGAACGGCGATGACGGCCGCCCAGATGCGATCGACTCCAAACGCGCGATGCAACAGCACGAAACCTCCGGCTACGAACCCGAGCCGGAACAGCAACTCCTCGTAGAGGCCGGCGCCAACCCCGAGCGCGACGTCGGTCCAAAGATCGCGGTCCCACCCAATCCGCAACCCGTCGAGTCCCGCGGTGAGGTAACCCATGAGCGGAATCAGGCGAGACCACAGCGCGCTCTCCAGGAACAGGAGCAAGAGCATCCCCGGCGCGAACCTGGATCGCCCGCGAGCCGCGGCCACGAGGAACAGGAGGAACACGGCCCCGTTGAGGATCAGGCCGCCCGTCCGCCCGTGCACCTGCAACAAGTCCTTCGTGATCATGACGTCCGCCGCGTTGCGAACCCCGCCGTCCGAGAACAGCAGCAGGCCGATTTCGTACACGACGAACAGCGGCACCGTCAGCAGGACCGCGATCTCCCACTGCTTCGAGTCCTCGAGATAGGACTTCATCCGGATGCCGCAGAGCGTTTGCGCCGCAGGGCGTGCTTGGCCAGCTTCTTCAGGACCTCCCAGATCGGTCCCGGCACCTTGTGCAACTTCACCATGACCTGCTCGAAGGCGCCGAGGAACCAATCCACATCGTCTTCGCTGATGATCAGCGGTGGGAGCAGCTTCACGACGTCCAGATGGTGTCCCGCCACCTGGGTGAGGATGCGGTGATCGTCGAGCAGTGGAATCACGATCGCCTGCGGGAACAGGTCCTGGTCCATCTTGTGGATCAGCTTCCACATCCCGCGCAACCCCAGGGAATCGGGCTCGTGAAACTCGATTCCAATCATGAGCCCGCGCTGGCGGATCTGGCCCAGGAACGGGAACCGGGGCTTCAGCGCGTCGAGTCCGCGCTTGAACCGGGCGCCGAGTTCGTTGGCGCGCGAGACCAGGCCGTCGCGATCCATGACGTGCAGGGTCGCGAGGCCGGCGGCCATCGCGAGATTGCCCATGCCGAACGTGCAGGCGTGGGCCATCGAGTCGCTCATCGTCGGATAGACCTTCTCGTAGATCCACCGCCGCGTGAGGACGGCGCCGACCGGGACGAAGCCCCCTGAGAGCGCCTTGGCCAGCAGGACGATGTCCGGGTCGATGCCCTCAGTCCACTCGCAGGCGAGGAACCGTCCGCACCGCCCCATCCCGCTCTGGATCTCGTCGCAGATCAGCAGCGCGTCGTGGGCTCGACAGAGTCGCTGCGCGGCGAGCATCCACTCGTCAGTCGCGATGTAGACGCCCTTGCCTTGCACTGGCTCGACGATGATCCCGGCGACGTCCCCCGAGGCGAACGCGCGCTCCAGGGCCTCGAGGTCGTTGAGCGGCACCTCGCCGGTGCCCGGCAGGAACGGCTCGAACCCGTCACGGAACGACTGGTCTCCGTTCACTGACAGGGCCCCGCAGGTCAGTCCGTGAAACGCGCGGTGGGCGTAGAGGATGCGGGAGTGGCCCGTGGCCCGGCGCGCGAACTTGATCGCGGCCTCGACACACTCGGCCCCCGAGTTACAGAAGTACACCCGCTCGAGTTCGCTGGGCATGCGCCGCAGCAGCTCCTCCGCGAGACGTCCCGCCAGCGGTGGAATGTCGAACGCCACCCAATTCGGCAGATCCGAATCGACGACGTCCCGCAACACCCGGCGCACGTCAGGATGCCCCCGCCCCAGGCTCAGCGCCCCCCACCCGGCGAGGAAATCGAGGTAGCGGTTTCCTTCGCGATCCCAGAGATAGGGGCCCTCCGCCCGCCCGTAGTCCCGATCGAACCCGATCGTCTTCAGCACCCGGGCAAACTGGGGATGCACATGCTCCTTGAAGAGGTCGAAACTCCGACCGTCGGTCTCCTTCAGGATGTGCTCGAGGTCCATGACCGGTCCGTCCTCCGCGACCGCCGGATTCTAACGCTCCTAGCCGCAGTATGAGAAAGGGGCCGCGAGACGACGTCTCGCGGCCCCTTCTCTTCACGTCAACCGGAACGGCCTACTGGTCGTAGTACGACTGCAGGAAGTCGCATCCCGGGACGCTCGCGGTCGAACGCAGGATGGGCTGCTGGTAGTCCCAGACGCCCACCTGGCCGAGAGACGCGTACGCCACGATGACGAACGTCGGCGAGCCGAGGCCCGCCGCTGGGTCACAGAGGCCCTTGACGTTGCTCGGGCCGATGGCCAGCACGTTGTACAGACCGGAGAACGTGTCGATGGACACGTCGGTCGGCGAGGCGTTCATGAGCGGACCGCCGGCCAGAGGACCACCACTGGGGTAGGTCTTCTGGATGCGGAAGATCCGGGTTCCCGGAGGTCCGGGGAAGCCCGGCGGCGGGCCGAGCGTGAAGTTCTGGAGCGTGAACTCGTCTACCCGAGTCCCGGTGGTGTTGGCGATGTAGCAGCCCGGCTCGACGGTGAGGCCGATGTAGGTCTGCCAGTTCCAACAACCGCGGCGCGGACCGGCGAAGCCGGACTCGGTGGCCTTGATGATGCCCATCAAGCCGTTCTCCGGGACCGTCGGCGAGTCGGACTCGTAGACGGTGACCGTGTCGGAGAACGCGTTGAGGACGAACGCCATGTAGGCATTGGTGAGGCCAGCCCCCAGCATCCGGTTCGTGATGAGCACCTCCGTCGGTCCCACCGCACCCGGGTCGGCGAAACGCATCTGCTCCTGGCTCAGGTTCGCATCGATCAACGAGAACGAGTTGTCACCGAAGTTGCAAACGAACACGTCCTCGTTGGACGGCTGCACCGAGATCGCGGTGGGGCCGCTGCCGGTGAGGGGAATGATGTTCGCAACGGTGTGGAACAACGGGCCGACCGGGTTCGCGAAGACGCGCGTCACGGTGCCAGCCAGGAAGTTCGAGATGTAGAGGAACTCGAGGTTCGGCGTGATACCCAGGCCGCCCGGAGATCCGCCCACGCCGGCGAGGGAGGTGATCAGGCTGAAGTCATAGCCGTTGAAGACCTTGACCGCGTTCTGATCGCCATCGATGACGTAGAGGAAGTTGCCCCAGGGCTGGACCGGTGGGAATGGCGGCATCGCCACACCGAGGATGCCCAGCAACCCATCCGGCGTCGTCCCCTCCTGCGTGTCCGGAGTACCGGGCACGTTGACCGGAAGACGACCGGGGTTCGCGACGGAGTTATTGGCCGAGGGGAACTGCACCAACTGGGTCAGAACCCAGTGCCCGACCTCGATGTCCACCGGCACGCCAAGTGTGCTGGAGTCCGCAAGGCGAGTCGGCTGGACTCGGACCGTGCCGATCGGCTGGCTACCGGCCCACGGCGGCACCGTCGAGTTGGTTCCCGGCCCCAACAGGTTGGACATCGTCTCGGCGACGTTCACGACCCCGAGGCCGCGGAGGTTGCCGACCTGCGAGCCGACGAAGATGGCATCGCAGGGGTGCGGGTTTCGAGCGAGAGTGGCGCCCGGAGCCCAGACGAAGCGCAGGTAGTAGTCCGGCAGCGTCTGGTTGAACACGAAGGCGTTGCCGTTGCGTCCGGCCAGATCCATCGGAGGCACGGAGCAGCCCAGGCCCGTCGGATCGGTGAACGTCGAGGACGCGACGACCACGTCGACGATCGCTGCACGCATGTCCGTGAAGCCCATCGCCACGTTGTAGTCCGGCAGCGAGCCCGTCACGACGCGAATCGCCGGGAGCTGCAGCAGCGCCGCGTTGACCGCCGGGTTGGAACTCGGGATCGGCAGCTTGCCCGGGTTGCTGGCGTAGTTCTGGTACTGCGTCACGCCAGTGTTCAAACCAGTCGGGTCGTCGACGCCGTTCAGAGCCACCGTCGCACCCGGTACCTGACCTGCCGCGGTCGCCGTCGCGTCGACGAAGCGAACACGAACGTGCGTCGGGTTCAGGATCGGGTCGGGCATGTACACGATCACGCCCAGGCCCAGCGGAATCGACTCCGCCATACCGGACATCGGATCGGTCGGCGCGGTGTAGCCGACGTACAGGTTGCCGACGTCAACGCCGAACTGCGGAGCGCCCGTGCTGCACACGCCGCCCGCAAGCGGGATCGGAATCGTGACGAACGGATCGAGCGTCGTGAGGTTCGCCGCCCCCACCAGCGTCTCGAACGCCACCGCCTTCGAGAAGTTGAGGTGGATCTCGGAGTTCAACGGAACCGAGGTATCACCCTGCGTGATGTTGGAAGCGCCGATCCCGGCCGGACCGCCCTTCATGGAAAGGGCGTTGGTCTCGCCACCCACCGCGAAGGGGAACTCCGGCAGGAACGCAGTCTGGGACTGACAGTTGCTCCCGGTCCCGTTGACGCAGAACTGGCCGCCGTTGAAGCCTCGCAGCGTCTGGTTGATCTGGAGCGAGTAGTGCCCCTGCGGCAGCGTCTCCGGCGTCTGCAGGTTGTTGTCGGTGTCGTAGTACAGCCGCAGGACCGCGGGAGCGACGCCGGTGTTGGGGAACGTGTTCCCCGGTTCGACGACCCCGGTTGAGTCCAGCGCGAACTGCACCGGATTGGACTGCGTGGTGCCGTTGACGACCGTGTTCGCGAAGATCACGATGCCGTCCTGGGCACTACCAGCGGTCGGGAAGATCGTGCCGGCATCCAACGGGATGTTGAAGCTCAGCAGCAGGAAGTCCTGTTGCCCGACTGCTCCCACCGCAAACGCGGCAGGCGGAACAGTCTGACCCATGGCTCCTGCTCCGGGCGGAATCGGAATACCGGTAACCGGCACGGTGGGGAACTGCTGCAGGGTCTCCTGGCCGCCGACGCGGAACCCGAAGAACACGCTTCCAGCAACGGAGAGGAAATTCGGCAGTTCGTTGCTGCCACCTCCGTTGGTACCGCCACCGCAACCCGGGAGCGTGATGACGCCGAGGCTGGTGACGGCCACCAGGGCCCAGGCGGCTGCTCGCGTTCGAGTGCGCATTAACTCCTCCTTGAGGCAAGCGAGGACCTCGCACCGGGTCCCGCGTTCCAGTCAATCCAGGTCGCACGCTTTGGCCCCGAGGGGCCGTGGCAGGCGTGAGAAACGTCGTTTCGAGAGGACTCTTCCCCGAGGACGTCTGCCGAGTTGACAAACGAACTCGAGTTCCGAACCGCCATGCGCAATGCCTGTGCCCATCGAGGCGATGGGCACCAAACCTTGCTGAGAGTGGGGTTTAGCCCACGTCTCCCGGCGGCCATCCGGGACCGGGATGTCAACCACCCCGACACTGCGTGCGATCCCGAACTTCTTTTCTCCCAACGAGGTCACAAACCTCGTAAGCCAGCGATTCTAGAGCTAACGCGTGCGCGCGCAACCCCCTGGGATGACCGGCATCCAGGGCATAGACTGGAGACCGGCGCGGCGGGCGGTCGCGCCCAGGGGCGTGCTGGGCGCGCCCTTTCTTCCTGGAGGGTCCCGGCATCGACTTCCGACCGGCCATGGAGCACGGCGGCGGAGAGGTCTCCCCGCAGCCCGAGAACCACCCTGATCTGGCTCTGCGGCCAGAGCGGCTGGCCGATTTCATCGGCCAGGCCCAGGTGGTCTCGAACCTCAGCGTTTCGATCCAGGCGGCGCGGCTCCGCCAGGAGCATCTCGACCATGTGCTGCTTTCGGGCCTCCCGGGGCTCGGCAAGACCACGCTGGCGGAGATCATCGCGCGGGAGTTGGGCGTGGGATTCCGCGCGACGTCGGGGCCGGTGGTCGATCGCCCGGGCGACCTCGCCGGGCTCCTGACCACGCTCGGCGCGGGTGACGTGCTCTTCATCGACGAGATCCACCGCTTGCCGACCCAGGTCGAGGAGTACCTCTACTCCGCGATGGAGGACTTCAAGCTCGTCATCGTCTTGGACACGGGTCCCCGTGCGCGAACCGTCCCCATCGATCTCGTTCCCTTCACCCTCATCGGAGCAACTACGAGAGAGGGGCTGCTGTCATCACCGTTCCGCGCCCGGTTCGGCATTCACGAACGAGTCGAGCCCTATCCGCTCGACCACCTCGTCGACATCGCACGCCGCTCCGCCGGCTTGCTGGAACTCGAGATGGAAGACGAGGCCGGGTTGCTGATCGCGCACCGCTCGCGCGGCACGCCACGAATCGTGAACCGCTACCTGCGTCGCATTCGCGACGTCGCGCAGGTAGACGGGCCGATCGGCTACGTAGCCGATAATGGCGCTGCGAAATTCGTCAACGCTCTG
>NZBC01000280.1 GCA_002687715.1 Planctomycetota bacterium | reverse complement strand
CTCGAGCTGACCGTCAGCCTCCTCCGACGCGTCGACCGGCACCGGATGGTGATGGTCGCCATGTTCGCGACGATGGTCCTGGCCGCGTTGTCCGAGGCGGCCCCGATCGGTCTCGCCGAAGCGGCCGTCGAAGTCCTGTTCCCGGCTCAGGACGGCGCCGAACCGTCCGGGATCGGCGCGTGGTTTCAGTCAACGGCGCTCTGGTGGGCCGATCGCTTCGGGCTCGACGTCGCGGAACCGAGACTGGCCGCACTGTCGATGATCGTCGCCGCGGTCATGGTCCTGGGCGTGACGTCGGCCATCGCGACCTATTCGAGCTCGTTCCTCGGCCGCTACCTCGCCGCGCTCGTGGTCATGGAGCTGCGATGCGGCCTGATGCGCAAGGTCCTGGCGCTGCCCGTGAACTGGTTCACGAAACGCAAGGTCGGCGACCTGCTGTCTCGCTTCTCGACCGACGTCGAGATCACCTACGCCGGAATCCACACGTTCCTCACCATCATGGTCGTGCAGACCCTGATCCTGATCACGGCCGCGACCGCAGCGTTCATCATCAACTGGCGGCTCGCGATCGCCGCGGTGATCTTGCTCCCGCTGCTGGCGATCCCGCTGATCAAGATCGGCCGCAAGGTGAGCAAGCACAGCCGCAGCAGCCTCGTGTCCCTCGGGGAGGCCACCGAGGCCGTCACCCAGGCGCTCGGCGGGCTGCGCGTCATCAAGGCCTTCGCGGCGGAGGTGCACGAGGACGCGCGGTACCGCGACGTGAACCTGAAGTGGTTGAAGCGACAGTCCAAGCTCGTGCGGGCGAAAGCGCTGAGCCGGGCGATCATGGACCTGGTCTACGCAGTGAGCCTCGGCGTCGTTCTCGCTCTTGGCGGCTACCTCGTCATCACGGAAGCGTGGGATCTCCAGGCAAAGGAGTTCATGGCGTTCCTTGTCGCGCTCGCCATCATGTACAAACCGATGCGCCAGCTGACCAAGGCGTACAACGACTGGAACGCGTCGATGTCGGCGGCGGCTCGCGTGTTCGAGATCCTCGAGACCGAGGTTCAAGGCGCTGATGTGGAGGGCGCCGTCACGATCGGCCCCGTCGAAGAGTCCATCGAATTCGAGCACGTGTCCTTCGCGTCCCGTGACGATGAGGACGACGCCGCCAAGCCGGTCTTGCGCGACATCTCGTTCTCGATCCCGGCCGGCAAGACCGTCGCGCTGGTGGGGCCGTCGGGGTCGGGCAAGTCGACGATCGCCGACCTCGTGTTCCGCTTCCGCCACGCCGAGGAGGGGCGCGTGCTCATCGACGGAGTCCCGCTGGAGGAGGTCCGCCAGGACAGTCTGCTCGAACAGATGGCGATCGTCAGCCAGCGGCCGTTCCTGTTCAACACCACGATCCGCGAGAACATCGCGTACGCGCGACCGAACGCTTCGATGGCCGAGATCGAGCAGGCGGCGAAGGCGGCGCAGATCCACGAGCTGATCACGTCGCTGCCCGACGGCTACGAGAGCGTGGTCGGCGAGCAGGGAGCGTCGTTGTCGGGCGGGCAGCTCCAGCGCGTGACCATCGCACGGGCGATCCTCAAGAATGCGTCGTTCTTGCTGCTCGACGAGGCGACCAGCAGCCTCGACGCCGAATCGGAGAGCGCCGTCCAAAAGGCGCTTCGCAACCTCCTGAAGGGACGCACGACCCTGGTCATCGCTCATCGCCTGTCGACGATCGTGGACACCGACCTCATCCTGGTCATGGAGGAAGGCCGCATCGTCGAGCACGGCACTCACGACGAGCTGCTGGGTCAGAACGGGACGTACGCACGGCTGTATCGCGCGTCCGGCTGACCGCGATGCCCCGCCGGGCTCGCATTCGCTACTCCAGGTTCAGCACCAGTCGCTGCACCGGATCGAGCTCGTCGAGGTAGGGCAGGATGCCCGCGCCCCAGGACGGCGCCGCGCCTCGCGGGCAGGTGCCGGGCGTGAACTGGAACATCAAGATGACCCGCTCCTCGAGGTTGCCGCGGCTGCCACGATGCAGGCATCGGGAAGTGTCCACGACGGCCCCCAGGCCCGCATCACCGATCAACGTGACCCCGTGATCCATCACCCCCACATCATCAGCGGCCTCGTCCGTCAGCTTGCCGCGCCGGTAGCCCAACCGACGCATCGCGGGTTCCGAGACGGCGGCCGGAACGTACGTCAGAGGTCCGGCATCGGATCCGACCGCGAAGACGTTCAGGAAGAACTTCAGCTGCGTCGGACCCTCGGCGTCCCGGTGAAGCAGCTGGCTCGATTCGATGCTGTCGTTGACCGGCGTCCACCACAACCGCACCGTCGACAGAACGGGGATGCTCCCGAAGTAGCGCGCCGCGGCATCGACGACAGCCCGCGACACGATGAACCGGAGCAGCGGCGGGTGTTCGAGTATCTCTCCGTCACGCAGGACGGAGACGAGGAACCGCTTGTTGGCGCTGCGAAGAGTCTGCTCCCGAGCCCCTCCCAACCCCTGGAATGCGACCTGCGCCGCAGCGACCGCCTCGGCCTGCCCCGGCAGCTCGCCGACGCCGAGCAGGCGCGATCCCTCCGCATGGGGAATCGAGAACGAACCCGTCCCGGCGTCGCCGAGCGCGGCCGCGAGCAGGCGGCGGCGACGGTGGTCGCCGGGGTTGCGAACGACCTTGAGCGCCTGCACGACCCGATCCGCAGCGGGATGTGGAAGCCGCACCCACTTGCGAAGGAAGTTGTGAACGCGTATCGATTCCCTGAACCGGGGGACTTCGGCGGGCAACTCCACGATGGTGGATCATACGCCACCCCAACCCGAGGGTCACCAATCATGAGCTATGCGCCGGAACCCGGGAACATCGACAGGGTCCTCGATCCGTGGATCGTGGAGCGCATGTCCACCGACGACGCAGCGTGGGGGAAGCGGACGCGCGCGCTCTCGCGCAAGTGGGGGTTCCGGCGGATGCGGCGTCGCTATCTCGGGTGGCTCCCCACCGGACTGAGCGTGCCGAAATGGCTCCGCGGCCGCCGGACGCAGAGCTACATCCGAGACATGTACGAGCGGGCGTACTCGACTCCGTCCAGCGTCGAGGACTCACCGCACCGATCCCCGGTCCCCGCGGTCTGGAACGGCGAGGGACTGCTGGTCCGCCGCGGCGCGCTCCCACGGATCCACCTCCTGTTCATCGCAGAAGCCATCCGGGCCCTCGAACCGAAGGACGTCCTCGAGGTGGGCGCGGGCGACGGTCGCAACCTCTTCGCGCTGTCCGCCCGCTTCCCCGACGTCTCCTGGAGCGGCGTCGAGCTGACCGCCAACGGTCCCGCCCGGGTCGCGAACATCAAGAGGGAGCCCTCACTCCCGGCCTCGCTCGAGGCCTACATCCCCTGGCCCATTGCCGACGCCACCGCGTACCGCCGCGTCGAAGCCCGCCAGGGCAACGCCACCGCCCTCCCGTTCGAAGACAACAGCTTCGACGTCGTGATGACTCACCTCGCCCTCGAGCAGATGGAGACCATCCGCGACGCCGCCCTCAGCGAGATCGCCCGCGTCGCGAAGAAAGCCGTGCTCCTGCTCGAACCATTCGCTGACTTCCAGACCACGCCGTTGCGCCGGAGCTTCATCGCGGCCAAGGACTACTTCTCGCTGCCCGTCGAGGGCCTTCGCGACTACGGCATCGAACCGACCCACGTCACCGACGGCTTCCCCCAGAACGTCCGCACGGGGCAGGGAATGGTCGTCGGCTACGTGACGTGACATGTGCCTCTTCATCACCGCAACACTCTCATCCGACGCGAACCTCGATGCTCTGCGCCCGCTCATCACGCAGCACCAGCTGGAGTTCGCACCGCTGGACAACCCGCACGTCCGCGAACAACTCGAGCCGGGTGAAGGGTACTTTCACGCCTCGGGTTGCCATTGCGATTGCGAGTCGACCCTCGGGTCGCACCCATCCTCGCGAGAACCCGTGGATCGCGAGGTGCGGCGGCACCTGCGGCGCAAGGGGTGGTCGGAGGCGAAGATCCAACGATGGCTGGACCAGCAGAAGGCCATCGCAGCTCGGAACGAGCGCGTCGCCAGGCAACAGGGTGGTAGACCAACTCCCTCCCTCCGGCAATGGGAGGAGGCGCTCCGGGCGCTCATCGACTCCGGTCACACCTCCCATGTCGGCCTGCTCCTGCACGACTTCCAGGGATCGCTGAGCGCCGAGGTCATCACCGTCCTGGCCCGGGAGTCCATTCCGGTCGAGGAGCTGTCCGCGCAGTACCTCCTGGGCCTACGCAAGGACGTGTTGTATCGGTTCGGGCGAAGGTGACGTTCACGTCCACCTGCATGACTGGCGGGAATGAGGGTCCAGAGGATAGAGCGGTGCAATCGGGTCTTCCCGGGAGCGCGGACCTCCCGGTCCGCTCTGGCGGCGAAGCCGGATCCGAGCGCAGCGCGGACCTGGATAGGCTGTGAATCAATCGCAATCCGGGCTGCGTTCCCGGAACAGGCGTCTTCGCCGTAGGACGGTCGGAGCGAAAGACGCCGGCGCTAGCCCCCGATCTTCTTGATCGCGCTCTCCGCCGCGAAGCGGGCCGGACCCCACTTGTCTTTCGCGGCGGCGCGGAGAGCGTCGATGGCCGGGCGGGCATCGGGGCCGATACGGCCGAGGGCGTGGGCGACGTCGCGGCGGACGGTGCGGTTGTCGTCACCGAGGGCCTTGATCAGGGCCGGGATCGCGGACTTCGATGCACTGCCGCAAGAACCGAGACCCACGGCGGCTTCGCGTCGGGCACGGTCGCTACCCCGGCTCAGCAACGAAGCGAGCTTCTCGACGATGGGAGTGACGTCGGCGTTGATCTTCCCGACGCCGTGACAGAGGTGTTGACGAAGCTCGTCGTCGTCGAGGGCGGTGAGCAGGGCCGGCATGACCTTCTTGGACGCTCCCGCCATCTGCGCGAGCTTGCCGACGGCCACGCCGCGGAACACCGGCTTGCCACCGGGCTTGGTGGCTTCGATCAGGGCCGGGACGACCAGCTCGTCCATGAGTTCCGGGTGGTCCTTGAAGTGGCCGGGATGGGAAGGCAGTGACATCAGGGCCATGCCACCCAGCTTCTCGTCGCCGGATTTGATCTGCGCGATCATCTTCTCGACGACGCCTCGCGAGTACTGCATGAGCTTCATGCCGGCGAGCGGGTCCTTGGACGCGGGAGAGTCCGGGGTCTCGGTGTCCTCTGGAGTCTCGACGGTCGGATCGTCTTCGTTGACGACCGAATACGCCGGGTCCTCGGTGCATGCGACGAGAGAGACCAACAACACCACGATCCAATGAGCGAGCTTCATGATCCGACTCCGGGGCCGGGCGGCACCACGCCGTCCCGACCCGGGTGATCGGACGCCTTCCCGGGGGCAGACGCACTTTTGGGATTCCGAGACTGATCAGAGATAGGTGTAGGTCGTCGTGGTCTGGCACCCCGCCGGCGTGGTCACGACGACGATCGCGGGACCGGGCGAGCCCGGCGGCGTCGACATCGTGATGAACACCCCGCTCTGGCTGATGATGTTCGTGACCGGGTTCCCACCGATCGTCACCGTCGCGTTGCCAAGCCCGGTGCCCTGGACCAAGAACAGCGCTCCACCCGCCGACGTGCCCGCGGCAAAGAGCGCGTTGGTGATGACCGGGGTCGGGTTCATGATCGCCGACGTGCTCTGGGCGTCGACGTTGGTGATCGTGAGCAAAGCGTCGCACAGGATGCCGGCGGGCATCGTAAACGTGATCTCGGTCGCGGTGACGCTCAGTGGTGTGATCGCCATGCCGGCAAGGTCGACCGCGACTCCGGGCTGGAACCCAGTGCCGGTCACCGTCACCAACGCGCCCACCATCGCGGACTGAGGCGCGACGGAGACGATCACCGGCGGCGCCATCAGGATGACGCGCAGTCGGATCGCGTTCGTCACCGCGAGCTGCAAGGGTAGGTCCTCGACGATCACCCCCTGGACGCTCAGGTCGGCGACAGTCAGTAGTCCCGCCACGGTCGTGGCCCACGGCGCCGGCATGGCCGGAAAGAGCCCCGTGCCACTGAACGTGTCCGTGATCAGGAACGTGGGCGACGTGAACGGAAGCGGCGGCACCGGAAAGCACAGGGACCCGATGTTCGCGCCGAGCGGGAGACTCTCCGCGACCGTCGGCACGCCGACGCGGACCCACAGAAGATGGTTGCCGACCAGCCCGGCCCCCGGGATCTGCAACGGCGGCACATCGACCTCGAGCGTGAACGGCTGGCCGAAGCCGACCGTCACCACGCGATTCGTCCCGGCGGTTCCGGCGATCCTCAACACGTCGGCGGACCCACCGACGCCGTCGTCCACCGTACCCGCGCCGCAGGGGCCGAACGGATCCGGCATGTCGAGCACCGGCTGCGGCGAGATGCGAACCGGGTTCCCGAGACCATCGTCCGCCACGACGTTCAGCACGACCTGGCCCGGGACGATCCCCGCCGTCACGACAAACGAATACGTCCCGTTGCCAAGCGGTGTCACGGGCCCGATCTGGACGTCGGTCGCAGTGCTCGATGGATCGAGCGACACCGTCACCGCAGGGCTCGACGTGAGCTGCGTCCCGGTCAGGTCGCGCAGCACGACCGTGCCTGAGACCGTCGCGCCGTTTCCGGGTAGCTGCGTCCCACTCAACGCGACCGTTGACTGGAAGTGATCCGGACGCCCGGCCTGCTGCGCGCGCCAGGCGTTGTACATGTTCTGGAGCTGGAACACCGGGTCGGGCGCGCCGGCGGGCTGGTTCGCGACGTTCAGATCGAGGTAGTAGTTGCCAGCCCCGCACCCGAGCTGGCCGGTGCAGGGTGCGTCCAGATCACCAGGCCGACTGACGATCACCAGTCCGATGTGCGCCGCCTTGGTGAAGTTCGGCGGCGGCGCCCCGCACGCCGTCGGGTTGAACTGTGAGCAGGAGCAGCGTCCGTCACCGCCCATCGAGCGAGCTGCCTCCATGGCTGCCATCAGCTTCTGGCCGACGTCGCCGGGTGTGGACAGGATCGCCTGCTCCGCCATGGCGATCACGGGCATGCCCGTCAGGACGTTGCCCTGCACGGTGTACACGAGAGACCCCACCTGACCCGTCACGCCACTCGCGAACGCACCCGCCCCGGTGCCCGTGAACGTCACGGTCCCGCCGGCTACGGCAGCGATGCCGTATTGACGCGATTGATGGCCAGGATCGGTTCCCGACAGCATGGTGAGGATCTGGCTCGGCGGCGTCCCCGCGATCAGCTGGGCCCGAATCAACTCCCGCAACGAAAGTGGCCCGACGAACGACTGCGCCGCCGCGACTCCGACCCCGGGGACCACCACGACGGTCGACGGACGCAGATCGAACCCGACGAGGCATGTCGCGATGCCGATGGCTATCTCACCGGTCGCGGTGTCGACGATCAGGATCGACCATGTCGCGGATGCAGTCGGACACAGCACGGCGAGGGCGAGGACCGTCAAGGTCACGGTGCGCAAAGTGGATCGTTGCATGGGTTCTCTCGGGTCAGCCAGTGTATCCGCAACGGGCGGCTCGTTGATCAACCGATTCCCGATCCGTCGGGTGGACGCCCGCAGCGGCGGACGCGTAGTGTGGCCCCAGAATCGAGAGGCCAGATCGCTTGACGTCGAACCCATCGAACAACGTGCTCCAGGTGGTCTACGTGAACTACCACGCGGAGGACCTGCTCGCGGACAGCCTGCGCTCGCTTCTCTCCCGGTCCGCGGAGGTGCCGGCACTCGACGTCACCATCGTCGACAACTCGTGCGACGACGCCGCGTGGTCGCGACTCGAGGGAATCGCTCGCGACCGGGCACAGTGTCTCCGCATGGATGACAACATCGGCTTCGCGCGCGGGTGCAACGCCGGTGCCCGCGCCGGAACGTCGCACCACCTGCTGTTCCTGAACCCCGACACGATCGTCCCGGCCGGGACGCTCGCCCGCCTGTGGCAGGCGCTCGAGAGCCACGAGCGCGCACTGATCGGACCCCGCCAGTTCGCCGACGAGGGCCTGCAGTTCGCGCACGCGCCGCTGCGCGGCGCTCGCCTCTTCGACGAGGCGTGGGACCTGTGGTTCGCCCGCGGCTGGGCGCCGCGACGCTCGGAACGGTTCGTCGCGGAACGGGCGCGTCTGTTCGCACGCCAAGGTCCGGTCCGACTTCGCTGCCTGTCCGGGGGGTGCCTCGCCGTCCGCCGCTCGGTGTTCGACGCGCTTGGCGGCTGGGACGAGCGCTACTGGATGTACGGTGAGGACGTGGAACTCTGCGTGCGCGCGAGGCGGAGTGGCGTCGAGATCTTGTACTTGCCCGACGTTCCGATCGTGCACTTCATCGAGGGTTCCACGCGTCACATTCCAGAGCGGGCCCAAGCATCGCACCAGGACGGGCGAAGGATGTTCAAGCGATCGCGGTATGGACGTCTGGTCAGCGCGATCGAACGCGGCCTCACCCGCGCAACCCACGCCCTCCTTCCCCGACGCGATGATCCATGGCAGCGGGCCCGCACCCTCGAGGACACCACGTTCTCCGCGCCGTTCGGGAATCGCCCGTGGGCCGTCGAACTGGGTCGATCACCGCTCTTCGACAACTGCCTGTCGGCCTTTCCCCGGACGGACAACTGGGTGGTGCCCGCCAGGCTCCTCGAGTGGCTGCCGCCCGGAGAGTTCTTCCTCCGCGTAGCGGGAGAGGAGTCTCGGAACCGCTGGCGAGAGACCGGGCTCTTTCGATTGCTCGTCACTTGACGTGCGTCCGCTCGCCACGCTCGGTTGTCTGTTTCATGTCTGGACGCGGCGCGGGCTCCGATCTCACCGGTATGGACTACGGGAAACGACCCCCGCGACGCCCCGGCCTGCTCGTTCTCGCGCTCTGTGCCTCCCTCGTCAGTTGCTCCGAGGGGGCGGTTGATCCGGAGACGAACCTGCAGGAATCTCCGCGTTCGCCGGACGCCCGAGACCTCCCTGAGATGACGAAGCTGAGGCGGGACGCCGAGAATGCAGCACCCATCGCGACGAGTCCGCTCACGGACGAGTTGGTGGCTGTGTGGTGCACGATCGAGCAGGGCACGCGTCGCGCCCGTGACGCGCAACACCCTCAGCTGTCGATGCCGAGGGAGCAGGCACTCCGTCGCCGGCTTTGCGCCGATCACGATCTCTCGTTCCTCGCCTTCTCGGTCCTGAACGCCCGAATCTCCGTCGCCTGCCTGCATATCGAGAAGCGGATTCCGTATCCCGACGATCAGGCTGCGGACATCGAGACCGTGCGCCGGAACCTCGACGCGGTGCAGAACGCCCGGGGCCAGTGAACTCCGTGTCACGATCGACGACCGCATGACGCTCTTCTCTCAGGCCGTCCTCGTTCACGGAAGGCGGGAAAGGAGCGTGATCATGTATCTCATGACGACGATGCTCGCGATGGTCCTCGCCGGCGCCCCGGGCCCCTCGGTACCGTCCCCGATCCTGACCATCTCGCCGTCCGCCAACTACGGCACGGGCCAGGTCGCCGTTCAAGCCGGACAGAGAGTCCGGTTCTCCGTGGAGGTGCCGGGCTACGGCGGCGAGGTGATCCTCTGGGCCGTGCAGCTGTCGTCCAACGGCGAGCCCAGACTCGAGACCCTGATGCCCATCGGGAAGGGCGAGGTGGAGGCCGCCGGAGAGACGTCGTGGGCATTCAAGATCCCCAGCGCGCTGTCCGGCGAGTCGTTCCAAGTCGTCGCCGTCGTGCGGGACCACCGTGGGATCTCCCACGCGACGGCCATCACTACGATCCACTTCGTCCCGTGGCCCCCGCTGATCGTCACCACCCACCCGTTTCCCGTTAACTGACCGACCGATTTTTGTTGCAATTGTCTCCTCGCCTGGGCTCTATGGTACAAAGCTCTCTGCGCTTCGGCGCGAGCGGACGGTGCTGAAGAGACCCATGCCATGAATGCTGTGCTGGACGTGAAGTCCCTCGTGCGCGTTTTCCGCGCTGGAGGGCAGGAGATCTCCGTGCTGCGGGAGGTGAGCCTCTCCGTGGCGGCGAAGGAGTTCGTGGCGGTGATGGGGCAGAGCGGCTCGGGCAAGAGCTCGCTGCTGCACATCACCGCCGGACTGTTGCCGGCAACCGCCGGCCAGGTCTTCGTCGACGGCCGGGAGATGACGGCGCTAGACGAACGAGCGCGCGCCGAAATGCGTCGGCACGCGATCGGCTACGTCTTCCAGAATTTCAACCTGATGCCGCAGCTCACGGCGATCGAGAACGTGATGCTGCCGATGCGCATCAACCACCAAGACCCGCGGAAGGAAGAGGCGCGGGTCGAAACGCTCCTGCGCCACATGGACCTCTGGGCGCGCAGAGATCACAGCCCGCACCAGCTTTCGGGCGGCGAGCTTCAACGCGTATCCGTAGCACGCGCGCTCGTTGCCGAACCTCCCCTGATCCTCGCGGACGAGCCCACGGGCAACCTCGCGACCAAGGCCGGTCAGGAGGTCATGAACCTCCTGCGCTCGGCCGTTGACGAGGGCGGACGGTCCGTCCTCATGGTCACTCACAATCCGTACGACGCCGCCAAGGCCGATCGCGTGCTGTTCCTGAAGGACGGGCAGATCGATCCGGCATGGGAGCTCGGACGAGGAGAGGTTCATGCGTCTGCTGTTCTGGATCGCCTCAAAGAACTTGGCATCTAGGCGGCTGTACTCCGCCTGCGCCATTCTGGGCATCGCGTTCGGCGTCGCGACCGTGGTCGCGGTCCAGGTCGTGGACCACAACACGGTCATCAGCCTGCGTGAACATCACCGACGCTTCACCGGCGACCCCGATCGAGTGCTGACTCTGCGTGACCCGCGCCAGACGACTCCTGCCGCGGCGACGGAGGCACTGTCCAGGCTGACCGCCATCACCGCATTCACGCCGATGCTCGCGGACCGGGTCGCGCTCCTGGTCAACGGCAAGCCGGCGCTCAGCGCGCCGTTCTTCTCGTTGAACGTCGGAAGTGCGGCCGACTTCGATGCCTACGCAATCGAGCGCGGTCGCGACTTCCGACCGGGCGAACGCGGGGCCTTTCTCTGCGGCTGGAAGGCCGCCTAGGACGCGAAGCTGAAGCTCGGCGAGCGCTACGTGCTGCAGCGCCCGTCGGTCACGCCGTACGGCTGCGCTGACGGCCAGCTCGTCCCGCGCTCCGACGGAACCCGACGCAGTGGACCCCAGGTGGAGCTCGAGCTCGTCGGCATCCTGCAGGACCGCTACCTCGGTCACGCCAACGGCAATCGCGCACTCGTCGTCCCCTCCGAGGAGGGGCTCGCCTTGATGGGAGACCTGCCGCACCTCACCCGCTACTGGATTCGCATCGCAGACGGCGCCAATCCCGCCGCACTGACGGAGCGCCTCGAGAAGGACTTTCGCGTCGAGGTGCCGGAAGCCCGCGAGGTCGGCGAGACGCGCGAGGAGCGTGCCTTCCGGAGCGGGGTGCGGCTCGCGGCGTTCATGGCGCTCGGACTGGGGCTGTTCATCATCTTCCACCTGCTGACGCTATCGGTGACGTCGTGGGTACGGCAGGTCGGGTTGCTCGGGGCTCTCGGGATCACCGGTGGCGCGCTCGCGGGCGTGTTCTTGCTCGAGGCCCTGATCCTCGCCGTCACCGGAACGGCCTGCGGACTGGGCATCGGCGTCCTGATCGCGAAGTTGATGATGGACGCGGGATTGTCCACACTCGGGTGGGGCCGTCCGGTGTTCACCTTCGCGCTCCCGTGGGGCGATCTCTGGTGGATCGCGAGCGCCGGCATCGGGGCGTGCCTGGTCGGCGCGATCCATCCGATCGCCCGCGTGCGGAGTATCCCGGTTCTCGACGCACTGACCCAGGGCGAAGCGGCCCTCGGGAGGACCGTCGCCCCGCGATGGCTCGCGCCCGCCGCCCTCGCTGGAACCCCGGCCGCGACCCTCGGACTGGCGTGGCTGCTGCATCCGATGGAGCAGGACTTCCTCGAAGTCGCGTTCCTCATTGCGCTGTGCTTCGGCGTGTTCGTGATCGCCTTGTGGGTACTGCCCCAGCTCCTCGGGCGCGCGTTCGGGGTCCTCATCCGACCGCTCGAACGTCCCGATCGCGCCGGGACGTTCCTGGTGCGGCGCGGACTGCGCCGCGGGATCCGCCGCTTCGCGGGATCCGTCACCGGATTGAGCCTCGTCGCAGCCGGGATCGTGGCCCTGCATGCCATGACGGGAGCGCTGAAGCAGGAGAAGGACGACTGGGCGGAGCGCGCTCTCTCCGGCCGCATCTTCCTCCGGATGCCACAGGTGCCGCGAGCACGTCTCGCATTCCTCGATCGCATCCCGGGCGTCGCCTCCGCGGTGCCGCTGGACGCCTCGTTCCGCCAGAGCCTCATGGAAATCCGCGGAGTCCCGCCCGCGGCGGTGTTTGCCCAGGGCATGCTCGCCGACCGGCCGGATGACCGCGCGATGTTCCGGGCCGGACGCGGAGTAGTCGTCACGTCGCACCTCGCCCGCGAACGCGGCTTGGACGTCGGCGACGAGGTGAAGCTCTCGACGCTCAAGGGGCCGCGCCGGTACCGGGTCCTGGCCATCGACGATCGCTTCGGCTTCCACCCGCACGAACGGTCGTACGCACTGCTCGACGAAACGACCGTGCACCGGGTCTTCTGCCGGAGCAACGAGTTCGTCAACATATGCGCGGTCGGCGTCACGTCGCCCGACCTCGAACGCCGGGTCGCCCACGCGATCCGCGACGAGGCGGGCGACCTCGACATCTCTATCATGACCGGGGCGGGGCAGCGAAAGGCCTACCGGCACGAGATCAACCGCGACTTCGCGGTCTTCGACGTCATCCTGCTGCTGACCGGCGTACTCGCGGGACTCGGGCTCCTCAACTCGTTGCTCGTAGCGAGCATGGAGCGGACCAAGGAGACCGGCCTGCTGAGGGCGATCGGCATCACCCGCCGGCAGGTCTTCGGGATGTTCCTGTCCGAATCCCTGATGCTCGGCGTGGCCGGAGGCGTACTCGGAAGCGCGATGGGAATCGTATTCTCGATGCTCGCCGTCAACGGACTCGCGCACCTCTCCGAGCTGCCGCTGACGTGGCGATTCGATGCCGTGTGGGTGCTGATCGCCATCGGTGTACTCACCGCGTTCTCGGCGCTCGCGGCGATCATTCCGGCGATGCAAGCGGAACGCGCGGACGTCATCAAGGCGATCAAGTACGAATAGACGCACCCCTCGCCCTCAGCGGAATCGTCTCAAATCGAGTAGGGTCAACCCTCTGGGAGCGTCCGGGCGGATCGCTCCCGCCCGAATACGTCTGGGGAGGGTTGCCCATGTCGCGCCATGTCCGCGCGTTCGCCTGGGTCTCGCTCGCGCTATGCCTCTCGGCTTGTGCGACGACCGAATCACCGGGGACCTCGACGGGGATGCGTTCCCTGAAGGAGGTCGCGGCCTCCCTTCACCTCGAGATCCGGCCGACCGGATTCGCGGAAGATCGATTGCTCGTCCGTCATGACGGCGCCAGCTTCTACGTCATGGCCGACCGGCCGTATTACCGATTCCGCGGCGACGAGCGGAACGTGGGCGCCCGCGCGCGAGTCGATGGCGATGACCTCGTGATCCCCGCGGCAATGGTCGCAGCGTTTCGGAGCGACCTCGCGTCGCTCAAGAAGGAACCCCCGCCCTCCACGCCCGTGCGACCCGTCGTCAAGAAACCGCGACCGAAGCGGCCCAGGGTGGTGCGGCCCAAGGCGACCGGCCTCTCGGGTGCCGTCATCGTGGTCGACCCCGGCCACGGCGGGAAGGACCCCGGCGCGATGCACGGCGGTGTCCGCGAGAAGGACGTGAACCTCTCCGTCTCGCGCCGCGTCGTGAAGATGCTCCGCGACCGCGGGGCGAGAGTGATCGCGACCCGTGCGAACGACTCGTACCCGTCGCTCGACGCGCGCGCGAACCTCGCGAATGCCCGGCGCGCACGACTCTTCGTGTCGATTCACGCCAACGCTGCCCCACGACGCAGCGCGACCGGCGTCATGGTCCTGTACCGGGCCGACGGCTCGCGCGGCCGCCGCTCCCTCTCGTGCGCCCGCCTCGTGTGCGACGCGATCGTAGCCACGACCGGCGCCAAGAACCTCCGCGCCCGCGCCGACCAGCGAGGACTGCGCGTACTGCGCAAGACCCGGATGCCAGCGATCCTCGTGGAGACTGGATTCCTCTCCAACGCGGCGGAGCGGAAGCGACTCTCGAACTCGTCCTACCAGGAACGACTGGCGCGCGGGATCGTGAACGGGATCGCTCGATGGGTCGCACGCGACGGTGCCACGGCAAGGCGGTGACGCGTTGATGCCGGTACGATCTCGGCATGGCTGACGATCCTCTCTGGCGCCCGACCCCCGAGCGGGTCGCGGAATCTCAGCTCGTCCGCTTCATGTCCGTGGTGGAAGAGCGGTACGGCGTCTCCACATCGACGATGGAAGACCTGTGGCGCTGGTCCGTCGATCACCGCGAGGCGTTCTGGTCCACCGTGTGGGACTTCGGAGGAGTGCGCGCCTCCGAGTGCGGCGAGACCGTTCTCGAGAACGGCGACTGCATGCCCGGCGCCCGGTGGTTCCCGAACGCCCGGCTGAACTTCGCCGAGAACCTGCTGCGGCGCCAGGATCAGACCGTCGCATTGATCGCGTGGGGCGAGAACAAGGTCCGACGCACTGTAACGTGGGCGGCACTCCACGCGAGCGTCGCGCGCCTCTCCCACGCTCTCCAAGCCGCCGGAGTCGGTCCCAACGACCGGGTCGCAGGCCTCCTCCCCAACATCCCGGAAACCGTGGTCGCGATGCTGGCGACGGCATCGATCGGTGCCATCTGGTCGTCGTGCTCTCCCGATTTCGGAGTCCCCGGTGTCCTCGACCGGTTCGGGCAGATCAGCCCGAAAGTCCTGCTGTCGACGGACGGCTACTACTACAGCGGCAAGGTCCACATGTCCTCGCAGCGCCTGGCGGCGATCCTCGACGAGTTGCCGACGGTCGAACACGTCATCACGATTCCCTACGTCCGCGAGGAGACGACGGGCTGCGGACTCGAACGCGAGGTCCTGTACGACGACTTCGTGAGGGGCCACGACGCGCAGGAGCTCGCCTTCGCGCAGCTGCCATTCGACCACCCGCTGTACATCATGTATTCGTCCGGGACGACCGGCCCGCCCAAGTGCATCCTCCACGGAGCAGGCGGGACCCTGCTCCAGCACCTGAAGGAGCATCGTCTTCACGCCGACATCCGCGCCGATGACCGCGTGTTCTACTTCACGACCTGCGGCTGGATGATGTGGAACTGGCTCGTCTCCGCTCTCGCGTGCGATGCGACGGTCCTGCTCTACGACGGATCACCGTTCTGGCCCCGTCCGCCGATCCTGTGGGACATGGCGGAGCAGGAGAAGATGACGTTCTTCGGCACCGGCGCGAAGTACATCGACGCCATGCGGAAGATGAGGCTCCGTCCGGCGGACACGCACGACCTGGCCGAACTCCGGGCGGTCGCATCGACGGGCTCCCCGCTGGCACCGGAGAGCTTCGAGTTCGTCTACGACGCCATCAAGACCGACGTCCAGCTCGCGTCGATCTCCGGCGGTACCGATATCATCTCGTGCTTCGTACTCGGCAACCCCACGGGGCCCGTCCACCGCGGCGAGATCCAATGTCGCGGCCTCGGCATGGCCGTCGATGTCTTCGACGACGAGGGTGGATCGCTGGCGTCGACGCCGGGCGAGCTCGTGTGCACGCGGCCGTTTCCGTCGATGCCGACCGGCTTCTGGAACGACGACGACGGCGCCAAGTACCACGCGGCCTACTTCGACCGCTACGACGGCATCTGGTGCCATGGCGACTGGGTCGAGCTCACCGAGCGCGGCGGCATGATCATCTACGGCCGCTCCGACGCGACTCTGAACCCCGGCGGCGTCCGCATCGGCACCGCCGAGATCTATCGCCAGGTCGAACAGCTCGACGAGGTCCTCGAGTCGATCGTCGTCGGCCAGGATTGGAGGAGCGACGTTCGTGTCGTCCTGTTCGTTCGGTTGCGCGACGGCCTCACCCTCGACGATGCTCTCGTCGATCGTCTGAAGAAGCAGATCCGCGAGAACACGACCCCGCGCCACGTGCCCGCCGTCATCCTGCAGGTCGCTGACATCCCCCGCACCAAGTCCGGCAAGATCACCGAACTCGCCGTACGCAATGTGATCATGGGACGCCCCGTGAAGAACCGCGAGGCGCTCGCGAACCCCGACGCGCTCGACCTCTACTCGGGGCTCCCGGAGCTCGGCGGGTAACCGGGATCGAGCCCCCTCAGGGCCGGTGAGCGGGCCGCGGGCGGTCGACCTTGGACGGGTTCCCCTGGCTCAGATACCTCAGCACGATCTCCGAGTTCTCGTGATCCACATGCGCCGCCGACGGATCCGCCAGGACGCCCAGCAGCGCCGTATCGGCGATACTCACCGCGACGTTGAACCAGGACACCTGCAGACCTCCCGGCGTCGCATAGCGTCGGGCGAAGTCCTTGCCGATGGGATAAGTCAGCAGATCGTTGGGATCGCTGATGGCGATGATCGCGGTAGGCCAGCGATGGTCTCCGATCATCTCGGGCGGCGGGGGTGCCGTCCCGCCTGGTGGCGGAACCTTGGCGAGCTCCAGAAGCGGGAGCTGATTGGCGAGCATGAACATCGTCAGCGGGGTCTTCGACCAGGCCGCGACGAGTGCGGCATGACCGTCACCCGATCCTCCCGGTACCGCCGGCCCCTTCGAAGTGATGGCGACCAGCACGTCGAAGAGCACCGCGCTGCCGAGACTCATGCCAATGATGCAGATGCGATCGCGCTCGGGATCACCACTCTCGAGGATGCGCATCAGCGCAGACTCCACCGGGTACCGCACTGCCTCACCGAACGAACCGAGGTAGATGATCGGGTCGGCAAAGCGCCCGTTGATGAGCTCCTCTTTGAGGTTGCCATTCATCATCACGCGGCGGCCGCGGTGCGGCGGCAGGTCGTCGTACCCGATGTACTTGCGCTTGATCTCCTGGACGATGGGGCTCCACGTCAGCTCGTGGACGGACAGTCGCAGGCCTCGCGTGGGGTCATTCAGGCCGCGGGTCCGGATGTGGCCGTACACGACCCCGTCCCTCTCGATCGGGGTGACGATCTCGTTGGAACCGTCGTCATCCAGATCGATCACGTCGGCCAGGTCGTCGATGATCGGATCGCCGTATCCGGGCTCGTGCTCGCCCATGCCGTGGGCCACGAGCAAATGAACGCGCCCTTGGGACCCGGCCGCACCCTGGAGCACGTGAGTAAGTCCGGGAAAGCCGCGATCCGCCTCATCGATGCGAAGTCGGGACGAACAGCCCGCAGCGAGCAGGAGCAGAATCAGGGCCAGCGTGCGTAAGGTCGGCATGACGGCACCATAACGCGGATTCCGCCGTCGCATACGCGTCTCGGGTCAGTCGCCGCTCCGTTCGGGCGCCACGACCCACTGGACGATCTGCTCCTTGTCCAGGACGTCACGGATCGCCCGCCGAGCGAGGTCCCAACGCATGACGGCCGCGTCACCGCGGGCCGCGTATTGCATCATGCTCATGGACATGCTCTGGGGTGAATCGCTGCCGACCTGGCCACGCAGGGCCTTGGTCTGGTGGTCGAGCTTCTTGCGCAGGCTCACCAGGCCTTCTTGCAGGACCCCCTGCATCGCCTGGAGCGCGTCGATCTGCGCGTCCGAGAGAGTCACCTCGAGGAACATGCCGTCCAGGCCCCGCCGACGCGACTGCGAACTGATGAAAGGCGGGGTGGCCCGGATGAAGGAGAGCTGCCTGGCATTGAGGATCTGGGTGATTGCCTCACGGAAGTCGTTCCGAAGCTCCGTGACCCGCGCCTGCGCCTCACCGATACCTCGACGCAAGGCGACCACCTCGGCGTCCTTCATGCCGCGGGTGTTGAGTTTGCCACGCAGCCGGCGGATCTCTGCGTCGTCGGCGGCACGCTCGCTGTCCAGCTCCTCGTAGGCGGCGTTGATCCGGTTGCCCTGACTAGGCGTCATACCGGGGAGCTGATAGAGGTGACCACGGAGGTCGCTGATGGACTGGTGCCGCAGCGGAAGCACCTTGCGTACGTCACGCATCTGCTTCTCGGTAAGCGTCGCGGCGACGACCTTCCAAAACCGCTGTTCCATGTCGTTGTGCTGGGTGCGGAAGCTCTGACGAATGCGACCGCGTTCGCTGGCTTTCTCCTTGCCCTTCAAGCGGGCTTGGAACGCGAGCCCGGTCGACCGCAGCGCAGCTTGCGCCGCGTTCGTGCTGACGACGAGGCTCTGCAGCAGGTCCTTCTGGTGCGCATCGAGATCCGGCGCCTCCAAGACGCAGGCATGCCCGTAGCGCTCCGCGCGGAGCGGACCGCGCGGCATGGCGCGCGCCCGCGCCAGCGTCGCGTCGTCGAGCCCGGCGTTCCTCAGACGCTCCTCGATGGTCTTCACGACCTCGAAGAACTTCGCCTGGGTCGCAACGAGTTCCTGCTCGGTCTCGCCCTGTTCTTTGCGGAGCTTGCGTAGGTTGGCCCGCAGCTTCTTCGCGTGTTTGTCGAGACGCCGCGCCCGGTAATAGAGTCTCTGAACGGACGAGAGCATCGCCTGATGCTCCATGTAGTCCGTCGACGGGAGCAGCTCGAGCGACTGGTAGGGAATGTACCCCGCGGCTGCGGCTGCGCCCTGAGCCGGCAGCGCAGGCGCGAGAAGCATGATGATCGCGAGAATGAAGAAGCGGGTCATCCGATCAGCTCCAGGGGCTTGATCCCGCCGGACACCGACTTGGGATCGACCTTCATGAAGTTGCCTGCAACCGCGCCGTAGACCGCGCGGAAATCCGTCGTGTACTTGAGGTTCCCTCGGTCGAGATCGTCGAGTGACGGTTGCGCCCCGTGCATGCCGGGCCTCACCCGCTTGCCCACGACGAACATCGGTCCGGCCGAGCCGTGATCGGTTCCGCCGCTGCGGTTCTCGCCCGGCCGCCGGCCGAACTCGCTGAACACGATCGTCAGCACGCGATCCGCGATGCCGAGATCATCCAGGACGCGCTGGTACGTCGACAACGAGCTGCCGACCTGGGCGAGGAGGTTCGCGTGGCTCCCTGCCTGGTTCGCATGCGTGTCGAACCCGCCGTATCCGAGCTGGATGGCCTCGAGATCGACGTCGGCCTTCAGCAGCGCGAGGACCTGACGCAGTCGGTTCCCCAGCGCACCGTACGGAGGCCCCCGGTGCGTCTTCAGGGCGGCGATCTTCTTGGCCGCCTTCAGCGCTCCGGCCCCGGCGCGGGCGACCTGACCCAGCGCACCCTTCGCCCCGTTCTGCTTCTCGTAGAGCTTCGCGGCCGCCTCGAGTTCGGCCGGGATACGGAACTGCTCGAAGCTGGTGAGCGTGACGACTCCGGGCCTCGACGATTGGAGCGCCAGTGGCCGCTCGCGGGCCAGGGCGATCGCCCGGATCGGCCGCTGCTTGGGGTTCGCGTCGATGACGCGTCCGAGCCATCCGCTCTTCGGCAAACCGTCCGGCAACCCCGAGTGCCAGATCTCCGTCGAACGGAAGTGGCTGTAGCTGGGTTGGGGATACCCGACGCCATTCACGACCGCGAGGCGCTCGCGCTCCCACAGCGACTGGAATCCCGCCAACGACGGGTGGAACCCGAGCTCGCCGTGGACCTTGCGAATCTGATTGTCCGGGACCGCAATTGTCGGCCGCAGGCGCCGGTACTGGGGGTCCTGGTACGGGATGACGGTATTCAGCCCGTCGTTGCCGCCGAAGAGGTGAATCAGGACGACGGTCGGCGCACCGGTGACGCGGGAGTCCGACGCGGCCCGCACCAGCCGTGGCGTGGCGATCACGGCGCCGGACGCGGCGACGTGCGTGAGGAAGGAGCGGCGATCCATGGTCATCTCCGTCAGGCTAGCTGGAACTCGGGTGATCCGAGCGCCAGCGCAATCTTGTCCTTGCCCGTTGCCGCGGCGGACGCCGTCGCGAGCTCGGGGGTCAATTCGTCGTCGAGCGCACAGCGGATGATCGCGTCGGCGTGCTCCTCCGGCGCGAGCGACGCGCCCTTGTTGGCGAGGCGCAACCGTTCGACGACCGCAGCGCTGCCGAGCCAGCCCGCGCCCGACGTCCATCCCTTGACGGACGGGGGACGGAACAGGATCTGACCCATGCGCTCGAGCGCGCCGTGGACCCAGATCGGGGCCGTCTTCGCCCCCACCAGGCGGAGCACTCCGACCGCGAACTCCACGGGGCTCTTCACCAGCGCCCGCCGCCTCTCCTTCGCAACGAACCCCGGCGCCATGAAGATCGTCCGCATGGCATCCCGGATGCTGCCCGTCTTCGCCAGCACGTCCGCGACTTCGCGAACCTCGGCCGCAACCGGCTCCGGGTGCGTGAAGAAGCGGAGGAGCTTGGTCGCGATGAACGTGTGGCACGCCGGGAGTTCGCACAGCACCTTCGCGACGTCGTCGCCGTCCAGGTCCCCCGTGTGACCGTGGAACGTCTTGTCGCCGTGGTCGTGGAAACGTTCCTTGAAGACGAACTTGTGGTGGCGGCTGGCCCATCCCGTGAAAGCACGCGCCGCCTCGCGAACGTCCTGCTCGGTGTAGTTGCCGATACCGAGCGTGAACAGCTCCTGCAACTCGCGCGCGTAGTTCTCGTTGGCGACGCCCTTGCGATTCGCGTTGCCATCGAGCCAGCGGATCATGGCGACGTCCTTGCAAACGCCGCCAACCAGCTCAGTGAACGTGCCCCCGCCCTTTGAACGGAACAGCCGGTACTGGCTCCACATCAGCGCGGGGTCCTGCACCTTGCGGTTGGACGTCGCGAAGTGGCCGTGCCAGAAGAACGCGAGCCTCTCGGCGAGGCGCCCCTCCCCCGAGATCATCCGATTGAGCCACTGATCTTGGATCGCGCCGGGTTCGTAGGCGTCGAAGTCCTTTGGATCCTCCGGCGCGGTCGCGTCCAGCTCCGCGAGGACCCGGTCGACGGCGGCCTTCCAGGTCAGTCCGGCGAAGGCATCGAGGTCGTCGGGACGGGGTCCGAAGCCGGCGCGACGCAACAGGTGACCGACGGGCGCTTGCATGCACGGTCCTCCAGCCGCATACCGCGGCTCGCACGGGTGCCAGTCTACCGCCTGCGCTCCGGCGACGGAGAACGGGTCCATCTGGAATACTGTCCGGTGGTGGAACGTCGGTGCCTCGCTCTTGGAGGAGCCGACATGACCACGATCACCCAGGCCGCTCCCGCCCTCGCCCTGATCGCAGCCCTCGCCACGTGGTTCGCCACCCCGGAGTCCTCGGCGCCCGCGCCGCAGCGAGTTCCGCTCCACGAAGCGGGAGATGGCTCCGAAGCGCCCACGGGATTCGTCGTGGACGGTGCACACTCGACCGTCCTGTACCGCATCTTGCGCCTGAGAACGTGTCGCCGTTCTGGGGCCGTTTCAACAAGGTCTCCGGATCGATCTCCCTGGACGACAACAACCTCGCGGCCACGAGGCGGACTTCACGGTCACACGCTCTGACTTCGGCATGAAGCATGGCATCGAGCGCAAGATGCTCGGCGACGACCTCCGCCTGATCACCGCCCTCGAAGGCCAGGAGAAGAAGTGCGCGACGGCTCGCCGCTGTTTGTGCCGCCGCCGCTCGAGGAGCTCGAGCGCCTGCTGCCCTCGGTGGGCGTCGCATGCGGGGGGCGGTTGCGGTGCACGATGCTCCCGCAACGGTGGCGGATCGGTCCGCCACTCGCCGCCGCTGCCGCGGCCGCCGCGCTGTTCGGCCTCCTGCATCGGCTCGAGCGCCCTGGCTTGTCCGCCCTGCCGATCTTGGAACACTGAAGGACGATGGATACGCCGTCAGCGTCGTTCTGGGACCGCCACCCGTGGCTTGGATTCGCAGTGTTCTTCGCGGTCATCTCGGTGGTGGGTGGTGTGCTCGCGGTCGTCGTCGGTGAGCGAGCGCACTACCGGACCGTAACGGAGGTCCTCACGGTCGAAGACCAGGGGGCGTTCCCGGCCGATGCGGCCTGGAAGGAGGATCCGGTCCGGGTGCTCGTGCGCGTGCCGGTCCGCGATCCTCAGGGCCGCGCACTTGCCGGCGTGGAGGTCGCTCTGGTCCTCCGCGACCGTGACGAGGTCGTCTCTAACGGCATCACCCATCGCCCGGACGGTGTCATCCACCTGCCTGTGCCCGAGCGGCTCTCCAAGGCCCTCTTCCAGAGACTCCTCGACGTCCGCGCATTCGCGCCGGGTCAGGAGCACATCGCCATCGCGACCGTGCCGCCCCCGACGCAAGAGGGCCTGACGGTCGTGGAGCTGCGCCTCGCCAAGACGGTGAGCGCGTGGGTGCGAGTCGTGGACCAGGATGGCCGGCGGCTTCCCCTTGCGGGACGCCTCACCTGCGCACTCGAAGGTCGGCCAGTGCCGCGTCACTCCACCGGGTGGCCCGTGCTCGATGGGGAGGCGCGCGCCGGAGGACTTCCAGTGGGGCGACCGATGACGCTTCGGCTCGTCGCGCCGGGGTTCGCGCCTTCGACGACGACGCTCACTCTGCCCCGAACGGGAACCCCGCCGTTCAACGTCGAGGTGAAGGCGGGGCCCCGCACGGGCCGCTGACGACAGCGACCCGGCGGATCAGAACGCTCCGGCGGGGATGCCCCTTTCGCGGGTGCTGGGCCGGCGGCGACGGATTGGCGGCACCGCGGCTCGCGACGCCGGCGCGGCGACGCGCGGGAGCGCCGGAACGGGCGCGGACTTCGAACGTCGCAGTTCTGGTGTGCGGCCGATGATACGGAGCCGCACGTCCGAGGCGGTGCACTGCCGGCCGAGCCTGAGCAGAGTCGGCACGGCGGCGGGATCGAAACGCGCCAGGTGAGACACATCGAGATCGATCGCGAACGCCCGGGCTCGAAGCGGCACGAACCACCGCATCATCATGGCGGCGGTCTCCTCGGTCAGCTGACCTCGGAGATCGACGGCTGCCAAGCCACCCTCCTGGGGCTCGACGTCGAGCAGGAGCTTTCTACCGGCGAACCGGAACTCGATGTGGGTCTCGGCCAGGTTCGGGCCGATGCGGCGGCGGAAGAGATCGGTGAGCCATCGCATAGGTGACCTCCTGATTCTTGGTCTTCGCTGGGACCGGACGGGGTTTGCCCGGCCTGCATCTCTCTGAGCGCCACCAAGCATCGGTGCATGACGACAACCACGAGTTTGTCGGACGGGCGCGCGGACCTCCGCTTCGGGCCCGCGCGCGGCCTCGCCAGCGGGACAGAAAAAAACCCGGCGTCCGCGCAGGGCGGAGCCGGGTTCGGAGAGCGCACGACCAACGGATCGTGCTGCGCGGGAGTTCGGTGTCCTAGCGATCGGAGTCGTTCTTCTGGGCATCGATCACGTCAGCCTTGTAGCTCGGCGCGGGGCGGGGAGCGGTGCGCTGGGCACTGTCCTTCTTCTGCCAGTTCTTGGCGTCGCCATCCGTCGTGTCACCCGGCGCGGGGCGCGGGGCGCTGCGCTGAGCGCGGTCCTGCTTCTGCCAGTTCTTGGCGTCGGCGGCGTCCGTCTCGTCACCCGGCGCGGGGCGTGGGGCGTTGCGCTGGGCGCTGTCCTGCTTCTGCCAGTTCTTGGCGTCGGCGGCGTCCGTCTCGTCACCCGGCGCGGGGCGCGGGGCGTTGCGCTGGGCGCGGTCCTGCTTCTGCCAGTTCTTGGCGTCGGCGGCGTCCGTCTCGTCACCCGGCGCGGGGCGCGGGGCGCTGCGCTGGGCGCTGTCCTGCTTCTGCCAGTTCTTGGCGTCGGCGGCGTCCGCCTTGCCGGGCTTCGCGGTCAGCGGGATGTAGGTGTCGCCCTGCTGCATGTCGCCCGGCGCCGCGTTCTTCTCGGGCCTCGAACCGGAGTAGTGAAGCGAAAGGGAGTTCGTCTGCGTGAACTGCCAGGAGTCCATCTGGAACACCAGGGCGAAGATGACCACCTCGCCGCGGTTGTGGATCGCGGGCACCGCATAGTCGCGCGTCAGCCCGCCGTAGCCATCGGTGTAGCCCATGTCGAAGATCACCGGCTCGATACCCGGCGCCGTGGCGATGAACCCGACGAGAGAGTGGACGGCCTGGGCGCTGACATGGAGAGAGATCTTCAGGTCACCGGCGCCGAGCTTGACGTCGCGGCCGCGTTGCGGAGCACCGGACAGGGAGAGCTTGCTCTCGTCTTGACCGAGAGCGGCGACATTCATCAGAGCAACGAGAGCGAGGATCGTGGTGGTGCGCAGCATGGTTCGTCTCCTGGGTCTTGGTGGCTCGCGAGTGGTCCGGGTCGTCCGAGCCTTTTCGCTTGCCTGACACTCAACCGAGCGGCCGATCGAACGTAGATGTGACGACGAACGCACCTTTCTTCGACGTGACCGGCCGACTCGGCCGCAAGCGCGCGCAACCAACTGCCAACACAACGCTTACGCGAATTCGCATGAGCGCTCCACGCGATCGGACAACGAAGAAACCCGGCGTCCGCGCGGGGCGGAGCCGGGTTTCGGAGAGCACACGACTGGGGGTTCGTGCTGCGGAGATTCGGGGCTCTAACGGCCGGAGTCCTGCTTCTGGACGTCGGACACGTCCGCCTTGAGGATCGGCGCGGGGCGCGGGGCGTTGCGCTGACTGCTGTCCTGCTGCTTCTTGTCCATGGCCTCGACGTCTGCCTTGCGAGGGCGAGGAGCGTTGCGCTCATCTCCGTCCTGCTTCTTCGTGTTCATGGCTTCGACGTCCGCCTTCTTGGTCAGCGGTGTGTAGGTCTTGTCCTGCTGCGCGTCCGCCCGGTCTGCCATCGGCTCGGACTTCGAGCCTTCGTACTTGAGAAGCAGTGAGTTCGACTGCGCGAGCTCCAACGAGTCCAGGTCGAGCACGACCGCGAAGATCCGTACGGCGCCGCTGTCGTGAATCTCCGGCACCCGGAACTCACGAGTCAACCGGCCATGCCAGTCGGTCTGGCCGAAGCCGAAGATCACCGGCTCCATCTCGGCGGCCGTCGCGATGAACCCGACGAGGCAAGGGTTGCTGGCCTTCACGTGAAGGGAGATCTTCTGACCGCCGGAGCCGAGTTTCACGGTCCTCCCGTCCGAGCGGGCACCGGTCACGGACAGCTTGCTCTCGAGGTCCTGACCGAGAGCGGCGACGTTCATCAGAGCGACGAGGGCGAGGATAGTGGTGGTGCGCAGCATGGTTCGTCTCCTGTGTCTTGGGGGGGCCGCGAACGGCCCGGGTCGTCCGGGCCATTGCTCGCTGACACCCCCCCCAAGCGACCACCCATCGCGAAGCATGACGGCGATTGCCTGTTTTCTTCGCGCGACCAGGTGGACCTGTAGACTCCCGGCGTGCGGTGGCTCCCGACGTATCTCGTGCTCCTGATCCTCGCGACGGTCTCGCCGTTGACGTTCCGCTGCGCCGCTCAGCCCACGTCGTTCGAACCACAGCTCCTGGACGTCGTGCTCAATCTGATCGGATTCCTGCCGCTGGGCATCGCGCTACGACAGCGACGGTGGTGGGTGGCGGTGGTCATCGCGATCGTACTGTCAGGCGGACTCGAGATCCTGCAGCGTTGGCAGTTCCGGACGTCCTCCGTGTGGGATGTCGCCGCCAACGTCGGCGGTGCGTGGGTCGGCGCACGACTGCCCGACCTCTGGACGAAGTGGATCGACACGCTCACGCCGAACGGACGCTTGGCGATTCCGCTCACGGCTGCCGCCATCGGCTTTGGAGCGATGCTCGTGGAGCAAAAGGACAGCGTCCCCGAGAACACTCTCGACGCATGGCCCGCGACCCACGTGCTCACGCTTGGCGGGGAACCCGACGGGTCACGGGCATGGAGCGGCGCGGTGCATGCCTTCGCCGTCTGGGACCGCGTCGTTGGCAACCCCACGCCGGCAGACGCCGACACCCCCTGGTTGGAAGGCGGCCCCGTCCTTGCCGCCACGTTCGGTTGGCAGCCGCAGCTCACCCTCGACGGACCGTCGCGGCCGCGTGCGATCGGAGCCGGGGTCACTCCCGATCGGCGCGGGCTCGTCCTGGACGGAACGCGGCCCGTGCGGCTCCCGGACGAGGCCAGCGACCACCTGCGCTCCCGTCTCGCGACCACGAACGAGATGACGGTCAGCGTCCGTTTCACCACGTCGACCCCGCCGCGTCGCCAGGGGCGCATCCTTACCCTGTCGCGCGATGCTCACGACCGGTCATTCACCGTCGGCTGGAAGAACGGGCACGCGCTGTTCCGCGTCCGCACTCCCGGCACAGGACCGAACGGACGACAGCCTCAGGTCATCACGCACGACTCCGTGCTCAGGAAAGACGGTGTCGTGCACCTCCACGCTACGTTCGACGGCGCATGGAGCCGTTTGTTCGTGGACGGACGCTGCGTCGGCGACGCGTTGTTGCCGATCATGCAGGCTCCCGTGCTCGTCGGGAACGGCCTCGCGTTCTCGGCGGCACTGCTCGCATCCCTCACCGCGGCCTCAGTCCTCGCGTGGCTCCATGGAACTGGACGACACGTTCCTGTCCGCACGCTCGCTACGGCGGCGGGAATCGGCTCCTGGATCGCGCTCGCGCAGCTCGGGGTCTGGGCACATCTCCCAGGCTGGGAGCTCAGGACCTCGCTGCCGGCGCTCCTTTCCATCGCGGCCATCTGGTCCTTCCGCCGACCGAGAATAGTCCAGATCCCGCGCCCGGCCCCCGTATGAACACATTGGAGCGGCACGGCAGTGGAGGAACCTGCCATGCTGAACATCGCCAGCCTGATGCTCGCCGCCTTGCTCACGACCGCCTGCGAGCCCGAAGCTCTCACATCTGCACCACTCGAGGTTCCCCAGCCTCAGACCCCTTCGCAGGCTTCCGCCTGGCTCACGAACTACGACACGGCGCTCACGCGGTCGCGGAAGACCGGTAAGCCCGTGCTCGTCGACTTCACGGGCAGTGACTGGTGTGGATGGTGCATCCGTCTCAAGGCCGAGGTGTTCGACACGCCCGCGTTTCAGACCTGGGCGCGGCGGAACGTGATCCTGCTCGAACTCGACTTCCCGCGGCAGCGAAGACAGGACCCGCGAGTGCGTACGCGCAACGAGGCCATCGCACGCAAGTACGGCGTCCGCAGCTACCCGACCATCCTGTTCCTCGACGCCAAAGGGAAGGTGCTCGGGCGCTCTGGCTACCGGCGCGGCGGACCTCGGGGGTGGACTGCCCACGCCGACCGCATCGTGCGCCAGGCGGCCCCGACCGTGGTCGCGGCGCCGAAGGCCGGCGCGTGGCTGACCGACCACGCAGCGGCCGTCGCTCGCTCGAAGCGGACCGGCAAGCCGATCCTCGCCGACTTCACGGGCAGTGACTGGTGCACCTGGTGCATCCGCCTCGACCGCGAGGTCTTCGAGACGGGTGCATTCCGCGCCTGGGCGAAGCAGAACGTCGTCCTGCTCAAGCTGGACTTTCCCCGCGGAAAGCAGGATCCCGCGTTGCGCAAGCAGAATCAGGCCCTCGCGCGGAAGTACGGGATCCGCGGGTACCCGACCGTACTGTTCATCGGTGCGTCGGGAACGAAGCTCGGCGAGATGGGGTACGAGCGAGGCGGTCCGCAGCCGTGGATCGCGCGCGCGGGCAAGATCGTCAGCTCAAGGACTCGGTGAGCAGACGCCGGCCCTCGGCGAGAGCCTCGTCGATCTTCGACGGGTCCTTGCCGCCGGCCTGCGCGAAGTCGGGACGACCGCCGCCTCCCCCGCCCACGATCTTCGCGATCGCCTTGACCACGTTGCCCGCGTGAACGGTTGATCCGGCAAGGTCCTCTGACGCGAACGCCGCCAGGATCGCCTTCTCACCCGCCGCGATCCCGATCACTCCACACGTGGGCGAACCGGACTTGCGCAGCGCGTCACAGAGGCCGGAGACGTTTTTGGGATCGATGCCTTCGACCGCTGCGACCACGATGCGGCCACTGCCGACGTCCTGCCCTTCGTCGAGCAGCTTCTTCGCCACGTCGTTGAGGTTCGACTGCGCCTTCTTCGCACCGCCCTTCTTCAGCTCCTTGAGCTGGCTCTGGAGCGCCTGGATGCGCGGGACGAGCTCGGATTCCGGTGCCTTCAGCGTGGTCGTGGCCTCACGGAGCAGGCGCCGCTGCTCCTGCATGCGAACGATGGCTCCGTCTCGAGTCACCGCCTCGAGCCGCCGGACGCCGGCCTGCACGGCCGACTCGTTCACGATCGCGAAGGCACCGATCTGACCCGTCGAGAGGCAGTGCGTTCCGCCGCACAGCTCCGTCGAGTAACCGCCGATGTCGACGACGCGAACCCGTTCGTCGTACTTCTCGCCGAACAGCGCCGTTACGCCACGCTCCTTCGCGGCGGCGAGATCCTCGACCGTCGTCGCAAGCGGCGTCGCGCCTACGATCTTCTCGTTGATCAGGCTCTCCATGCGCTCGATCTCGTCCGGGGTGATCGGCCGCGGATGCGTGACGTCGAACCGTAGGCGGTTCGGCGCCACCAGCGAGCCCTGTTGGTTGGCGTGATCACCGAGGACCGAGAGGAGCGCCCAGTGCAGGAGATGGGTCGCGGTGTGGTTGGCCATGATGCGATGACGTCGATCGCCGTCGACCACGCACCGCACCTCGCCCGACGCCTCGGCGCCCTCGATGAGCTCGCCGACGTGGACGATGACGTCTCCCATCTTCTGCGTATCGTCGACGCGGAATCGGAACCCGCTGCCGGTGATTTCACCCGCGTCGCCGACCTGACCTCCGGATTCAGCGTAGAACGGCGAGCGGTCGACGACGAGGCGCGTGCCGTCGATCAGCTTCACCACGTTCGCGGATGCGGTGAGCCCGTCGTGGCCGTCTCGGTGGTAGCAGAGGACCTGCGTTGCCGTAACGCCCTCGAGCTGCTCCGGATCGACGAGCCACGAGCGTCCAGCGCCCTTGCTGGCCAGCTTGTGCGCCGCCTCCGCGTCGTCCCAGCCGCCGCTGTCTACGGTGAGCTGCTGCTCGCGCGCCATGAGCTCCACGAGATCGCGCGGGAAACCGTACGTCGCGTAGAGATCGAACGCACGTTGCCCCGGAATCTCGGTCATCCCCTCGGAGAGCACCGCGCCGGCAAGGTCCTCGAACAGGACGAGCCCCTTGTCGAGCGTGACGGCGAACGCCTTCTCCTCCGACTCGACGAGGTGCATGACGTGATCCTGGCGCGCACGCATCTCGGGGAACGAGTCCCCCAGGATCTCAGCCACGGTCGGAACGACTTTGTAGAGAAACGGGTCGGGCATGCCGAGCGCCTGGCGCCCGTAGCGGGCCGCCCGCCGGATCAGCCGGCGTAGGACGTAGCCGCGTCCCTCGTTGGACGGGAGCGCACCGTCGGAGAACCCAGCGGTCACCGCTCGCACATGGTCCGCCACCACGCGGAACGCGATGTCCCGCTCATCCATCGTCCCTTCGTACGACTTCCCGGTCAGCTCCGCGACGGTCGCGAAGATCGGCGTGAACACATCGGTGTCGTAGTTGGACGACTTGCCCTGCAGCACCGCGCAGACGCGCTCGAAGCCCATGCCCGTGTCGACGTGCTTGGCGGGCAGCTCATCAAGGCTCCCGTCAGCCCTGCGATTGAACTGGATGAAGACGTTGTTCCAGAGCTCGATGAAACGTTCGTTGCCCGCGTTGACACCGATCTTCCGGTTCGCCCCGTCGGCCGGGTCCACGTCCGGGCCACCCCGGTCGATGTGGATCTCGGTGCAAGGTCCGCACGGCCCCGTGTCGCCCATCTCCCAGAAATTATCTTCCTTGCCGAACTTCAGGATGCGCGACGGATCGATGTCCGTGACTTCGGCCCACAACGCGGCCGCCTCGTCGTCCGCGGGCAAGCCGTCCGCCTCGTCGCCACCGAAGACGGTCACCCACAGGCGATCCTTCGGCATGCCCCACGTCTTGGTGAGCAGCTCCCACGCCCACGCAATGGCTTCACGCTTGAAGTAGTCCCCGAACGACCAGTTCCCGAGCATCTCGAAGAACGTGTGGTGGTACGTGTCGACACCCACCTCCTCGAGGTCGTTGTGCTTCCCGGAGACGCGGATGCACTTCTGCGTATCCGCGGCGCGAGCGTAGTCCCGGGTACCGTTGCCCAGGAACACGTCCTTGAACTGGTTCATCCCCGCGTTGGTGAACAGCAGGGTCGGATCGTCTTGCGGAAACACCGGCGCCGATGGCACCACCCGGTGCTCACGCGCACGGAAGAACTCGAGGAAGTCGTTCCGGATCTCGTGGGCGGTCTTCATCGGGGCTCGTGTCCGTAGTGGCGTCAGCGGTGGCTGACGCCGAGCGTGACCTCGACGGTCTCGGTCGGCTTCGTGGGCTTGGGCGGAGTAACCCCGGCGGCCGGCTTGGCCGGCTTCTCGTCGTTGGGCTTCGTAGCCTTGGCCACGGGTTTCGCCGGCTTCTTCTTCGGCTGGGCCTTCACGACGAGCGTGTAGTGCGCCCGGTCGAGGTCCTTCGCGACCTCGGCCTTGGCCGGGTCCTCGGCGGACTGCATCGACACGACGCCGATCTGCGCGAGCGGACGCCGTTGCAAGACGCGGATCGCCGTGCCGAGCCCGTAGTCGGAGTGGAACTTGCCGTTCAAGTGCACCACCAGCGGTCGTCGGTGCCGGTGGCCCTGCAGGTAGTCTGCGATCGCCTCCGCCATCGTGTCGTCGCGGCGGCACTGACCCAGGTACATCCGGTCCATCGCCTTCGCATCGATCTCGCCCGGGTGCTCTTTCATCGACTCCTTGAACAGGTCGAAGTAGCGATCCTTCGGCGTCGTGATCGACCGCGCGATGTACGCATCCGGGTCGCCGCCCACCTCCTTGACCTTGGACAGCCGCCACGGCGAGCAGGCGCAGATCACGTCGAGACCGTTCGCCTTCGCAAACTCGATGATCGGCCGGTAGTGCTTCTTGTAGCCCTTCCACGGCCGCGAGTGCTCGAGGAACGTCTTCTCGTCGATGCGACCGCGCAGGTAGTCATTCATGACCCCCTGGACATCGCGCTCGAACATCTCCATGGAGATCACGAGATCGGCCCGGCGGGCATACAGCGCCCGGACGATGTCGAGCTGCATCCGGTGGCCGGCGTCGTTGTCGTGCTCCTCCCCGAGGAACACGACATCCCGGCGAGCGAAGTCGGTGGCGAGGTCGTCGACCGTCACCGATGCGCCGGATGCACTCAGGATCAGGGACAGGATGGCGGAGAGGGTCGCTTCCATGAATAGATCTCCAATCCCGCGAACCGGAGCGGGTCCAGCATTCTATGAAGTCCCGGGGCAGGCCACGAGGCCGGGCTTGCTTCCCCGAACCGGACCTCTACCGGACGCAGGCGACTTCCAGACGGGCGGCTGCGGTTTCAGCGGCGATCCGATCCCCCGAATTCACCGGACCCACCCCCGCCGGCGTCCCGGTGAACACGAGATCTCCAGGCTCAAGTGAGAATCGCGACGAGACGTACTGCAACAGCTCGACGACGGACCACAACATATCCCGGGTTCGCCCGTCCTGGCGGCGGTCGCCGTTGACGTCGAGGGTGATGGAGACGTCCTTCAGGCGATCGACGAGGTCCAGCGGCACGAGCTCGGAGATCGGGGCGGACCCGTCCCACCCCTTCGCGACCGCCCACGGATGCCCCTTCTTCTTCGCGGCCGCCTGGACGTCGCGGGCGGTGAAGTCGATACCCACCGCGTACGCATCGACCGCTTTCCCAGCTGCGGCCGCAGCCAGGTTCGCGCCGCCGCCATCCGCCCCGATCCGCACCACGAGCTCCACCTCGTAATGCACCTCCGCCGACCACGCGGGCAGCGTCACGATGCCCCCGCCCGCGAGCAGGGCCGTCGGTGGTTTCAGGAACAGCAGCGGCTCGGCCGGACGTTCGTTACCCAGCTCCGCCGCATGCGCGGCGTAGTTGCGTCCGACGCAGACTATCTTGCCGACGGGCAATGTAAGTCCGGCACAGCGGGTCTCGGCCATACCCCTGTCTTAGCAGGCGGGCCCGGGAGGATCTCGGTGTGGGTAGGATGCGACCATGCGCAGCCTCGTCGTCTCCTCGATCGTGATCGCAACCCTCGCGGCCGCCCAGGATTCGAAGCGGCCCAACATCGTCCTCCTGTTCGCCGACGATGCCGGGTGGGCCGACTTTTCGATGCACCGGAGCACGACGCACGCAACGCCGCACATCGACCGCATCGCGAAGGAAGGAGTGCGCTGCATCGCGGGGTACGTGTCGGCGCCGGTCTGCGCACCTTCCCGCGCCGGCCTGCTCACCGGCCGCTACCAACAACGCTTCGGCTTCGAGTTCAACCTGCCCGGACAGCAAGCGAAGCCGGGGTTCCTGCGTGGGCTGCCGAAATCGGAGCTCACCGTCGCCACCTTGTTGAAGAAGGCGGGGTACCGCACGGGCCTCATCGGCAAGTGGCACCAGGGTAAAGCGGATGCCTGCCACCCCAACGCGCGGGGTTTCGACCATTTCTTCGGCATGATCGGCGGCTCGAGTCCGTACTCCCCCGGACTGGCGAAGCGCATCGTGCGCAACCGCGAGAGGCTGGCCGCCGAGAACCTCCCCTACTTGACCGACGCGTTCGGCGACGAGGCCTGTGCGTTCATGGAGAAGCAAGCAAGCCAGACGCAGCCGTTCTTCTTGTTCGTCTCGTTCAACGCACCGCACGGCCCGATGCAACCGCCGGAGGACGCGATGCAGAAGATGCGCCCCGACTTCGAGACCAAGGTCCGGGCGGCGAACGCTGCCATGACCCGGTCGCTCGACGACAATGTCGGCAAGATCCTCGCCCGGCTCGACAGCCTGAAGCTCGCGAGGAACACGCTCGTGGTATTCACCAACGACAATGGCGGAGCGATGCCCTACAACGGGTCGCTCAACGAACCGTACGCCGGCACCAAGGGCACGTTCCTCGAAGGCGGAGTGCGGGTTCCGTTCATCGTGAGATGGCCCGGCCGGTTGGCGGCCGGGAAGACGTACGACGCTCCGGTCTCCACGCTCGACCTACTGCCGACGTTCTGCGCCGCTGCGGGAGCAACCCTGCCAGCCGACCGGACCTACGACGGCGTCGACCTCGTGCCGTTCCTCACCGGCGCGAAGGAGGGCATCCCGCACGAGGCCTTGTTCTGGCGACTCGACGACGTCGCCGCCATCCGCCACGGCCAGTGGAAGCTCATCCGTTTTGCAGAGCATCCGCCTCGATTGCACGACCTGATGGCCGATCCCAGCGAACGGAAGAACGTCGCGGCCGGGACCGCGAAAGTCCGCCAGGACCTCCTTGCACGGATCGCCTCCTGGGAGAAGCAGCTCACCGAACCCCACTGGACCCGCGCCAGGAAGTGGCGCCAGCACAGCTACGAGCGGTACGACCAAGCGAAGGTCGACGGCTGGAAGCGCCGCTGAACGGGCGCGAGGGCTGACCTCCAGGGGGAGCGCGCGAAGCAATCTGCTCTGACGGGAGCGCGGACCTCCAGGTCCGCTCCGGGT
>NZBC01000279.1 GCA_002687715.1 Planctomycetota bacterium | reverse complement strand
TTCACAGCCTCTCCTGTACCGTTTCAGCGTCTCTTCGAGGGTGGGATTATCCTTCGCGGGAGACCCGGCTGATCCACCGAGAGGACCTGGAGGTCCGCGCTCCCATCCGGAGCAGATTGCTTCACACGCGCTCCCGTCAGAGCAGATTGCCTCACTCTGGAGGTCCGGGCTCCCCAGGACTCGGTCGTCCAGACGCAAGTCGCCTTGGCCGCCCGCTCCGCCCGAGGGTATCCTGGTTGGGTTCCTCCACGCCCGAACCCCTCCCCCCATGCGCATCCCCAAGATCGCCCTCCCCAATACCGCTCTGTTGGTGGCCCTTCTGGCGCTCAGCGTCCCGGTGACCGGGCAACACACGCTCGCCGTCACCCAACCTGGGGGACCGGGGACGATCCGCCTCGACGTGACGGGCGTTCAGCCGAACGCGGAACTCTACAACCTCGTCCAGGCCACTCCCCACTCCCCGACCGGAGGCGGTCCGATCTTCGGCCTCGGCCTTGCCGGGTCCGAGGGCCTGCTGAGCCAGATCCTCAGCCCCTTGCCTCTCCCACCCATCCACGTTCTCGCGGACGGAAGCGGCAACTACACCTGGAACCTCACCTCCACGCCGCTCGGCGCGATGGTCCCGGTCGACGTGGTGAGCATCCAGTGGAACGCTGGGTTCGTCAGCCAGTCCTCCGTCGTCTTCGTCACCCTCGATCTCTGATCGAGAGGGGGTAGGCGTGAGCGCCCCCTTCTGGACGCCGTCGGCCCACCTATGATGAGCCCATGGCGCGTCCGCCGATCGAGGTCGTCATCCTGGGAACGAGCAGCGCCGCGCCTACGGTGCGGCGCGGACTCTCGGGGACCGTCCTCATCCGCGAGGGCGAAACCGTGCTCTTCGACTGCGGCGAGGGGACCCAGTTCCGGATGCTCGCCGCCGAGGTGCCGCGACGGAAGTTCCACCACATCTTCATCACGCACCTACACGGAGATCACATCTTCGGGCTCGGTGGCCTCATCTCGAGCCTGAACCTCGCGCAGCGCGAGTACCCGCTGCACGTGTGGGGACCCCGTGGAGTGCGGCGGTTCATCGAGTTCCTGGTGAACTTCCCGCGGCGTACCCGGCTCGGGTTCAAGATCGACATCCACGAGTTCGCGCCCGGCTACGAGGGGGTGATCTGTGAGTCCAAGGAGTGGACGGTCACGTCGCTCCCGCTGGACCACACGATCCCCTCGATGGGCTATCGCTTCGAGGAGCATGAGCTGCCCGGACGGTTCGATGGCACCAAGGCCGACGAGCTGGGCGTCCCGTTCGGACCGGAGCGCGGGATCCTGCAACGCGGGGAAGCGATCACCCTCGAGAACGGACGCACGGTCACGCCCGAGGAGCTCGTCGGCGAGGCGAGGCCGGGCCGGATCGTGTCGTACTGCACCGACACCGCGTTCACCGACACCGCGAGGAAGCTGGCCCAGAACGCCGACCTGCTGATCCACGAAGCGACGTACGGCGACGAGTTCCTCGAGATGGCCATCGACCGCAAGCACTCGACGATCCGTCAGGCCGCGACCATCGCGAAGGACGCTGAGGTTCGAAAGTTCGTCGCGACCCACTTCTCGACCCGCTACGACGGACCGCTCCTTCGCGACCTCAAGACCGAAGGTCGAGAGGTGTTCCCAGACCTGATCCTGGCGAAGGACCTGCTTCGCGTCGAGGTGCACGACCGCGATGACGCGTGACCGGTTCATCGCCGTGCAGATCGTCGTGGTCACGTTCATGGCGTGGCTGTGGGTGAAGGGTCTCCATTTCCAGATCGACGATTGGTGGATCGTTCCTCGCGCGCAGGAGCTGGCCGGCGGGTTCGCCGAGCTCCTGGCCGACCCAGGACGTCTCGTCGGTGGTGGCGAACCTGCACTGGATACCTCGGAGCATCACAACTTCCAGCCCACGCTGTGGATCGTCGCTGCGGTGCTCTCGGCTCTCGGGGGAGAGCCGCTTCATCCGGTCACCTTCCACCTGACCGGAGCCGTACTCCACGGAATCGCGGCGGCGCTGCTGTTCCTCCTGCTGCGCCGCTTCACGCCACTGGGTCCGGCGCTCGCCGCGTCGGCGTGGTTCGTCCTGGCGGCGTGCGGAGCCCAGGCAGTGACCTGGTGGTCCGCCAACGCGCATGTGCTGTTCGTCATCTTCGCGATGCTGGCCTTCCTGAACGTGCTCCGGGGGCGTCGCGAGGACCGAGCCCCCGCTTTCTTCGCCGCCGGAGCCCTGACGACGCTTGCCTTCTGGTCGCACACGGAGGCGCTGATGTTCGTCTTCGTCGTGCTCGGGGGCGTCCCGTACCGGCGCTGGGGCGGTCGAAGGTCAGCGATCGCCGTCGTCGGCGTCGTCGCGCCACTCGCGTTCGGCTGGCTCGTGCGCGCGCGGTTCCTCGGCACCTGGACCTTGGGCTACTCCGGCAGCCTGAAGGCGAGCCCGGCATCGATCGGCCGTATCCTCGACTATCTGCCTGACTTCGCGAGCCAGGTCATCGGTCCGTGGAATCGCAGCCCGGATGCGGCCATCGATCCACTCGTTCCGGATGGTGCGCTCGCCGGCACGGTCGCGGTTCTGCCGTGGTGTCTGCTGGGCGCCGTCGCGCTGGGGCAGGGTGCGCCGGAGATCCGCCGCCGCGTCGGGTGGCTCGTCGTCGTCCTGGCCATCATGTCGGCGCCGGCGGCGTTCTCGTTCACCCTCAACGAGCCCAACGTCGACAACCGGGAGAGCCGCGTCTTGTACCCGTTGCTGCCCGTTCTGGCGTTTGGCGTCGCAACGTGCTTTGCCGCGATTCGTCTCCGCGTGGTCAACGTCGTCGCGGCCGCGTTGCTGCTCTTGGTGTCGGCGGACACCTTCGTCCAGAACGCGCGCATCGAGCTCGACGCTGCCGAACGCATCCGCGCCCGGGTCCGGGGCCTCGAGGCCGTGGGCATCAGAGCTGGTCCTGACGTGACGGTCCTCGCCACCGACGACCACTCGCAATGGGCGGGCGTGCCCCTGATCGGGCATCACCTGGCGGCCACCGCGGCGGCGCCATTCGTGAGCCAGTCGCTCCGCGTCCGCCAGGCGCACGACCTGGCCCAGCTCCTCGAATCCCGGTGGCTCGCGACCGAACCCCGTCCACTCCGGGTCGTGGCGTGGCACGACGGAGAGTGGGCCCCGCGGGGTCCGCTCCTCCCCGCCCTCCCCGGGCCGATCCAGCTCCAGGGAATGAAGCCCCCAGAGCCCGGAATGCTCCGCTGGGTACCGACGGCCAGCGCGCCGCCCCGTGCGATCACCGGGCTGCAGTTTCGCGCCGACCCGACTCGGGGAGCAGAGGTGGAGGTTCTGTGCCGGACGACGTCGGGGTTCGTCGGCTACCGGATTGCGCTCGGTCCGCAGGACCGCATCGTCACGGTCCTGCTCGACGAGGAGCCGCAATGGCTGTTCGGCGACGTCATCCAGGACATTCTGGCGCGCGGCCCTGCGCTGCTCCACGGTGCAGACGATCCGCCCGGGATCCTGCGCCAGGTACCCACGCTCGCAACGCTCCTTACCCCGGCAGGCGTCGATGTCCCTGCGGATTCGGTGCCGACGTGCCGGTTCCGAGACCTACCTGTCGGCTGCCGACTGAAGCTCCGGTTCTGGTTCGAGCTCGCGCAGATCTCGTTCAGCCTCGACTATGAGATCCCGGCGAACGCTCTCGTTCGTGGGCCGGACGGCGTGGCGTCCTACACCCCCCGCAAGGAGGATTGGAGCGCGTCGTCGTTCCGGGTCCGCACGGCGTTCGACAATCTCGAAGAGATCTGGAACGCCTACCTCGAACCGTACGGCGTCGAGAAGTTGAGCGTGCGCTGGCGAGCCGCGATCCTCTACCCTGGAGGAGACGCCATCCGGGCGCGAACGGCATGGGCGCGGTTCCACGTCGTGGCACCTTGATCGGCGAAGTCGCCCAGAAGGCGGAAAGACCGGTCGTCCCGCGGCGTTGACCTTCGAGTCCCCCGCCCTTCGGCCCCCCAGTCAGGACCCAACGATGTTGCGTTTGCATCTCGTCGCCGTCTCGTTGATCGTCGTCGCCGCGCTCCCTTCGTCCGCGGACGCCCAGGCGCCGGCACCTGGCTTCCGGTTGTTCGGGGCGTTGAGCAACACCAGCGTCTCGCTGCTCGATGTCAACAACGCGGTGGTCCATCAGTGGAGCACGTCGTTCTCGCCAGGCCTCGGCATCAGACTGCTCGCGGATGGCTCGCTGCTGCGGGCCATCCGCACCATCGGTCCCGGGATCGGCGGGTCAGGCGGGGGTATCCAGCGCATCGCGTTCAACGGCACCCTGGAGTGGGACTGGCGCTACGACGGTCCTGGCGTCCTGAGCCACCACGACATCGCGGTCCTGCCGAACGGCAACGTGCTCATGATCGCGTGGGAGGACAAGACGCCGACGGAGACCCTCGCGGTCGGCCGAAACCCGGCGGCGGTGCCCGCGGTGTTCAGGCCCGAGCACGTCATCGAGGTGCAGCCAACCGGGCCGACCTCCGGCACGATCGTCTGGGAATGGCACGTCTGGGATCACCTGGTGCAGGACCTGGACCCGAGCCTGCCTGGTTTCGGCGTCGTCGCGAACAGCCCCGAACTCGTGAACATCAACTACCCGCCGAGCGTACCTTCCAGCGGCGACTGGCTGCACATGAACGCGATTGACCACGACCCGATCCACGATCGCATCATCCTGAGCACGCGCAGCAACAACGAGATCTGGATCATCGATCACAGCACCACCACGGCGGAGGCCGCGAGCCACTCCGGCGGCGCCTGGGGCCGCGGCGGCGACCTCCTCTATCGCTGGGGAAACCCCGCCGCGCACGACAACGGCACCACCGTCAACCAGCTCCTCCTCGGACAGCACGGCGCCAACTTCATCCGCGAGGGCCACCCCGGTGCGGGCAACATCATCCTGTTCAACAACGGCAACGGCGCGCTGGGCTCAGCCGTATGGGAACTCACTCCTCCGATGGATCCCTCGGGCGCGTTCCTCCCGCCCGTCAACGGCGTCTACGGCCCGGGCGGCCCGACGTGGTCTCACTCTGAACCCGGCTTCTACTCTCAAAACGTCTCCAACGCCGAGCGCCTCCCCAACGGCAACACGCTCGTCTGCAGCGGTGCCCAGCGCTGGCTCTTCGAAATCACGTCCGCGGGCCAGCGGGTCTGGGAATACGTCCACCAGGGCCCTTCGATCTTCCACGTCCGCTACGTCGACCGCACTCTCTGGGCGAGCGCCACCACACTTTCTCTCTCCGCCGGCGGCACCGTTGACTTCGATCTCGTCGCCGGCACTCCCCGCGCCAGCGACGGCCACCTCCTGCTCGCCTCCGCTTCCGGCACCTCGCCCGGCACTCCGATCGGCTCCTTCACCCTCCCCCTCAACCCCGACGAGACCCTCCTCTTCTCCTTCTCCGACGCCAACGGCCCTCTTCTCCCCGGCACGCTCGGCACCATCGATGTCGTGGGACGCTCCACCGCCGGCTTCACCCTCCCCACGAACTCGCCGCCGATTCTCACGGGCCTCGAGCTCGACTTCGCATTCGGAACGTGGGACACGGCGACGCTGGCGATCACGTCGGCAAGCAACGCGGTGCCGGTGATGTTGGTGCAGTAGCGCCGCCCGGTGGACGGGAGCGCTGACCTTGGAAGTCTGCGCTCCCAGGAAGACGGCGTTCAGCCCGAGCCGAGGTCTCGAGCATCTCCGTACCCGTCCGTGACCCGGACGCGCAACTCCTGGGGGTCGATGCCATCGATGGCCACCCGGGCTTCGAAGCCGCAGCAGGCGTAGGTCGGGCCAAGGTCAGCCGCCACATCGGGGCGGTCGATCGTCGGCTCGATGGTCAGGAGCACGTCGTCGCCACAGAGGACCTCGACCGACTGCGCCGGCGCGCGGCGCGCGGCGTCCGTAGCCCACCCCTTCGCAACCACATGACCGTCTTCGAGCGCCACGTGGTCGAGCTGACCGTGGATGACGTGGCTCTCGAGAGGGGGATCGTCGCCGGGACGTTTCTTGAACACCAGCGTCATGCCGTCGCGGAGCGTGCCGCGGAGCGCGGTGACGGCGCCGTAGAGGGCGCGCTTGACCGGGCCGCGAGAGGGGATACGGAAGTAGTTCTCGTAGTGGATCTTGACGACGTCGAGGCCGTGGTCGAGGGCGAGCGGGATGAGCTCGTCGGCGGTGTACTCGCGGATGTGGCCGGGGTTGGTGCCCTCGCGGAGCATCTCGTAGGGGTTCTTCCCGAAGAGGAGCATGAGCCGGCGTTCGAGGGCGGCGGCGTTGGGGGTCTGCAGGACGAGGTAGCCACCAGGTTTGATCCAGCGGGCGATTCCGCCGAGGACCATGCGCGGCGAGGCCCAGAGGTGCTCGATGATCTCCCCCATGAACACGACGTCGTGGCGCCAGAAGCCGCGCCAGCCGTCCTTCGCGTGCAGTGTGTTGAGGTCGATGGTGAGGTGGTCATCGAGGCGTGGGTGTGGCGGATCCAGCCGGTAGTCGATGCCGATCGTGTTGACGGGTGACCTGAACGCCGCGGCCATCAGCTCGGAGAGGAAGTGCGGCGCGACGTCAGCGATGGTCGTCTCCGTCCCCGCCGGCAGCTTCGCGGCCCGCGCTTTCAGACACTCGTCGACAAACGCGAGCGCGCGGAGGTAGCGCGGGAGCATCCACTCCATGTAGGTGCGCTCCTCGGCGCCGAGCGTGAAGCGTTCGAGGTAGTCACGGACGTCCTGGTCAGTACGGAACGTCACCGGCACCGGATCGTCGATCACGCGTCGTCGCCTACGTCGGTTGCGTCGCCCTCAGGCGGCCCCGCCCAGCGACGGAAGAGCTCGTGCGGGACATCGAGTTGGTCGAGGACCTTGCCGACGGTGTGGTCAACGATCTCCAGCACGGTCTGGGGGCGGTGGTAGAACGCGATGACGGGCGGCAGCACACATGCGCCCAACCGCGAGAGGCGCGCGAGGGTCTCCAGATGTCCCTCGTGGAGCGGGGTCTCGCGCGGGACGACCACCAGGTTCTTGCGCTCCTTGAGGCAGACGTCCGCAGCGCGCGTGAGGAGGTTCGACGTGTGGCCCCACGCGATCGCGGCGCACGTGTTCATGCTCGCCGGGATCACGACCATCGCTTCCAGCGCGAAGCTCCCGCTCGCGGGCGCGGCGGCGATGTCCCGATGGTCGTGGACCTCATCGGCGAGCTCCTTGACCGCGTCCCAGCTCCACTCGGGGCTCTCGATCGCGAGCGTGCGCCGGGCGGCCGCCGACGCGACGAGATGCACATACACGTCATCGTGTGCGTCCAGCTGCTGCAGCAGGCGGACGGCCATGACCGGGCCGCTCCCGCCTGAGATGCCGACGAGAAGGCGCCGCATCAGTCGAGCGCCGCCATGGATTCCTGCAGGACGCCGGCGGGCCAGTACTCGCCGAATCCGCACCAACGCGCGTCCCGGTAGAAGCGCTCTGCCGGGTACTCACGGCTGTAGCCGTAGCCGCCGTACACCTGCACCGCGTCGTCGCCGGCCCGCACTGCCACGTCGCCCGCGAACCGCCGCGCCCGGCGAGCCGCCTGTGCACACGCAGCGCCGGCATCCCGCGCCCGCGCCGCGCCGTGCACGAGGCCGCGCGCCGCTTCGACCGCCGTGTCCGACCGCACAAGGCGCTCCTGGATCGCGAGGAACCGGCGCAGCTCGAGCTTGAACTGCTTGCGCTCCTCCGAGTACCGGACGGCGTGATCCAGAGCCCCGCGACCCAGGCCGCAGAACAGCGCCGCCGTCGCGATGCGAGTGTTGGTCATCACCTCGGCGACGACGTCGGCGCCGCCCAGAACCACACCGGGGGCATCGACGAGCCGCAGCGTCCCGGTCTCGAAACCATGGAGGCCGAGGTTCTCCTCGGGGCCGTCATGGGCCATGCCCGCAGCGTTCGCGGGGACGAGGCACAGAACGTCCTCGGTGCCGCGACGAGCCCGCACGAGATAGCACCCCGCGCGCCCCGGAAACGGTACGACCGTCTTCGTGCCGCTGAGCGTCACGTCACCGCTGTCGCCGGTCGCAACGCATTTGCAGCCGTAGTCGTCCTCCAGCATCGCGGGCGCACCGAGGGTCTCCCCCGTCGCGAGCCCTTCCAGGTGCTCGGTCGCACGCTCGTCGCCCGACCGCAGCAGGGCGTCGACGACGACACCCTGTGCACAGGCGAGCGCACCCGCGACGCCGGCGGCGCGCGCCAGCGTCTCGATGGCTACCGCGTGCGCGAGGAACCCGGCGCCCGCGCCCCCGAGATCTTCCGGGATGAACACACCGAACAACCCGAGCTCGGCGATCTGCCCCCAGAGTTCTTCCGGATGCGTGCCGTCGTGGTCGAGGTGCTCATGCTGCGGCGCGACGACATCGCGGGCGAGCTCGCCCACGGCCTGCGCGATCATGGCCTGATCCTCATTGAGCAGGGCATCGAGTGGCGACGCTTCCATCACGCGCTCTCCTGATTGACGCTCTCGCGGATGTAGGAGACGAGCTCGGACGTCGCCGTCCCCGGGCCAAACAGGCGGCCCGCACCTTCTTCTCGAAGCATCTTCATGTCTTCCGCCGGGATGATACCTCCACCCGTGAGGAGCACGTCCCCGAGCCCGTTCTCCTGCATCAGAGTCAGCACCTTGCGAAACAACGGCACGTGCGCGCCGGAATGGACCGAGAGGCCGATGACGTCGACGTCCTCCTGCAGGGCGGCTTCGACGATCATCTCCGGCGTCTGGTGGAGTCCCGTGTAGATGACCTCCATCCCCGCATCGCGCAGGGCGGTCGCAACGACCTTCGCGCCGCGGTCGTGCCCGTCGAGTCCGGGCTTCGCGACGAGTACGCGGATCTTCCGACTCACGGCTGCTCTCCCGATGAGGTGGACGCGACCGACCGCAGCAGCGCTTCGGCCGCATCGTGAACCGAGCTCCTCCCCTGCAGCACGTCGTCTACGAGGGCATCGGAGGAGGAGGTCTCCGTCGCCTCGCGTAGCGTCTCGGCAGCGGCCCGGCCCACCCGGTACCGGATGCGCTCTCGACGCGATTCCGCGCGCGCGCCCGACGCCTCGAGTTGGTCGAGGCGGGCATCGAGGGCATCGAGCAGCGCGGCCACGCCACTGCCCGTGGACGCGGACACCATCCGCACCCGCTCGTCGAGATCGTCGGGTGGGTCGTGCAGCATGAGAGACGACAAGATGTCCGCGCGCACGCGCTCGGCGCGATCGTCATCCGCCTTGTTGACGACCCAGAGGTCCGCGACCTCCATGAGCCCGCTCTTCATCGCCTGAATCGCGTCACCCGCGCCGGGTGCGAAGAGGACGCAGGTCGTCTCGGCTTCGGCCGCAACGTCGACGTCACCCTGTCCCGCGCCGACGGTCTCGACCAGAACGAGATCGAACCCCGCCGCGTCGAGCAGGTCGAGAGCATCTCCGGTCGCAGTGCTGAGGCCGCCCTGTGCCCCGCGGCTCGCCATGCTGCGAACGAACACGTCCTGGTCCAGGAGGTGGTCGGTCATGCGGACGCGATCGCCGAGCAATGCTCCGCCCGTGAACGGGCTCGACGGATCGATGGCGAGGATCGCGACCCGGCGCCCGCGCTTGCGCGCCTCCGTCGTCAATGCGGAGACGAGCGTACTCTTGCCAACGCCCGGCGCGCCCGTCAGGCCGACCCGATGCGCGGCGCCAGCGGATCCAGACGCCCCGCGCAGCAAGTCGCGAAACCCGGGCGCCCGGTCCTCGACGCTGGACAACCCCCGGGCGAGGGCGCGGCGATCGCCACTGGCGATTCGGTCGAGCAGGTCCGAGCTCATCGCGCGGCCTTGAGGGCGCGAACGATGACCAGCTTCTGGATCTCGGTCGTCCCCTCGTAGATCTCCGTCACGCGAGCGTCGCGCAGGAAGCGCTCGACGTGCCCTTCGGCACGCCAACCGCGCGCACCCAGCAGCTCGACTGCCTGGCGGCAGACCTCGTTGGCGGTTTGGGACGCGAAGAGCTTCGCCATCGACGCTTCCCGGACGTGGTCTTCGTCGCGATCACGCAGCTGCGCCGCACGCCACACCAGGAACCGCGCCGCCTCGATCCGCGTCGCGATGTCCGAGATGGCGAAGTCGACGTCCTGCGTCGAGAACGCCGAGCCTTTGGGCGCGTCCTTGCCATCGAAGCCGTGGAGCACGGCGTCGAGCGCGGCCTGCGCGACCCCGACGCTCTGCGTGGCGATGCCGATGCGTCCGCCGTTCAGGGTCTCGAGCGCGTAGTTGAAGCCGCGGTTCTCCTCGCCGAGGAGCTGGTCATTGGGAACCCGAACGTCATCGAGGAAGAGCTGGACCGTCTCGGACGCCCGGATGCCCGTCTTGTTCTCGCATTTGCCGCTGGTCATGCCGGGTTGGTTCGCGTCGACCACGAACGCGGAGATGCCCTTCGTGGCCGAAGCGTTCGTGTCCGTCCGCGCGAAGACGATCACCACGTCAGCGCGTTGCCCGCTCGTGATCCACATCTTGGTGCCGCTGATCACCCAGTCATCGCCGTCCCGGGTCGCGGAACAAGAGAGCGCCGCAGCATCCGACCCCGATTGGGGTTCGGTCAACGCGTACGCACCAATGAACTCGCCCGTGGCGAGCCGGGGCAGAAACCGTTGCTTCAGCACCTCGGAGCCCCAGATCTTGATGGGGCCTGTGACCAGGGAGTTGTGAACCGAGATGGTGACGTGGGTGGAGGCGTCCGCACGCGCCACCTCTTCGAGGATGAAACACTGCGCGAGATTGCCGAGCGCGTTGCCACCGTATTGGGTTGGGACCAGCAACCCGAGGTATCCCTTCTCTGCGGCGGCCTGGAGCGCCTCCTCCGGGAACGCCTTCGTCTGATCGCGGACATCCGCCCCGGGTGCGACCACCTCGTTCGCGAACGCACGCGCCTCCGCGCGCATCGCCACCTGCTCCGTCGTCAGCTTGAAGTCCATGCCGGATCAGGCCTCTCGATAGTCGTAGAAGCCGCGCCCCGTCTTGCGGCCCAGGTGGCCGGCGGCGACGAGCTTCTTCAACAGCGGGCACGGGCGGTAGCGCTGGTCGCCGAATCCGTCCACGAGCACCTGCATGATGCTGAGACACACGTCGAGTCCGATGAAGTCCGCGAGCGTCAGCGGCCCCATCGGGTGGTTCATGCCGAGCTTCATCACCTCGTCGATCGATTCCTTCGTCGCGACGCCTTCCAGGAGACAGAATGCCGCTTCGTTGATCAGCGGCATGAGTACTCGATTGGAAACGAACCCCGGATAGTCGTTGACCTCGACCGGCGTCTTGCCGAGGTCCCGCGATAGATCCATCACGGCCTGGGTCGTCGCGTCGCTCGTATCGTGCGCGCGGATGACCTCGATGAGCTTCATGATCGGAACGGGGTTCATGAAGTGCATCCCGATCACCGACCCGGGCCGCTTTGTCACCGCCGAGATCTCGGTGATCGAGATCGACGACGTGTTGGTAGCGAGGATCGCGTCGTCGCCCATCGATGCATCGAGCTTCTTGAAGATGTCGGCCTTCAGCTCGAAGCTCTCGGGCACGGCTTCGACGGCGAGGGTCGCGCCCTCCGACGCCGCGACGTCAGTGGCCGTGCTGATGCGGCCGAGCACCTGTGCGGGGTCCTCGGAGAGACGACCCTTCGCGTGCTGCTTTCCGAGGTTCTTCTCGATCGTCGCGAGCGCGCGGTCGAGGAAGTCCTGCTTGATGTCGATCAGCGTCACCTCCCGGCCGGACTGCGCGAACACGTGGGCGATGCCGTTGCCCATCGTGCCGGAACCGATGACGGAGACCTGCGGGTGGTTCATGGGAGTCCTTCTGATGCAGCCGATCAGGGCCGTTTGAGCTTCAGCACGACGTCCTTCGACTCGGGATCGAACGGGCCGTGCATGGCCGTCTTGATGTAGAGGCCCTGTTTCGCCAATACGACGCCCGACTCCGACAGGATCACGTAGAGCACGAGCGGTCGGTCGATCTTCGTCTCGCCGAAAGCCATGTCGCCCTGGGTGAGGACGAACTCGAGTGGGAACTTCGGCTGGTCGCGGATGATCCTGGACAACACGGGGGGACGCCCCTTCGGAGGCATGCCCGCGCTCACGAAGATGGCGTAGGTCTTGGGGAGTTTGATCGACGGATCGAGCTCGACCCGGCCCGTGAACCAGACCTTGTCCTTGGGGACCGTGGACACGCCACCGCCGCCGACGTCCGCTTCGCGGAACGGATCGGCCTCCCCAGTACTTCCGTGGGGGTCGCCCTGAGCGCCCGGTCTCTTCCCGCCGCTGAGCGTCGGGTGATCACTGGGCATCTGGAGCTCCCGCTCGGGTGGATCCGCGTACTGGATGCTGTCGCCGCACGCGACGAGCCCGATCGCACAGGCAAGCAGCAACATCGTCGCGCGCCGCATCAACACGCCTCCACCGCGAGCGAGACCGCGTTGCCGCCGCCGAGACAGAGCGCGGCCAGTCCGCGCCTGGCCCCGCGGGCCTTCATGCCATGCAGGAGCGTGACCAGGATGCGCGCGCCGCTGGCCCCGATGGGGTGCCCGATGGCAACGGCACCGCCGTTGACGTTGACCCGCGCTGGATCGGGTTCGAGTTCCTTCATGACACCGATCGCCTGTACCGAGAACGCCTCGTTCAGCTCGATGAGATCGAAGTCGTCCATCGTGAGCCCGAGCTTCTGGTTCAACTTCCGGGTCGATTCGACGGGAGCCATCATCACCCACTCGGGATCGCGCCCCCCCGTAGCCGAACCGAGAATGCGCGCCATCGGCTGCAGCGACAGCTCCTCGACGACCTTCTCCGACACCACGAGGCACGCCGCAGCAGCATCGTTGACGCCAGGTGCGTTGCCGGCGGTGACCGTCCCGTCCTTCTTGAACGCGGGGCGCAGCTTGGCCAGCTTCTCCACGGAAGTGTCGCGGCGCACGGACTCGTCGAAGTCGAACATGACCGGGTCACCCTTCCGCTGCGGGATCTCGATTCCGATGATCTCGTCGGCGAACGCTCCGCTGGCCTGAGCCGCGGCCGCCTTGCGGTGACTCTCGGCGGCGTAGGCGTCCTGCTCTTCGCGAGTGATGCCGTACTTCTCGGCGACCATCTCACCGGTGATGCCCATGTGGAAGTCGTTGTAGATGTCCCACAGACCGTCATGGACCATGGAGTCGAGGAACTGACCATGGCCGAGGCGCATGCCGCGACGCGCGTCGGGAGCGAGATACGGCGCGCGGCTCATGTTCTCCATGCCCCCCGCGACCACGACGTCGTGATCGCCCGCGCGGATCGCCTGCGCGGCGAGCCCGACGGCCTTCAGTCCGGAGCCGCAGACCTTGTTGATGGTCATGGCGCCGGCCGAGGTCGGGACGCCGCCCCAGATCGAGGCCTGCCGCGCGGGGTTCTGGCCCAGGCCCGCGGGGAGCACACAGCCCATGATCACGTCCTCGACGCGTTCGCGGTCGACACCGCCACGCGCGACGGCTTCGCGCACGGCCTCGGCACCGAGCTTGGGCGCGGGGATCCCGGCCAGGGACCCCTGGAACTTGCCGACGGCGGTACGGGCGGCGGAGACGATGAATGCTTCGGGCATGATTCGGCGACCTCGCGAGGAGCGCCGTGCGCACTCGCGAGCAACCGCCCCGCGCGCACCGGCCTGACCTCCTCACAATCCCAAGATCGAGCCTCTGCTTCAAGCCGCGCCGCTGCTGCGCGCCTCCCCGCCAATGGCGCGCAAACGCAAACACAGACATGGCTTACGGTCAGGCACAAAGGCCCAGAACGCCCCACGCAGCAGCGCTCGTTTGAGGCGAGTCCGATCGGGTCGACGTCAACGATCGGTTCGGCCGAGGAGGTGCGGATCTACGAAATACGTCGCCCGTTCACTTCTTCGGCTCGGCGTCGGACTTGATCTCGGGGGTGATCACGGTCGTCGCGAACTCGGAGACGAGTTCACTGACGAGGTCGGTGTAGCGAAGCCGGTCCTTGATGTCGCCGGTCTGCATGACGCCGAAGACGTTGCGCCGGGCCTGCGCGGAGAACTCGTGGAATCTGGATTCGAGCTGCAACGACATCACGTGATACGGGCCTTCCGCACGAGGGTCGTCGAGTTCGACGTCGAAGCGGGCTTTCGCAGTGAACGGCCGCAGGCTCATGAGCGTGTTCCAGAACTCCTCCCACCGGTTCGCAGGGACATCGCCGAGAAGATGGCCGCGCGCTGGTGAGATGAACTCCGCCGTGACCTTCCCGTCGCGGGCGCGAACGCGGCGAATGTCCTCCTGCGCGCCCTCCTTGTGGGTCCAGCGCGTACGGACGGTGACCGTACCGTTGCGCAGGCGCGGCGGGTTGTCATCGGTCCACACGACGGAGGTCGCGGTCGAGCACGCACCAAGCAGCAGCGGCCACAGACAGACGAGAGCAAACGTGGGGAGTTTCATGCCTGGATCTCCTGGGCCTCGAACACGGGACCTTCGACGCACGACTTGAGGTACGCGCCCTCGCCCCGAGCGACACCTGGCTCGCACCGCTCGACGACGCACGCGTTGCAGACGCCGTAGCCGCACGCCATGCGCTCCTCCACGGAGATCCAGCACGGAAACCCGTGCTCGCGGGCGAGGTCCTGCACCGCACGCAACATGGGCGCCGGTCCACACACGTAGGCCTCGATCGGTCCGAGCTCGTCGAGCCGTCGCACGAGCGCGTCGGTGATGCGCCCGGTCTCGCCGCGGCTACCGTCGTCCGTCACCTCGACGACCGTGACGCCCACGGCGCGCACGTGATCCTGAATCCAGAGGTCCTGCGCGCTGCGTCCGGCGAGAAGCAGGACGATGCGCGACGGGTCGGCCGCGAAGCCGGCGGCCAGGAGTTCCCGCACCTGATACGCGAACGGCGCGTTGCCGATCCCGCCGGCCAGCAAGACCGGGCGCCGGCCGTCCGCCGGGGCAGGGAAACCATTGCCGAGCAGCCCGCCGATGCGAACCCGTTCGCCTTGGCCCAGCCGGCTCATGAGCGTCGTGACGCGGCCGATGGGCTTGTAGAGCACCTCGGTGACCACGACCCCGTCGTCGTTGCGATAGACGTCCGAGATGCTGAACGGACGCGGAATGAGGTGCCGCCCCGGATACGCCAGCATGACGAAGCGCGCCGCCCGCGGGGAGCGCGCGAGCGCATCGTACGCCAGGCCGAGACGGAAGACCGAGGGGGTCTCCTCGTGGTTGAAGAGGACCGAGGCGGTGACGACATCCATGGGCCGTACTCTTCTATCAGCGTCCCCCTCCCCGGACCACCACCCGGTAGGCGTTGCACACCCGCGGGAAGCCCGGCAGACTCGACTTCGATGCTTGAGGCAGCGGGCTACATCGTGTTCACGGGTTCGGGGGACGACCGCCGTTTTCTGATCCTCCGCAGCTCCCGCCGCCACGCCACGTGGGGGTTTCCCAAAGGACACGTCGAACCCGGCGAGGCGACCCGCGACGCCGCGCACCGCGAGCTCCTCGAGGAGACCGGAATCAGCGACCTCGAGCACGTGCCGGGATTCGAGCACGTCATGGAGTACGACGTCGCGGCCGGTCATCACCCGGTCAACCGGGAGGCGTACCGAAAACGGGTCCGTCTGTTCCTCGGCGCCGCGCCGACCTCGGGCTGGACCCGCAGCCCGGAGCATGACGACGGCGGCTGGCATTCCGCGGACGAAGTCATCGCCCGCCTGACCCACGACCTGACCCGCCGAGCGTTCGCCGCAGCGCTCGAGTTCCTCTGCGACACCGCGGGCGATGGTATCCTCCCCGCCGTACGGTTCGACCCTCGCCGGAGCACGATCGACATGCCTCATGCCCGCGTCCAGGAGCTGATTCGCGACGTCCCCGACTTCCCCAAGGCGGGCATCGTCTTCAAGGACATCACCCCCCTCCTCGCCGACGCACCCGCCATGGATGCTGTCATCGGTTGGATGGCCGAGCAGGCTCAGGAGCTCGGCGTCGACCTCGTGGCCGGCCCCGAATCCCGCGGCTTCATCTTCGGGACCGCACTCGCCATGCGGCTGGGTTGCGGATTCGTACCCATCCGAAAGCCCGGCAAGCTGCCGTGGAAGACCCGCGCCGTAAGCTACGACCTGGAATACGGAAAGGACACGGTCGAGATCCACGAGGATGCTGCCGGCCCTGGCCAGCGCGTGCTCCTCGTCGACGATCTGCTGGCAACCGGGGGAACCATGGCCGCCTGCTGCGAATTGGTAGGGGGGCTCGGCGCGTCCGTCGCCGGGTGCCTCTTCCTGGTGGAGCTCGGTTTCCTCGACGGACGAGGGAAGATGGGCGACCCCGAGATCCGCTCCATGGTGACGTACTAGTGAAACCGATCCTCGCAGCCTGGGCAGGCGTCCTGCTCCTGAGTTCGCTTCCGGCCCAGGATTCCAATGAGAGACGCCGGCCCGCGGCAGACCTCGACGTCCACGTCGTGTTCATGGAGGTCCTCAGCGACGATGGCCTACCGGAACTTCACACCGAGGCCGTCTGGCGATACCACGCCGAGGGCGACACGCTGAAGAAGACGGTCGGGTGGGGTGACTCCCCCGGCATCGAGTTCAACGAGATCAAGCGCACGCGTGACGACTACCAGATCCGCTTCCACTTCAGCCAACGCCACGCCAGTTCCAGCGGCGGCCACCATACCGACGCGGTCGGCGGAGTGATGTCGGCCAATCTGGGGTCCCCCTGGGCGCCGGCACGCTCCCAGCACGGCCGTGGGTATCGCTACGTGATCTTCGTGCCGTTGGATGAACCCCCGGCCACCGGCCCGGGCCGGTGGTCTGCATCCGAGTACGCCCTGCACCTGACCGAGATGCTGATGACGCGCCGCCAGGAGCGGGGAACGCCGACCAGCCAGCTCGAGCTGATGTCGCGAATGCCGTTGATGAGCCTGCTCCCGGCGCCCGAACTCGTGGCCTTCCGCGAGTACCTGCGAACGACTCCGTCCCCGCGGCGATCACGGAGGCGCAGCCAGCCTTTCGATCATCTGGTATCGCGACGCGATCTCGCTCTCGCCGTGCGCCTCGCCGCCGGCGACGATGAGGCCATCCGCCACGTCCTGGACAACGGATTCGAGCGGCCGCTGCTTCCTGCGGTCCAGCTCGCGTTCTTCCAGATACCGGGCCCGGAGCTACGAGGAGAGATCGGCTGGGCATTGATCGATCCCGAGTCCCCGGCCCGTCGCCCGGAGCTCATCGTCCCCTACTGGGAACAGCTGCGGGCGGGCAAGGTCGTCCTTCCCGGGAATCCGGACCAGGTCGAGTCCCGAACCCAGCTCCTGATTGACCTCGTCGCCGAGAAGGACGTCACGGGCGCAGTCGTGGTGTTGATCTGCGGCGTGCTGGCGATGCTCGGCGTCGCGCTCGCGGCGCGACGGTTGAGCGGTCGGCTGGCCTGGTGATCGGGGGCCTACCTCTCCAGCGCGTACGCCAGATCGGCCTTCCGCTTGCCCTGGGCATCGAAGACCGCGTAGTCGCCGCCCGACCAGACAGCAGCGCCGCCGTGCTGGCCTTTCTTGTCGACGGCATAGAACTTCACGTTGAAGCTGGGCTTGCCGTCCTTGCGAACGAGGTGCTTCGCTCGGGTGAGCCGAACGATGTTCTTGGCGGCGAAGACACACGCGTCCTTCGGATGCATGCCCCGGCGCATGCCTTCGACGACGGACGCAGATCCGCACGAGATGATGTTCGCCTCGCCACGCCCGGTTGAACCGGCCGCCCCGAAATCGTTGTCGACGTAGAGTCCGGCGCCGATGATCGGGCTGTCGCCGACGCGACCCGGGATCTTGAACGACAGGCCCGAAGTCGTCGTGACGCCGGCGAGGTCGCCCTCGCTGTTCACCGCGTTGCAATTGATGGTGCCGTAGTGACCGACCGCCTTGCGGACGTCCTGGTCGAGCTTCGCGTTGTCCTTGGGGAACCAGTCGTCGCGGTCGGAGAGCGTCGTCTTCCAGCGGAGCCAGATCTTCCGCGCGCGCTCGGTGAGGAGATTCTCCTCCTTGAACCCGTGCGCCACGGCGAACTTCTTCGCCCCCTCCCCCACGAGGAGGCAATGGTCGGTGTAGCGCAGCACGTTGAGCGCCACCCGGGCCGGGTTCTTGATGTCGCGAATCGACGCCACCGCTCCCGCGAGGCAGGAGTTGCCGTCCATCACCGAGGAGTCGAGCTCCACGACGCCGTTCTCGTTCGGCAGTCCGCCGTACCCGACGCTCGTGTCCTTGGGATCGTTCTCGACCAGGGTGACGCCCTCGACCACCGCTTCGACGACGGGCTTGCCCGCGATGATCATCTCCATCGCCTTGGTCGTGCACGCGCGATGCCCGTTCGACGACGAGACGACGCACGGATGCGGACGGCGGACGAGGATCTCCGGTCCCGAACCCTTGGCGGCCGGGAGCGAACCCGCGGCGACGACGGCGGCGGAGCCCTTGAGGAACGTGCGGCGGTTCAAACGGGACATGGGGGTCTCCTCTGGTTCGGCGTGGCGGAAGGAGGCCCAGTCTACTGGCGGTGGCTCAGTACGTCCGCGCCAGGTCAGTCCTTCTTCGGATCCTTCTTCTTCTCGCCGCCGCCCGGCGGCTTCTCGCCTCCGAAGAGTCCGCCACCCAGACGTTCGAGCGCCTTGCGACGCGCTTCCGCGGCGTCGGCATCGTCGTCGCCCGCCTTTCCGGGCACCTTCATCGCCATGACCCACGCCTTCCAGTCGTCGGTGACCGTCGGCCAGTCCATGCTGGAGAACACCGTCTTGACGGCCTTGTCGATGGAGTGTTGCGCGATGAAGGTCTTCACGAACCGCTGGAGGTAGCGCTTCTTCTTGTACTTCGGATGCTCGAGGAAGAAGTGGACGAGCGCCCAGCCCTGCGCGTACGCCTTGCTGGCGTCGCTGTAGTACTTGCGCTGATTGAAGGTGACGAGGTCCTTCAGCGGGATGAAGGTCCCTGCCTTGATGTGACGCTGGATGGTGCCGAGACGGTAGTCGTTCGGGTCGCCCGTCAGGTACTTCTTCTGCCGATACCGCATCGAGTAGAAGTACTCGCCGATGCCCTCGTCGCACCACGACGGGAACTCGACCTTGGACGCGCAGGTGAAGTGGAAGTACTGGTGCCAGCCTTCATGTGCAAACACGCCGAGGAGATCCATCGCCCGGTTCGCCCTGAGCCGGCGGATTCGCTCGCGCAGTCCCTTCGGCTTCCCGGTCACTCCCGCGCTCTTGACCTCTCCGTCGATCTTGCCGGTGTCGTAGCCGACCATCTCCTTGTCGCGCCATGAGTAGTACGCACCCGCACTCGGCGGCGCACCGTACGCGATGAACTCAGGCCGGTTCTTGAAGATCTTCACGACGAACGGCCGCTTCGGCGTCCGTCCCGACGGGAACTTCTTCTCGTAAAGCTTGTAGGCCGCTTTGAGGTGCGCCGCGACCCGCTTCACGCGGTCCAGGGGCGCATTGCTCTGGAACGTATAGCGCCGGGTCCGGTACACGATCCACCCTTCGGGAACGTCCTTCTTGCTCTTCCACTCGCCCTTCTTGATTCCGTTACGGCCGCGGCCCTGGGCAGGGACGTCGGCGACGAGCGTGGCGACGAAGAGGACGAGCAACGAGACGAGGAATGGGCTGACTGAGATACGGGACATAGGCCCTCCGGAGGACCGTGGCTGATACGGGGAGTCTAACCTCCTGAAGTGGACGCCGTCCGGGCAGCTTGGTTCACTGGATCCCGGAATGTCCAAACCCGGCGCCAGACTCCTCACGACCGTCTTTCTGGGGGCTCTGGTGGGTCTCGCAGACGCCCAGGAGCCGGGCCGCGCACCTGGCGACCCGGAGCTCCGCCGATTCCTGGTCTCGCAGAGAGCCTGGGCGGACGACTGGCTGGAACGCCGTTCGGCGGAGGTCCCGACCCTGGACGCCGCCCGATCGCCGGCGCTCGCCGCGGGATTCCACGTCCTTGACCTCGCGGGCTGGTCCCCGCCGCTGCGCTACGTCGCGATCGTGCCCAAGACGCCCGCACCCAAAGCAGGTCGACCCGTGCTCGTCGGCCGGAACCCGATCCTGGGCCTGCCACCCGACGAACTCGGGCTACGCCAGTTCTACGGGGGGTTCCTCGAGGAGGGGTTCACGCTGCTGGTCCCCATTCGTCCGAAGTACATGGGCGTCGGGATCGAGAAGTCCTCACCGGAGCGGGACGCGCTCGGCATGGCCCACGACCTCCTCGCGTGCCTCCTCGCCGATCTGGAGCTGACGTCCCCGATCGACCGCGAACGCGTCCTCTACCTGGGTCCGTGGATCCATCAGCCGATCATCACCTGGCCGCAGACATGGCCGAACATCGACGTCACGCCTTTCGCGGGGCTATACGCGATGCTGCCGGGCGGCGCGTGGCAAGGTCGGCCGCCCGACGTGCGCCGGTGGCAAGGACGAACGATCCTCTTCCATCGCTCCCGTCACAATCCCGACCGGCAGACCCTGCTGGAGCAGCGCCTGACCCATCTCGAACCGCCGGTCCGCATCGTGCGCCACGTTGACCGTCGCCTCGACTACTTCGGCGAGGTCGTCATCACGCGCGAGGCCGTGCGTCGTCTGACGAGGGGCGTGCGCCGCCCAGCCGCCGCCGACGTGATCGAGTTCCTCGCGGGAGGAGCCCGCCCGAGCGCCCATGAATGGCTCGACGCGCCCGGGCTCGAGGAAGACGTCAGGATCCGCGCCGAGCGCTCGGGACCCGTCATCGAGATCACCACACCGGATGCGAAGAGCCGCGCCCCCTTCAACCTCGACGTCTGGCTCTCCAAGGACCCGGGGAATCTGACGGTCCGGTTCAACGGACGCCCGGTCCACGGAGGTCCGGTGCGCAACGACGCCACCAACCGCCTCCGTGCCCTGCGCCACGCCCTGCAGACCGGGCGGCCGACTTTCGCCGTCCTGCGAATCCGTCCCTGACCACTCCCTCTTCCCGGGAGCGCGACTCAGAGGATCGACTTGCCGTGCGCGGACAGGATGAGGTCCACGCCGAGGATGGCCGTCGTGTTCTTGACGTCCTCGACCGGGTCGACCTCCATCATGTCCATGGCGAGCATCTTCTTGGAGTCGTGGGCCATCTCGCAGATGAGGTGGGACTCGCGGTAGGTGAGGCCGCCATCGACCGGGGTGCCGACTCCGGGGGCGATGCGGCTATCGACCCCGTCCATGTCAAACGAGAAGTGAAAGCCGGCGGTGCCCTGGGTCGCAAGCTCGATAGCGCTCTCCATCACCCGGCGAGCGCCCATCTCGTCGACTTCGCGCATGGTGAAGACGTTGATGCCCGACTCACGGACCAGCGCCCGCTCCGTGGGGTCGACGCTGCGGATTCCGATGCAGACCACGTTGTGTGGTTCGACCTTCGGGCCGTCGCCGAGGATGGCCGTCAGCTCCTTCGGTCCGTGGCCGAGAATGCAGGCGACCGGCATCCCGTGGATGTTGCCGGACGGGGTGGACTCGGGCGTGTTCATGTCGGTGTGGGCATCGATCCAGATGAGACCGACCTTCTCGCCACGCAACGCGTACCCAGCCGCGGTGCCGCTGATGCTCCCAATCGCCGCGCTGTGGTCCCCACCGAGGACGATCAGGCCCGATCCGTCCCGTGACTCGCGCTCGACCGTCGTCGCGACGTGGGTGCAGACCTCGGCGATTTCCTTCTGGAACCGAGCGTTCGAATGGCCCGGATCGCAGCTATGGGGATTGGGAACGTAGACGTTGCCAAGGTCGGTGACCTGGTGTCCCAGTCTCTTCAGCCCTGCGTTCAGGCCGGCGACCCGCAACGAGCTCGGGCCCATGTCGACGCCCCGGTGCGCGCCGCCGAGATCGATCGGGACACCCAGGATCTTGAGATGGCGTGGGTCCATGAAGCGATCCTACGCACCCGGCAGGGGCCTCTAAATCGGCCAGGGTCCCCATGGGAGGACACGGCCCCGCTCTGGTGCTCGATCCCAGGGACAGCTCTCGACGACCACCCGGCCGCGCAGTCAAGTTCACAAGGCACCATTGAGTAATGACTTAAGGATGGGGTCGCCAGTCTCTGGCGGGTTTGGCACGCCGCTCGCTATTCCCCCATCGCCGGCTGCGGGTGACCGCGGGGCACACGAAACAATGGGAAGGCGACCCTTTCCCACGAATCACAGGAGCTCGGTCATGTCCAAGAACACTCTTCTCACCAGCGTCCTCTCGCTCGCTCTTCTCCTCGGTCTCTCCGGCCTCGCCAGCGCTCAGTTCTCGATCGGGTTCTCGAAGCACGGGAAGCACAAGAGCTTCGGCCTCAACATCGGTTCGCACGGCCTCTCCGGTCACGTCAGCCGCGGCCATGGTCATGGCCATGGTCATGGTCACATCCGGATTCACCGCCCGCATCGCCACGTCCACTGCCACAGCTGTGTCCGGCAGACTCCGGGCTTCTACCGCACCGTTTCCGAGCGGGTCTGGGTTGCCGGCTGCGCCCGCCAACAGTGGGTCCAGCCCGTGTACCGCACCGTCTGCGACCCCTGCGGCAGCCACCGCCGGGTCCTCGTCCGCGCCGGCTTCTACCAGACCGTCCAGGGCGCTGGTCACTGGGACGTGGTGAACCGTCGCGTCTGGGTCCCGGGTCAGACCCAGTACGTCTGCGGCTTCTAAGTCCAGACAGTGAAAGAGGTCACGAGTCCTGACCGACACCTGACACCTGTGGGAGGGGCGGCGCCAAACCGGCGCCGCCCTTCTTCTTTTTCGTCCGTGGGAAAGCGTCCAGATCTGGGAACGGATCTCCCCGATCGAAGACACGTTGCCGCCCCGGTGTGCTCTCTGAAGGACGCTCCACAGAACGGCCCCACCGACCCGCCGTGGCGCACAAGCCCTTGAATATCCACAGCTTATGGCTCTTTCTGCGGCTCGAAGCCCCCTTTGGCACGCCGCTCGCTATTCCTCCATCGCCGGCTGCGGGCAACCGCGGGGCACAAAAAAAACAGCGGGATGACACTTCCCACGGAACACAGGAGCTCGGTCATGTCTAAGAACACCCTTCTCACCAGCGTTCTCTCCCTCGCTCTCCTCCTCGGCCTCACCGGGCTCGCCAGCGCTCAGTTCTCGATCGGGTTCTCCAAGCACGGCAAGCGCAAGAGCTTCGGCGTGAACATCGGTTCGCACGGCCTCTCCGGTCATGTGAGTCGTGGTCATCGCCATGGCCATCGTCATGCCCATGGTCACATCCGGATTCATCGCCCCCATCGCCATGTCCACTGCCACAGCTGCGTCCGGCAGACTCCTGGCTTCTACCGCACCGTTTCCGAGCGGGTCTGGGTTGCCGGCTGCGCGACCCAGCAGTGGATTCAGCCCGTCTACCGCACCGTCTGCGACCCCTGCGGCAGCCACCGCCGGGTCCTCGTCCGCGCCGGCTACTTCCGCACCGTCCAGGGCGCCGGTCACTGGGACGTGGTGAACCGTCGCGTCTGGGTCCCGGGTCACACCCAGTACGTCTGCGGCTTCTAATCCTCGAGCAGCGAAGGGGCCACGGGCCTGACTGACACCTGACACCCATGTAAAGGGCGGCGCCACCCAGCGCCGCCCTTTTTCTTTTTGGCCGCCGCGTTGTGTCAGCGCACCGCGTCACCGGCGCGCGGAAGCCCCTCGACGATCTGGAGGACGCCGAGCTGGCCCTGCAGTTCCTTGAGCGTGAACGTCGCGACCCGCTTGCGGTCGCGCCATGCCGCGAGCTTCACGCCGGGCTTCAGGTCCGGCACGGCCGCGCGCGGCCAGCGCGCGAAGGCCGTCCTCGCAGCCGCGTCGACGCCGACGATGCGCACCCGGGGCGCCTCGATGGAATCGGTCTTCACGATCCTCAGCCGGCACAGGACGTCCACCGGGATTGGCCCCTTCTTCCAGTCGCCGTCCATGCGGGCGAGCCCGCGCACGATGAACCCTGCGTCCCCCGGCATCAGGACGAGCCGCTTCGAGCGCCAGGTCGAATAGGAGACCTGCGGCAGCTGGATCGTGACCTTCGCGTCGGAGATGCCCTTGAGCTTGGTCGTGAACTCGTCGATCGGCCGTTGGAGGCTGGCGATCGAGATGCGCGCGTCGATCGACATCGTCCGGCCATCCTCGTGGATCACCGGGCAGACGTCGGCCATGAAGCCCTCGCTGATGACGTCGATCACCGGGTCCGCAATGGCAGCTCCGTGCACCACCTCGACGTCGAAGTCCTTCACGTACGAGACCTGATTCACCATGGTGACGTTGCCGAACTGGCCGCTGAAGATACTCAGTCGCGGCGACGCCATGATCTTCGCTCCCTGGGTAGTCTGCACCCGGCGCAGGAGTCGCTGGATATCCGCATCGTCCAGGACCGCGACCTGCGGCACGCCACGACCCGGTCGCTCGCCACCCACCGGCCCTCCCTCGATCATGTGCAGCTCCAAGACGACGATGTGGCCGCGCTGGGCGACGACGCGATCGAGGAACGCCTTGGCCTTGGACAACACCGCTTCGGGACCGACGATCTCGAGTCCGTGACGCTGCGAGCGCTCGCTACGATCACCCCGCCAGCGGGTCGTACGTTCGTGCACGATGTCGACGGTGTCCAGCTCCGGGAACTTCACGACGAGCGAGCCCTGCAGCCACCGATCGCGGTACGGCGGCCGGTCGTCGGACTTGCGCTGCTCTGGCGAGAGGCTCGTGGACAGTTCGTACGCGCCCGGCCTCCCGGGCAGCGGATACCAGAGGCGGTTCGCCTGGTGCCGGAACAGGTCGCCGAGGATCGGTAGATCCGCCAGAAGCGGGACCTTGCTCTCGACGGTCTCTGGCTTCCGCGGCTTGCGCCCGGCACCCTTGATCTCGACCTGGGAGGACAGCGGCGCGCCAACGAGGAGGAGGCACGCGAACGAGCAAACCAGAGCGCGGACGATCATGAGTCTTCCTTCTCCAGACAACGAGGTGGAGGCGGGGTCCAGATGCCGTGGGTGTACGTACCAGCGACCGTACGGCCGTCGTGCGCCGAGATCGTCTCGACGTGGATCTCGGCCGGTCTTGACCGCAGTGCCGCGGGAGCGGACACCCCCGGTTGTTCGTGGGGCTCGGGCCGAGGTCGGCCGGCGAACCAGGCGGACGCTCCAAGAGCACCCGCGAGTAGCAAGGGAACGAGCCACGCGCCGAGCCGGCGGCGCCCGATCGGCAATCGAAGGGTTGGCGGAGCTGGTACCACGACGTCGCGGCGAGCCCGCATCAACCAGCGAATCTCGGCGTGCCGATCGCGGCAAACCAGGCAGGCGTCCAGGTGGCTCGCCAGCGCCGGGAGATCGAGCGCGTCGCCCCCGTCCTCGAGCCGGAGCAGGACCTGGACTTCCTCACAGCCCATCACGGAGCCTCCTTCCGCTGCAGGAGTGCTTGCCGCAACCGATCGCGGCCGCGGAACATCCAGGTCTTGACTGTCCCGTCGGGGACGTCGAGGGTCGCGGCGATCTCACGGATGGAGAGCCCCTCCCAGAAGAAGAGGACGAGGCAGGCGCGCTCACGAGCCGGCAGGACCGACAGGTCAGGACGACCGTCGGTGTCCACGGCAGCGGTGGACGTCGTCGCCGCGGATTCAGCATCCAGGGAGGAGGCGACCCGGGGTCGCCGCAACCGGTCCAGGGCCTTCCGGAGCGCCGTCTTCCGGATGAACGGCCAGGGGTTCTCTCCGCCGCGAAGCCGCCCCCGGGCCTGCCACACGGCATACCAGGTGTCCTGATAGGCATCCTCGGCTTCCTCCTGGTGGTGGAGGACGCCATGGAGCAGGCGCATGACGGCGCCGCCGTGGGCGGCGACCAGCGGTTCGAGGTAGGCGTTGATGTCCACAGCTCCTTCAGGCGGGTCGCCCACTGTACGGCAGCGGATCGTCGCAGGTTTCAACCAGCCCCAAACCGGGTCGAAACCTCGACTTGGATACTGGCTCGAGGGATGATCCCCAGTCCGGTTGCGGTTGAATTTTGTGGGAGGCAGGGTATCCCTCTCGTCGTAGGAATCCCTGGTGATTCATCTCCCGGTCATGGAGGAGCGGGTCCGAACCCGTCCAGACCGAGTCGATCCACACGCATCCTGACCCCAATGGCGAAGGCATGATCAACGCAGAAAGACTGGTGCAGGAGTACGGCGGCTCGTTCCGCGCCCTCGACGACGTGTCGTTCGAGATCCCGCGCGGCGAGGTCGTCGGCCTGGTTGGCCCCAACGGTGCTGGCAAGACCACCACGATGAAGATCCTGACCGGGTACCTCGTGCCGACGTCCGGGCGCGCGACCATCGCCGGTCACGACATGATCGACGACCGACTCGCCGCCCAGCGCCACATCGGCTATCTCCCAGAGAGCGCGCCGCTCTACAAGGACATGCTCGTTCAGGACTATCTCGTCCTGATCGCGAAGCTCCGGGAGATCGCGACGCGAGACCGGCAGCGGCGGCTGTCCGCAGTCATTGACGCGTGCGCGCTTGGCGAAGTACTCACGAAGCCGGTCGCGCACCTGTCGAAGGGGTATCGGCAGCGCGTCGGGCTCGCGCAGGCGATGGTGCACGATCCGAGCATCCTGATCCTCGACGAACCGACCTCCGGACTCGACCCGAACCAGATCCTGGACATCCGCGAGATGATTCGAGGACTCGGCCAGGAGAAGACGGTCATCCTGTCCACCCACATCCTGTCGGAAGTCGAAGCGACCTGTGACCGCGCGCTGATGATCGTCGCGGGACGGTTGCACGTCGACGAGCCGTTGGAGACGTTCCGCCGCGGGCACGCCGTGCTCATGCGCGTGCTCGGGCAGGTCGACGATTTGCGCGAGCGCGCCAGCACCGTCGCTGGGGTGCAACGTGCGGAGTCCATCGTCGATGAAACGGGCAACACCGCCGTCCGCCTGCACACCGATGCGCGAGAAGGGCTGCTCTCCACGCTCGGGTCGTGCGCGAGGGACGCGGGATGGACCATCATCGAGCTCACCCGGGAGCACCACGACCTCGAGGACATCTTCCGGTCGCTCAAGCTCGAGAAGGAGGAAGCCACGTCATGAACCGCACGTTCGCGATTGCGGGCCGCGAGTTCCGCGCATCTCTATCGTCGCCGCTCGGCTACGTGTTCATGCTCCTCTTCGTGATCGTCGGGCTGAGCTTGTTCTTCTTCGTCGAGGGTTTCTTCAGCAGCGGGGAGGCCTCGACGCGCGGCTTCTTCAAGTGGATACCGTTCTTGATGCTGCTGGTCGGCCCGGCGTTGACCATGCGCTTCTGGGCCGATGAGCGGAAGACCGGCACGTACGAGGTGCTGGCCACCTTGCCGCTGACGGCCACGCAGCTCGTCTGGGGCAAGTTCCTCGCCGCGTTCTGGATGCTCGGCCTGGCGCTGCTCCTCACCATCGGCGTCCCGATCGTCGCGAGCAACTACGGAGAGCTCGACTGGGGTCCCGTCGTCGGTGGCTACACCGGCGCGCTGCTGCTGGGATCGGCGTATCTCGCCATCGGACTGGTGTGCTCGGCCCTCGTGCAGGAGCAGCTGCTCGCCTTGTTTCTCGGCTGGGCGGTCTGCGGGCTGACGCTGCTACCTGACCTGGCGTTCTGGGATTCGTTGTTCCAGAACGCCCAGTGGCTGCTGGAGCTCAGGTCCATCGGGTTCGCATCACGCTTCGACAGCATCGAGCGTGGCGTCCTCGATCTGCGAGACCTGCTCTTCTACCTGTCGGCCACCGGTTTCTTCCTCTACCTCAACGTCGCGCTCCTGCGCTGGCGTCGTTTCACGACCTGACCCCAGGAGACCACGATGAACGTCAGATTCGAGAAGACGCTCGCGATCGCCCTGGGGGTGATTCTGGTCGGAGTGAACCTGATCCTGCTCAACGTCCTGGTCGAGCGGGCGGGAGTCCGGGTTCGCGTGGACCTCACCGAGGGCCAGCGCTACACCCTCTCCGACGTCACCAAGGACTTCCTCACCAACCTGGAACGTCCCGCCGAGCTGATCTTCTTCTACTCCTCGCCGAAGTCGATGCCGCCGGTAGTCAAGCCCCTGCTCGACCCACTGCGCGACGCGTTGTCGGAGTTCGCCGTCGTCAGCGACGGGAACGTGAAGACCCGGTTCGTCGAGCTCGACACCGCCGGGAAGAAAGCCCAGGAGGAGGCGAAGAAGAAGTACGGCGTCGAGTCGATGCAGATCCCGGTCGTGACCGCCTACGAGGACACGATCAAGAACGTCTACTTCTCGGTCATCATCTCCTGCGGCGATCAGATCGAGCACATCCCGCTCGTTCCGAGCCCGCTGGTGCGCATCGTCCAGGACCGTTCGACCTTCGGCGTCAAGCTCGAGCTCAACGACACCGAGTTCGTGATCGCCAAGGCCCTGCGCAAGGTCTCCGGCAACTTCAACTCCGTGGCCGGCGCGCTCGTCGGCCGCGAGGTCACGGCGAAGCTGACCTGCTACCTCAGCGCGAAGGAGAAGCTCCCCGAGTACCTCGGGAACATCGGTGACACGGTCAAGAAGGTGGCCGACGAGCTTGCTGACGACGCGCCCGGGCGCGTCACCCTCGACGTCGTCGATCCGCTCGCGGGCATGGAGACGCGCGAGACCCAGATCTCCGCGATGCGGCAGCTCATGCAGGCGACGGGTGTCCGGCCCATCCGGGGACGGGACGACGACTTCTATTCATGGCTCCTGCTGGACGTCGACGGACAGAAGGAGGCGATCGCGCTCCTTCCACGTGGAAAAGCCGAGATCGGGCAGGCCGACATCAAGGACATGGTCGAGGGTTCGCTGAAGCGCCTCGTCCCGGGCTTCCTCCCAACCGTGGGCATCATCTCGCCGACGCCGCCGCCCGCCGGCAACCCGATGATGAGGCAGCAGAGACCGCAGGACCCGTTCTCCATGACGCGCGAAGCGCTGTCCGCCGAGTTCCAGGTCAAGACCGTCTCGCTCGCATCAGGACCGGTTCCGCGCGACGTCGGCATCCTGCTCGTTCTGCGCCCAGGCGACCTTCCGGACTCGGAGCTCTACGCGCTGGACCAGTTCATCATGCGCGGCGGGCGAATCGTCATATGCGGCGGCGGGTTCCACATGGACATGCAGGCGATGCAGCGCTCGGGGGACATCGCGCTGGCGCCGGAGGGGGGGACGCGCCTCCGCGAGTGGCTGCGTCATTATGGAATCGAGGTTCGGCCCGAGCTGCTCCTCGACAGCCGATGCAGCGTGCTCGCGTATCCCGAGACCGAGACCGACGGTTTCATGACGCGCATCGTCGGCATCATCAACATCAAGTACCCGTTCTTCCTGCGCATGGACCGGGCCGGCGGTCTCGACGATGAGCACCCCGTGACGGCGTTCCTCCAGAACGCGAGCCTGTTCTGGGCCTCCCCCGTCGAGCTCACGAACGTCCCCGACGGTGCCGAAGGATCGGTCCTTCTCCGAACGACCGGTGAAGCCTCGACCACGCGGTCCACGAACCTCATCAGCAGCATCATGGAGGTCAGCTACGAACCCGGCACGGGTCCCCTCGGCCGCGTCGGGAGCATCATCAGGACCGTGTTCGACAAGGTCGACCGCGCCGTCGAACGCGACACGCCGTTTCCGCCGGCGAACCTGCGCGACCAGATCGGCTGGATGCTGGACATCCGCACGCACCAGTACACCACCGCCGTCGCCGTCAAGGGCTCGTTCGTATCGTACTTCGCCGACCGGGCGATCCCCGGCACCGAGGAGGCGCCCCAGGACGACCCCAACAAGCCCAAGGACGGGGGAGCCGATCCCAAACCAGGGGAGACGCCGAAGGACCCGCGCAAGCAGACCGCGCCGCTCGAGAAGAGCCGACGCCCGGGTTCGATCGTGGTCATCGGTGACTCGGACTTCGCGTCCCACCTCTCCTATCGCCCGTTCGGTCTCGACGAGGCCGCGATCCGGGAGAACCTCCGGCTGCTCACGAGCGCAGTGGAGTGGAGCAGTGACGACGAGTTCGCGGCCATCCGCAACCGACGCGCGCAGAGCCGACCGCTGACCGGACTCGCCGGGCTGGACCCCGAGGTCCGCGACCGGAAGAGCCGGGATGCCACGATCATGACGTTCATCGTGACCGTGGGCGTGGTGTTCGTCTTCGCGCTGCTCTGGATCATCTATCGCAAGACCCGCCAGCCGCTGACGCTGGTCGAGACCGATGACGTGACGGGAGAATTGGCATGACCAGGGGCAACATCGTTCTCGCGGCCCTGGCCGCGATCCAGGTCGTCCTGATCATCGTGATCGGAGGCGGCAATGACGCCGTGTCGGAAGGCGCGAGCACCGGCGGAAACGTCCGCCTGTTCCGCAATCTCGACGCTGCGACCGTGTCCGAGATCACGATCCAGAACAAGAGTGAGAAGGTCGCGGTCAAGCGAGACGGCGACCAGTGGACCCTCACCAACCGCGGCGGCTATCCGGCCCGTGCCTCCAAGGTCACGGACACGATCGACGCGCTTCGCAAGCTCTATACCCTCGGCGTACTCACGAATGACGTGAAACGCTTCACCGACCTCGAGGTCGCGGATGACCGATACCACCTCCGGATCTCCCTCAAGCACGGCGACGAAACGGCGGACTTCTATCTCGGGGAGCGGGGCTCCGACAAGCTCGTGTATCGCGAGGCCGGCGGCGACGTCGCGCTGCACGCGTCCGGGGTGAAATCCTGGGACCTCGACGCGACCACGGCGTCCTGGGTCGACTCGCAGTACACCAACCTCGAACAGGACGACGTCCGCCGTCTGAACATCACGCGCAAGGACGGCACCCCGCTCGAGCTGGTCGCCAAGGAGACCACGAAGAAGGCGGAGACGACCGAGCCCCCGAAGGATGGCGACCCCAAGCCCGCGGAGATCACCGAGATCACCTGGCATGCGATCGTCGACGGCAAGGAGCAGCCGGCGGACAAAGCCAAGGTGACGAGCATGCTCTCGTCCCTCTGCAAGCTCTACATGGCCGAGCCCATCGGCAAGGACACCAAGCCCGAGCACGGGCTCGACGCCCCGTCCGCGACGGCCACTCTCACCTTGAAGGACGACCAGACCATCACCCTCACGGTCGGGGCCAAGCGTGACGCCGAGAACGACTGGTACTTCAAGGCCTCCACGTCCGAGTACGTCGTGACCATCCGCGACTACACCGTGACCGACTTCTTCCAGAAGAAGGTCGCGGACGTCCTGCCCGAGAAGAAGGACGATCCAGAAAAGAAGGACGATCCGAACAAGACGGGCGCTCCCCCGAAGAAGAATGGGGAAGGCGGCAAGAAGTAGCCGAGCTTCGCGAGGTCCCGAGAAGAACAAGACCTCCCAGGAGCCCAGGAACGGCTCCACCCGCCAGCATCGCAAACAAAGGCGCCCGGGACCGGGGCCCCGGGCAAGGCAAGCTCAGGGGGGAGCGGGGACACTCGCTGATCCCCCCCTGCCTGCTTTTTCGATCGTTTGGAGTTCGGTGTTGGCCCCCGAACTCCGGTCAACGGCGTCGCGTCCACCCTACCCGGACGCTCGGGGGAAGGTAAAGCTCACGCCTTTCTCTGGTGTCGCTTTCGGATCCATAACCGACTACGCTGCCGGCCGTTGGGACGCCATTCCGAGTGGCGGGGGTCACAGCGGTGTCATCCTTTTCCGTCGCCTGCCCCCTTGAACTCGGGATGGATCCACCAACATGATCCGGTTATCCCAGGGCCGGGTACGCCCCGACGGCCTCGATCCCCGACGCAAGCTCGAGCAGGAGACACATGAAGACCCTCGTCGTCACGGAGAAGAAGTCGGTCGCCGACGACTTCGCCAAAGTCCTCGGTGGTTTCAAGAAGCAGGAGTTGCTCTACGAACGCGATGACATGGTGATCGCGTGGGCCTCGGGGCACCTGCTCGAATTGCAGGACCCATCTGCCTACGACGCCAAGTACAAACGTTGGGCACTCGGCGACCTGCCGATCCTGCCGGATGCCTTCCAGCGGGTGCCCCGCCAGGGCCAGGCGAAGACGACGGAGCTGTTGAAACGGCTCGTCCGGCTCATGAAGTCCAAGCAGGTCACCACGATCGTCAACGCGTGCGATGCCGGACGCGAAGGCGAGCTGATCTTCAACCTGGTGCTGGATCATGCCGGCGCCGCGGAGAAGAAGGTCAACCGGATGTGGCTGCAGTCGATGACGACCAAGGCCATCTCCACGGCATTCGACAACCTGAAGAGCGCCGAGGAGTACGGCCCGCTGCGTTCCGCGGCGTACGCCCGTGACGAGGCCGACTGGATGGTCGGCATGAACGGCACGCGCGCGTTCACCAAGAAGTTCATGGGGCGGGCCCGCCAGTTCTTCGCGGTCGGGCGCGTGAAGACACCGACCCTCGCGTTCCTCGTCGACCGCGAGCGCGCCATCGACGGGTTCACGCCGGTTCCGTACTTCCAGATCGATGCCGAGTTCGACACGGGCGCCAACGGCGTCTACGAAAGCCGGTGGTCCGGTATCAACGAAGACGGCAAGAAGGCAGACCGCGTTCTGAAGAAGGAAACGGCTCAGGCCATCGTCGACAAGGTCCGTGGCAAGCCGGGCGTCGCCACCGAGAAGCACACCAAGCGCAAGGAGATGCCTCCTCTCCTCTTCGACCTGACCACGATCCAGCGCGAAGCCTCGAACCGCTTCGGGTACACGCTCGACCACACGCTCGGCGTCGTCCAGCGGCTGTACGAAGCCAAGAAAGCCGTCACCTATCCGAGAACGTCGAGCCGCTACCTGCCCACCGACTACGCAACCGAGATCCCGAAGCTCGTGACGTCGTTGCGGGCGGGAACACTGGGGCACGTCGTGGATCGGGCTCTGGCCGAAGCCGGCGGCACCGTCGACGGGCTCAAGCCCGTACGTCGAGATCGCGTGTTCAACGACGCCAAGGTGTCCGACCACTTCGCGCTCATCCCGACGGGCGAGAATCCCACGTCGTTCAAGGACGACGAGGCGAAGATCTACGAGCTCATCCTGCGCCGGTTCATGGCGGTGCTCCTCGGCGTCGCGGAGTGGGAGAACGTAACTCGGCACACCGTCGTCGAGGACGAGACCTTCGTGACCCGCGCCCGGCGGCTGGGCACGCCCGGCTGGCGCGCCGTCGAGCCGGCACCCGAGCACAAGGACCTCCCCGGCCTCAACGACGACGGCACCGTCGCGACCAAGTCAGTCGAGCTCCTGGACAAGGAGACGCAGCCACCCTCGCGCTACACGGACGGCTCACTCGTGAAGGCGATGGAGACGGCGGGCAAGGACGTCGCGGTCCCGAGAGGCGAGGACGGCGAAGAGACGGTGCTCGACGACGACACGCTCGAGGAGCTGAAGGAGAAGGGAATCGGGACGCCGGCAACCCGAGCCGCGATCGTCGAGGACCTGATCCGAAAGCGGCTCTCCCGCCGGTCCGGCCGCACCATCCTGCCCACACCGCTCGGATGCACGCTCGTGCGTCTCGTCCGCAACCTCGACCTCGGCGTCCTGGCCAAGCCGGACCTCACCGGCAACTGGGAGTATCGGCTGGCGCAGATGGCCCAGGGCCACTACAGCCGCGAGCAGTGGGACAAGGAGATCCGCACCATGGTCGCGGACCTCGTCGAAGCACTGAAGTCGCGCGAGGGTGGCAACGAAGAGGTCTTCGCGGTCGATCACCCGAAGGGCGCGAAGCTCCTGTCCCCCAACGGCAAGGTGCTGATCGAGAAGACGTTCTCCTACATGTCGGCCGACAAGGACGACGAATTCACGATCAACAAGGACCAGAAGGGGAAGTACCTGTTCCCAGAAACGGTCATTCGTCTGCTGGCCGAGAAGAAGATCGGTCCGATGACCGGATTCGACGGCACGCGAGCTCCGGGCTACCTCGTCCTCCAGGACGACGGTCTGGTCGAGATCGAGCTCGACGCGTCCGCAGGCGACGACGACGAAGAGGAAACGCCGGGACAGTTCAAGCGCGAGGAGGTCCCCGAAGGCACGCTCATGGGCAAATGCCCCAAGTGCAAGTCGGAGGTCACCCGCCAGGGCTCGGGCTACAAGTGCGTCAAGAACATCCCGCGGAAGAAGGACAAGGAGTGCGACTTCCGCCTCGCCGAGCGCATCAAGTACCGCTACCTCGCGCCGGACCAGATCAAGCGGATGCTCAACGGCGAGAAGACCGACGAGCTCTTCGGATTCGTCTCGATGCGCGGCCGCAAGTTCAAGGCAAGCCTCTACTACAACGAGGAAGGTGAGCTGCAATGGCAGTTCCCCGAGCGCAAGACGAAGAAGAAGGCCACCAAGAAGAAGGCCAAGAAGAAGGCGGCCAAGAAGGCGGCCGCCAAGACCACGAAGAAGACGACCAAGAAGTCCTCGAAAGAGGACGAGTAGGCCGATCCCTTCGAGGCTTCTTGCGTCAGAGCGCCGCCGGGCTCTCCCCGATGTCGATGATCGCGCAACCGTAGATCGGCGTGAGACCCAGCTCCTGGGCGCGCTGGCGGTCGGCAGACGCTCCGACGACGGGCATGGGAGTGACTCCGATCTTGGCGTCCTGATGGCACGCTGACGGCGCGGCGCGGCATCGTGACGGGCCTGTGGCGCAGTTATATTACCCCTCGCCAATCGTCCGCCCGCCGAGACACCCATGCATCAAAGCCGTGACCACGATCCGCTCCAGACCCGGGAATGGCTCGAATCACTCGAGTCCGTCATCGACGTCGACGGACTCGAGCGCGCCCGTTTCCTCGTCGCCAGCCTCCTCGAGGAGGCGAGGACGCGGCGCGTGGTGGGTGAGCTCCCGGTCATCACCGACTACGTCAACACCCTCTCCCTCGAGGAAGAGGCGGCGTTCCCGGGCAACGAGGCAGTCGAGCAGCGGATAGAGGACATGATCCGCTGGAACGCAGCCGTCATCGTCGCGAAGGGCAACAAGGACTACGCCGGCATCGGCGGCCACATCTCGACCTTCGCATCGTCGGCGACGCTGTACGAGGTTGGCATGAACTGGTTCTTCCGCGGCAAGGAAGGCCCGGGGACGGGCGACCATGTCTACTACCAGGGGCACGGCGCGCCCGGCATGTACGCGCGGTCGTTCCTCGAGGGCCGTTTGACCGAGGCGGAGCTCATCCGATTCCGTCGCGAGGTGAAGCGCGGCGCAGGCCTCTCGTCGTACCCGCATCCGCGGCTCATGCCGAACTACTGGGAGTTCCCGACCGTCAGTATGGGCCTCGGCCCGATGGCGGCCATCTACCAGGCTCGTTTCAACCGCTACCTCGCGTCACGCGGCATCGTCGACACGGAGCAGTCCCGCGTGTGGGCGTTCCTCGGCGACGGCGAGAGCGATGAACCAGAAGCGGCGGGCGCGCTGTGCCTCGCCGGGCGCGACGGCCTCCAGAACCTCACCTTCGTCATCAACTGCAACCTGCAGCGCCTCGACGGCCCCGTCCGCGGTAACGGCAAGATCATCCAGGAGCTGGAGGGGCTCTACCGCGGCGCCGGCTGGAACGTCGTCAAGTGCACCTGGGGCCGCGAGTGGGATCCGATCTTGTCGCGCGATGCCGGCGGTGTCCTGCGCGATGCTTTGAACCAGGTCGTCGACGGAGAGTGGCAGCACTTCGCAAGCTCCGACGGCAAGACCCTCCGCGAGCGCTTCTTCGGCCAGAATCCCGCGCTGCTCCAGCTCATCCAGGGCATCTCCGACGACGACCTCGGCAAGCTGCGCCCCGGAGGGCACGACCGTCGCAAGGTCTACGCAGCGTTCAAGGCCGCGGAAGATCACCAGGGACGTCCGACGGTGATCCTCTCCCATAGCGTGAAAGGCTGGCGGGCCGGATCGGAGTTCGCCGGCAAGAACTCGACGCACCAGAAGAAACAGATCAAGCAGAACGAGCTCGCGGAATTGCGGGACATCCTCGACATCCCGTTCACGGACGAGCAGCTCGAGAGCTACCCCTTCTACCACCCGGGCGAGCGCGACCCGGCGCTCAGCTACCTCCACGAGCGGCGCGCCGCGATGGGCGGCCCACTCCCCAGTCGGCGTACTCAGGTTCCGGCGCTCGGCCCAGTCAAGGACGACGTCTACGCGGCGTTCCAGAAGGGCAACGAACAGCCCGCCTCGACGACGATGGCGTTCGCACAGCTCGTCAGCCGACTCCTCAAGGACAAGAACGTCGGCAAGCGCATCGTGCCCATCGTGCCCGATGAGGCGCGAACGTTTGGCATGGACCCGCTCTTTCGACAAGTCGGCATCTGGGCTTCCAACGGACAGAAGTACGAGCCGGTCGACAAGAAGATGCTCCTTTACTACCGCGAGGCCGCCGACGGCCAACTGTTGGAGGAAGGCATCCCCGAGGCCGGCGCGATGTCGTCGTTCCTCGCTGCCGGAACGGCGGGCGCGTCGCACGGCGAGGCAATGATCCCGTTCTACGTCTTCTACTCGATGTTCGGGTTCCAGCGGACGGGCGACCAGGCATGGGCGTTCGGCGACGCGCGCGGACGCGGGTTCCTCATGGGCGCAACGGCCGGCCGTACCACGCTGAACGGCGAAGGCCTGCAGCACGAGGACGGCCAGAGCCACCTGCTCGCGAGTACGATTCCCAACCTGCGGTGCTACGACCCCGCCTTCGCCTACGAGCTCGCGACGATCGTGAAGGACGGCATCCGGCGCATGTACGTCGACGGCGAAGACACCTGGTACTACATCACGATCCAGAACGAGAACTACCCGATGCCTCCGATGCCGGAAGGTTCGGAGGAGGGCATCCTGCGAGGGCTCTATCGGTTCCGGCCGTCGCAGGAGAACCACCCGCTCGAGGCGCAGCTCTTCGGTTCGGCGTCGATCCTGATGCAGGTACTGGAAGCGCAGGAGATCCTCGCCACTCGGTTCGGCGTGGCGGCTGACGTGTGGTCCGCCACGTCGTATCAGCTGCTACGCAACGACGCCCTCCGGTGCGAACGGTGGAACCGGCTCCACCCGACGGAGACGGCCCGAGTGCCCCACGTAGCCAGGGTCCTCGACGGTGTCGACGGGCCGTTCATCGCGGCGTCCGACTACATGAAGGCCGTACCGGACATGATCGCACGCTGGATTCCGGGCGAGTACGTCCCACTGGGGACGGACGGCTACGGCATGAGCGACACGCGTGAGGCGCTCCGCCGCCACTTCGAAGTCGATGCCGCGTCCATCGTCGTCGCGACGCTCGACGCGCTCCGGCACCAGGGCAAGATCACCGCCAGCGAGCTTCAGTCCGCGATCGCCGATCTCCGCATCGACACCGACAAGATCGACCCGTTGGACGTGTAACACGCACGATCCCCGTGCCGCTTGGCAGCGTGCGCGGCAACGAGACCGCCAAGGTGAGGACAGCAGGAAGGCCAAGGAGAACCCGGGAACCCAAGAACCAGATCGGATCGGATTCTGCTCCTGGGTTCCTGGGTTCTCCTTAGCTCTTTCCTGGGCTCCTGGGTTCCCCACAGAAAGCCAACGACTCCGAACGCCCCCATGGTCGACCCGCCCGACGGCATCCCGATGTGGTGGTTCTTCACCGCGATGAGCCTCGCGGTGCTCATCGTCGGGCTGTCGAAATCGGGATTCGGCGGCGGGATCGGGATCGTGGCCATTCCGCTGATGGCGCACGCTCTGCGTGTCGATCACGCCGTGGGCGTGATCCTGCCGCTCCTGCTCGCAGCGGACGCAGTCGCGGTCTGGCAGCACCGCGGGACCTGGTCCAACCACCGCATCCGCCACACGGTGACGGGCGCGGTCTTCGGCATCGCGATCGGTGGACTCGTCCTGTGGCTGCTGCAGGGCTCGGGACGACTCATCCCGGCGCTCAACGGCGTCGTGGGCGCGACCTGTCTCGCGTTCGTCGCGCTGCAACTCTGGCGCATGCTCGGCGGCGCGGTCCCTCGGATACCCGACACGACGACGTCGGGCACCACGGCGGGCGCGCTGTGCGGCGTCGTGTCGACAGTGGCGCACAGCGCGGGCCCGATCATGTCGATCTACCTCCTCGAGCATCGCCTCGAGAAGCGCGTCCTCGTCGGCACGCTGTGCCTCTTCTTCTTCATCGTGAACGCGGCCAAGCTGCCGGTGTACCTCGGACTCTCGCTGATCACGGGCGAGACACTGCTCACGTCGGCGGTGTTCCTCCCCCTCGTCCCGGTCGGCGCGGGCATCGGACTCTGGATGCACCACCGCGTCCCCGAGCGACCGTTCGTCCTGGTCATGTACCTCGGGGCGGCGGCGGCTGGCGCCGGCATGCTGTTCAAGGCGCTGTAGCCGCATTCGGGAAGCGGTTTCAAGGAGAACCCAGGAGCAGAGTCGAGATCCGGGCTCTGCTCCTGTTTCTGATCCTCGGGCTCCTGGGTTCTCCTCGAAACCTCCGTCCAACAAACCCCCTTTCAATTCCGCTTCCCCGCTGCGATAGAATCTCCTGATTGGCGGTCCCCGCGATGCCGCCAGCCAGGCCACAGAGAGGAGTCACCCGATCATGCTGAAGCCGCTCGTCATCGCCGTCGTCGTGGGAGCCGTCGCGGGCGGGCTGTGGTGCATGCCGGGTCCCGCGCCGCAGGTCCAGAGGAGCACTGGAATCGGATATGACCGGATCGGTGCCGCGCGGTGCGGCGCCCCCACCAAGACGACCGTGGACCTCGCACGGGATGCCGTCCTCATCGTGCGCGCCCACGTTCTCACCGAGCGCGCGGTGCGCGCATCTGGCCTGATCTGGAGCGAGTGGGAGCTGGACGTCACCGAAACGTGGAAGGGCGACCTCCCCGATCCTCCGCTGCTAGTGCGTGAGCCCGGCGGCAAGATCGGGCACGTCGAGATGCGCGTCTCCGCCGGCGTCCGGTATCGCGTCGGCGACGAGGTGGTCGCATTCATCGTGAAGGACGCGCTGGGCCAGTGGCGAACCGCGGGCATGACGCAGGGTCAGTGGCGGGTCGCGGACGGTCGAGCGATGCGCGCCACCGACCGAGGTCGCTCGACGTCAGTCGCCGCGCTGCGCCGCGCGGTCCAGATCACCAACGAGGAGGGACGATGAACGCCCGCGTTCGCCCCTACCTCGTGGTGCTCGTCGCCGCGTTGACGGCCCTGAGTGTCCGCGCCTATCTCCCCATCTGGTCCGGGGGTCCCACGACGCCCACTCCCAACACCTGGCCGTCGGGCGCCAGCGTCAACTACGCGGTCAACGATCAGGTCGGCACCCAGGTCATCTTCCAGGCCGGCAGCCTGGTCGTCCCCGCGATCGATACCGCAGTCGCTCGGCTCGGTGTGTTGAGCGGTCTGACGTTCATCAACCAGGGACAGACCCCGATCACCGACCCGGCTCAGGACGGCACCAACTTGCTCACGTGGGCGGATACGCCCGCGAACCAGGCGCTGCTCGGTGGCGGACTCGGGATCACGACCGTGTGGTTCACCAATGGTGTGATCACGGAGTTCGACGTCGTCGGCAACGGGTCGCCGAACAGCCCCGCGCCCGGTCAGGGGTTCTTCTTCTCGACGCTCGGCACGCCGGGTTGGTTCGACGTCGACGGGTTCGTGATGCACGAGGCCGGTCACGGCATCGGCATGGACCACAGCGCTTTGTTCAACGCGTCGATGTACCCGTTCCAGTTCGCGGGAACGCTCAAGACCCGCCTTCCGGCGGCCGACGACGACGCCGGTGTCGGCGCGATCTACGCGCAGAACACGGGCACTGGATCGGTCGCGGGTACGGTCCAGAGAACCGGCGGCGGAACCGTCGCCGGCGCGCACGTGTTCCTCGTCGATGCCGTCACGGGCCGCACCCGGCAGGGTGGGTTCACCATCGGCGCCGGGACATTCACCATCGACGGCATCGCACCCGGAATCTACCGGGTCTATGTCGAACCCGTGGATGGTCCGTTCGGGCCGGCGAACTTCAGCGCCGCGTGGTGGAACGGGGTCACCATCGACAACACGTTCCAGACGGCGGCCCTCGGCGGGGTCGCGTCGCCGACCGTCCTCAAGGTCGCCGCAGGCGCCACGAATTCGGTGGGTACGATCAACGTCAACGGTCCGGCCCCGACCCGAAACATGGTTCAGGTGTTCTACCTCAGCACCCCGACGCCGCTCGTGAACCCCGTCTCCACGCTGGAACAACCGGCACCCTACGCCGCGTGGTTCGGCATCTTCGGCACGGGCGTCGACCAGGGTCCGGACTCGGCGTTCACGTTCCTCGGCCCGTTTCCCGACATCACGGGGCCCAGCACGTGGGCGACCTCCAACCCCGGCTTCGACGACCGGATCTTCCCGCTGTCGATACCTGCGGAGACGCCCTCCGGGTCCTACGTCCTGCAATGGGACGATCCGACCACCGGCGAGCTCGTGGTGTTCCCCGGCTGCCTCGAGGTCCTTCCGCCCGCCACCCCGCGTGCCTACACCGCACCGTACGGTCCCGGCTGCCCGGGCAGCACCGGTCCGGTCACGCTCACCGGCACCGGGACGCCCAGCCTCGGCAACGCCGCCTTCAGCGTCACACTCGCCGGCCAGCTCGGCGGTCAACTCGCGTACTTCGTCCTCTGCGCCCTCCCCGACCACCTCCAGGTCGGCCCCGGCTGCTTCGCCAGTGTCGACTGGATGACGTCGTTCTTCGATCTCACGGCGATCGCACTGCCCACCGGCGGCGGCGGCATGCTCACCGTCCCCTTCCCGGTCCCCAACGACCCGGCGCTCGCCGGCACCGACATCTACGCCCAGGTTCTCGTCTCCGACCCCATGACTCCGGCCGGCTACGCGCTCTCGAACGCCCTGGCGTTGCACTTCGAGTAGTCGTCCACGCCCGGACGGGAGGTCCGCGCTCCCCGGAGTCGTTCGCGCTTAGAATGCCGCCGTGCGTAGCATCCGCATCGTCTTCAACGTGGCCGTGATCGCGGTGGTCCTCGCGGCCGCCTGGCTCCTCGTCGCCCCGACGGCACGGTTGGCCGGGGACATGCGGTACCTGCTGGGTCGCATCGACGCGAACGACCTCACGGCGCGGGAGATCGCAGTCTATGAAGGGGAACAGGGAAGCGATACCGCACTCGGCGCGTGGCGCGCGCTCGATCTGATCGCACCCGCGCTAGAGAACGCGCCGCCGCGAGGACTGCGGATCGCGTTCGTCACCGGCGGCGCCGATGAGCGAAGCCTGCGCGGATTGCGGATCATGTTGCACCGGTTCGCGCCGCGGACGTGGGGCGTTCCGATGCCGCTATCGCGGTTGGAGACCTGGCTGACCCAGCTCATCGAAACCGGTCAGTCTCCGCTCCTCGGGTGGTTGCTCGATACGCAGGTGTTCCTGTTCCATGACGTCCAGCCGGAGGACGTGGAGCGCGTGCAAGCACTGGCACGCAAGGGCCTCGGCGCCGACGTCCTCATACCCGGCGTGCAATCACCCGGCACCGCCGCCGGGCGGGTACACCAGGTACTGGTGCTCAAGCCGCTCGCTGAGAGAATCCGCGCCAATGATCTGCCAGTCGCGCACCTCCGGAGCCTGCTGCGGTGACTCCGATCCTGATGTCCGTCCTGATCGCCGTGGCTCCCGCGTTGCTCGGGTACGGAGTCGTACGATGGCTGCGCGCGCCCTGGCCCCCTGCCGCGCAGGTCGGCGCGGGGATGGTCCTCGGTCCGCCGCTCACGTCGTTGCTGCTCTTCGGGACGTCGGAGCTCGGCGCGGGCCTGCACTCCTGGGTCGCGTGGACGATCGCTGGCTCGGGGCTCGTGCTCTGCGGTGCCGCGATCTGGCGGGCACCCGCACCTTCTCCCCAACGCGCCGGCGCCACGATCGCGCCGATCGTGGGCGCGGCTGTCGTGGCGGGAGTCCTGGCCCTGCAGCTGCTCGCGTACCCCGCGCCGCGCGGCGACGGGTTCGCGCACTTCGATACGAAGGCGCGGTTCTTCATCGCCGACGACGGGCCGTGGCTCTTCCTCGAGGACCCCGAGACGTTCGCGCTCCACAACGACTATCCGCTGCACCAGCCGTACCTGATGGACTTCGGGTACCTGTTCGCAGATGACCTGAAGGGCCTCTACTCGTTGGCCGGCTCCTGGCTGATGGTCCCCGGCGCCGTGCTCTTCCTGGGGTCGCTTGCCGCCTCAGCGGGCAGCGCGATTGCCGGCCTGCTCCTCGCTGCGTTCGCCGCGCTCGCACCCGGGCTGCGGATGTACGCGTCGGCCGGCTACGCCGATCCCCACGTCGGGGCGATCCTCGCCGTCGCGGCAGGTGGGGTCGCCGTCGGCGGACGCGGCCCCGTCATCGCCGGGCTGGCCGCAGGGCTCATGGTATGGGTCAAGCTGGAGGGCGCAGTCCACCTCTGCGTGCTCGGAGCGGCGGTGGTCCTGCTTCGTCCGTGGCCGGTTCGCGCCGCCGTCCGGTGGGTCGTCGTCGCGATGGCGACGGCGGCGATCTGGCCCGCGACCGTGTACCTGCGAGGCGCTGGAATCGCGCTCGGCGAAGGCGTCCCACAGTCCCCGCCCGGCGAGCGCGCTCAGCTCATCCTCGAGTCGTTCGGTTCGTCGATCGGCCACCCCGAGAGCAAGTTCCACCTCCTCCTGCTCGCGGCGCTGATCGGGGCCATCGGCGCTGTACTCACGGGGCCACGTCGCATCGCCGGACGCGCGGGCGCCATCCTCCTCGCTGCCGTCGCCGCGGAGATGACGATCAACTTCCTCCGCGCTCCCGCCCTGCACCTACAGGCCGACGTCGCCCGCCGGCTCCTCGTCCAGGTCTTTCCGTTCGCGCTCTTCGTGCTCGCGATGCAGCTCGACTCCGCACTCCGTTCGAGAGCGGCGCTCCGTCCCACAGGGGCGGAGCATTCGAAGACCGCGATTCCACGAGAGCCCTTCGAAGGCTCATCGGCGAGCTGATAACGTCCTTGCAGCCCATGCCGCCGCCCGAGACCAGACGACTCAGACTCCTCTCGCCAGCGCAGATACTCCTGCTCGGGTTCGTGATGGCCGGGGCGGGCTTCATGATCGCCGACTCCGTGTACCTCGCGCTCGCCGCGCACGCACTGGGCGTTGGCGACGATCCCCATCACCTGCCGACCACCTACCAGACGATGCTGGTGTTGCACATCGTGGTCGGCACCGTCGTCTTCGTTCCCGCCGTCGTGTTCGCCCTCTGGCACCTGCCGAAGGCGTTGATGCGCAAGAGCAAGGGGACCATCCCGACCGGAATCAGCGTGCTCGTGGTCACGGCCTTCCTCTTCGTGAGCGGGTTCTTCATCCTCACGGCGGCGAACTCGGAGGCCAACCGGTGGGCGTTCGTGGGGCACCAGGTCTGCGCGGCGTTCATGCCGCTGGTGTATCTCGCGCACCGAATGCTCTCGAACGACCGGCCTCCAGGCGCAGTCGCACGTCGCGGAACGATCGCGATGGTGGTCGTCGTCCTGGTCGCGGGCGCGCTCCACGGACTGGAGGCAATGCTCTCTCGCGATCACTCCGAACCGACGCCGCACGTCGCGATCCGACCGGACGTTCCGGCGGTCTGGCGCAACCCGCCGATCGAGGACCCGTTCGTTCCGTTTCAAGCCGCCGGCCACGTGAACCCCGCGAGCCCCTTCTTCCCCGCCGCGACGACGACGAGCTCGGGCGACCAGCTCACGGCGGACATCATCCACCACGGTGACTTCCCGGATCAGGCGGCCTACGAGGCGGAGACGCGACGGCTGGGGTTCGCTCCGAGCCACTATCTCGGCGCGCAGACCTGCAAGCGCTGTCACGCTGACATCGTCGAGCAGTGGGCAACGTCGGCTCACCGGTTCGCGTCGTTCAACAATCCCTTCTACCGCAAGGCGGTCGAACTCACCCGTACCACCGTCGGCAAGGAGAAGTCGCAGTGGTGCGGCGGATGCCACGACCCCGCGATCATGCTCGCGGGCAACATGACCGAGGAGATCGATCCCGTGACGCTGGAGGCGCAGGCGGGCCTGACCTGCCTGGCGTGCCACGCGATCGACCGCATTCACAACCAGACCGGCAACGGCAACTACAACATCCAGGACGAGGTCCCGTCGCCCTACGCCTTCGACACGGTAAAGGACGGGCTCGGACGCTTCCTCCACGACTACGTCCTGAAGGCGAAGCCCGTCGTCCACAAGCGGCGCATGCTCAAGCCGTTCTTCCGCAAGTCGGAGTTTTGCGCGCCCTGCCACAAGGTCAGCCTCGACGTCCCGGTCAACCACTACCGGTGGCTGCGCGGACAGAATGAGTACGACTCGTGGCAGAACTCGGGCGTCCCCCACAACAACCCCATGACGTGGTACGAGCCGCCGGGCACCAAGGAGTGCCAGGACTGCCACATGCCGCTGGAAGACGCGCGCCTCGGCGACGTCGCGGCGAAGGGTGGCAAGGTCCGCAGCCACCGTTTCCTCGCGGTGAACACGGCCCTGCCCGCAATCCGCGGCGATCTCGAGACGATCAAGCGCATCGAGGCCGACCTGCAGGACGAGAAGCTCCGTGTCGACGTGTTCGCACTCAAACGCGAGAGCGGCGCCACCGTCATGGCGCTCGACGTGGCGCGCCCGGTCGTGAAGCCGGGCGAGCGTATCCAGATCGACGTCGTCGTACGGAACCAGGGCGTCGGACACACGTTCCCGGGCGGCACCAACGACTCCAACGAGGGCTGGTTGTCGTTCAAGGTGACGGGGCCGGCCGGTGAGATCTGGCACAGCGGCAAGCTCAGCAAGGACCGGCGGGTCGATCCGGCGGCGCACTTCTTTCGCTCAGTCCTCGTCGACCAGCACGGTCAGCGCATCGCGAAGCGTAACGCACCCGACATCTACACAGCCGTCTACGCCAACGTCATCCCGCCGAGCGGGTCGGACATCGCCCGCTACGCCTTCACCGTGCCGGAAGACTGTCCCGACGGCGATCTCGTACTCGAAGCGGACCTCCGGTGGCGGAAGTTCAATCGGGAGTACACGGAGTTCGTCTTCGAGGGCAAGCCAGTCCCCGATCTCCCGATCACTCGCATCGCGAGCGATCGCGTGACCCTGCGGGTGTCCCGTGACGGTACGGGCGGGGCGGCGGGCCAGGCACCGGATCCCGGTTCGTGGATGCGGTTCAACGACTACGGCGTCGGCCTCGCGCTCGACGGCGTCACCGGCAGCGCGCAGCGCGCGTTCGCGGAGGTGGCGAAGCTCGCCCCCGATCGGGTCGACGGCTGGCGCAACCAGGCCCGGGTGTTCTTCATCGATGGCGTGTTCGACCGCGCCGAGGCCATGCTGCGCAAGGCGTCCGCGGCGGCGCCCGACGATCCCAAGAACGCTTTCTGGTGGGGACGACTCCACGAGGAACGCGGCGGCCAGGACCTCGACCGCGCCGTGGAGGCCTACACCGCCGTGTCGAGGTTCTACCCGGACAGCCGCGACACCTGGGAGCGGCTCGGACGCACGTACATCCACCTCGAGCGCTACGAGGAGGCCATCGCAGCGTTCCTGCAGGTGCTCCGGATCGACCCCGAGCACGCTCTGGCTCACGACAAGCGCCGGCAGTGTTACGAATCGCTCGCCGGTGTCACTGCCGATGCGGCGCGCAAGGCCGCGTTCACGTACGCGGCGGGCGAGGCCGCCAAGGCCTACGCGAAGTACAAGATCGACGAGGACGCCCAGAAGGGGACCCTCGACTACCGCCAGCAGAACCCCCACGACCACCGGATGAGCCAGACGATCGTCGTGCATGAGCAGCCCGACTCATGAGCCGTAGAGCCGCGTTCTCCATCGCCGTTGTCGTTGCCTTGATCGCCCTGATCCTCGTCATCCTCAGGGGATGCGACGAAGAGAAGGAGACCCGTCCCGAGATCGACAGTGACAAGTTCATTCCCGGTGTCCCGGCGCCCCGCGCCTTCAAGTACGAGATCCCGTTCACCGACGACGCGGGCATCGACTTCGTTCACTTCACGGGTAGCTTCGTGGATGCGAAGGGAGGCAACTCGCGCTATCTGCCGGAGTGCATGGGCCCCGGCGTCGTTCTCTTCGACGCCGACGGCGACGAGCACCTCGACCTGTTCGTGGCAAACGGGACGACCTATGCGAGTGATCCCCAGCGCACGGAACGCGGCCACCCGACATCGCGCTTCTTCCGCGGCCTCGGGGACTTGAAGTTCGCGGACGCCACGAAGGAAGTCGGCCTGGCGCTCGAGCTCCAAGGCACGGGAGGCGCCGCGGCAGACATCGACAGCGACGGCGACCAGGACCTGCTCATCACCGGCTGGGGCGGTCTACGCCTGTTCCGCAACGACGGGACCCGATTCACGGACGTCACCGCGAACGCCGGGCTCGCGACCAGGCCCTGGACCGACAAGGGCGGCCACCAGGGGCCGGACTGGTCGACCTCGGCCGCCTTCTTCGACTGCGATCGGGACGGCGACCTCGACCTCTTCGTCTGCAACTACGCCAAGTGGTGCCCCGCGAATGACGTCTTCGATTCCGTCAACGGCATCGACAAGAGCTTCGCCATCCCCCGCAAGTACGAAGGCAACACCTGCCGGCTGTTCCGCAACGACGGCCAGGGCGTCTTCGAGGACGTTACCGAACAATCGGGCATCCTCAGCAAACGCGGCAAGGCCAAGTCACTCGGCGTCGCCCTCTGGGACTTCAACCGCGACGGCATCCTCGACATCGTCGTCGCGAATGACGCCGAGCCCAATTTCCTGTACCTGAGCACGGGTCCCGGCCGGTACGAGGAGCGCGCCCAGCGCGGCAACATCGGCTACGACGAGAACGGACGTACCCGCGCCGGCATGGGCATCGCTGCCGCCGACTACCTCAACGACGGCGTCGCAGGCATCCCCATCGGGAACTTCGCCGGTGAGCCCGTTGCCCTGTACCGCCAGCAGGGCGAGAGCGCCCGCTTTCGGGACGTCACCCAGCAAGTCGGCGTCTCCGGCCCCACCCAGAAGCTCCTCACCTTCGGCCTGCTGTGGGCCGACCTGGACCTCGACGGACTCCAGGACATCGTCCTCGCCAACGGCCACCTCGAGCCCGACATCCAGGAGGTCAAGCCAATGATCCCCTACCGCCAGCGGCTCACGCTGCTCCGCAACATGGGACGCTCGTTCCGCGACTGGACGAACGCCGCCGGCCCGGGCTTTCGGGCTCCCCTCGCCGCCCGCGGCCTCGCCACCGCCGACCTCGACCAGGACGGAGACCTCGACCTCGTCGTAGGCGACAACGCAAGCGGCATCCGGATCCTCCGCAACGACCAGGACACGGGGCACCACTGGCTCCGCGTCGAGCTCACCGGCAAGAAGCCCAATCTCGACGCCATCGGCGCCATGGTCGTCCTCGAAGCCGACGGCATCACTCAGCGCCGCCTCGTCCACACCGGCAGCTCCTACGCCTCCCAGAGTGAGCTCGTCGTCACTTTCGGTCTCGGCAGGTGCACCAAGATCGACCAGTTGACCGTCGTGTGGCCTGACGGAAAGCGACAAGTCGTTCCGGGCGCGTCGGTCGATCGTGTCGTCATGGTGATCCGATCCCCCTGACGGACGGGAGTGCGGACCTTCCAGGTCCGGCCTGGCGGCGAAGCCGGTTCCGGAGCGGACCTGGAGGTCCGCGCTCCCATCAGAGCAGATTGCTTCACACGCCCTGGGGGTCCGCGCTCCCTGTCGGAGGCAAGCACCTATCGACTCTCGTCGCGAATCCGCCGGTAGGCCGCCCGCGCGTGCTCGTACGCCTTGTGGGCGGCGTCGCGTTCGCGCTTTCGAGTACGCCCGAGCTTGGACTGCCAGCAGCGGTCGACGCTCTTCAGGCACCAGTCCGCGGACGCACGGGAGGCGCGGATGGGTCTGCCATCGACCAGGACGAATACCGGGTTGGTGTGGCTCGTGGGGAGAATGCGCAACGCGACCCAGCTCGAACGATCGATGGTGACGTCGAACGCGACGTCGCGGAGGGTCCCGTCGGCAACGATCTCCTGCGTCGCAACGACGACGCCGTTGACCACGACCTCGACCGGGACCTTGCGCGTGAGGCCGATGCGTGCCCTCTCGACGTGCCAGTAGGGCTTCTGAGGGTAGGGGCGCCGCTTGATCCCTGGGTTCGGTTTCTTCGGCAGCAACGCGGCCACCTTCGCAGTGACGCGTACCTTGCCCGGCGAGGCGAGGGCTCGCTCGCTCTTGCCCACCCCGACCTCCGCATCGTCGATCGCGAAGTCGATGAGGTGACTGCGGCCGTCACCAACGTAGGACCGGCCTGCCGCGATCGAGGTGCAGTACTCGTCGAAGTCGAGCTGGCCGTCGAGCTTGCAGTAGATGCGGCCGAGACCCACGCGCTCCCCGTAGATGCACGGGAAGTCGGTCTCACCGCTGATCCGCGTGCGGTAGCCGCAGTTCAGCGTGTGATACCAGATGTTCAGCTCCCACACGTAGGGTGTATCGACGGCGGAGATGAAGTCGACAGCGTCGTGAGTGACGTCGACGATGAACTCGTTCGCGCCGATGCCGTCGAACGCGGGGACGAGGTAGTTCGGCAGGTCGGCGGAGTTCACGGCGAGGCCCCACCCGGAGTGAGAGAATCCGACCACGCCGCCCTGCTTCTTGCCCCACTGGAGGACAGGAAGCGTCCACGACGGCCACTCGGTGATCTTCGTCGTGCCGGGGTAGTCGTCCTCCTTCAACCGCAGCAGGCAGAGATGCCCCGCGTGGGAGGACGGAAAGCCCGAGACCTCGACGTCGTACCGCATCTTGTAGCCAGTAGTGCGTACGGGTCCGGTGAACCCACCCTTGCAGCGCACTCCGGCGGCGCGCCGGTTGCGGTGCGTGGATCAGGCAGGCTCGACGCGCGCTTCG
>NZBC01000278.1 GCA_002687715.1 Planctomycetota bacterium | reverse complement strand
TCTCAAGGCCTTGGACCGCGGTGGCGGTCCCTTCTGCTGCCCGGCCACCGGCAAACCAACCGGCACCGAGGGCCAGCAGGCCTGCCGCCATGGCGAGGCGGAGGTCGATTCGAAGCATGGTTTTGTCCAGAAGGCTATCTACGCGAACGGCAAGTGATGGACACTAGTAGCGTATCGTTGTTCTGGGCCCGTGATCAAGGAATACTGGGATTCCTGATGGGACCCCGATCCGACTCAACCCCATGCTCACCGAGCCTTTGCAGCCAATCGCACCCGATCCTGGCACCGAAACGACCGTTCGGTGCACGGTGGGGGTGAGGGAGGACTCACTCGGGGCGCAGCTGAACGACCACGCCTGGGGAGCGGCTCACGGATGACTGACCGCGTGTTGGTAGCGATTACGCACGACGGGCGGTACCGGGCCCGCGCAGCGACCACGACGGAGATCACGCGCGAGGCCATCCGTCGTCACGGTGCAGGGCCGCTGGCCGCGGAAGCGCTGGCGCGGGCGGTCACCTGCGCGGCGGTGTTCCCCGCGACGTGGAAGGACTGCGAGCGCGTGTCCGTCCAGTGGTCCGGCGGCGGCCCGCTCCGCACGCTCATGGCCGAGATCCGCCCCGGCGGGCTGGTCCGAGGCTACGTGGGCCAGCCGGCCGCCGGCGCGCGCTGCGACCACGACGGTTACCGTGGGATCGCGCACGGTCTGCTCCCCGCCGGCTTCGTCGTCGTCATCCGTCAGAACATCAACGGCACGTTCCAGCAGGGCCAGATCACGTTGCCCTCGGGCGAGATCGACGAAGACCTGGAGGCGTTCTTCGAGACGAGCGACCAGGTGCCGACCCGTTTGCGCGCGATGACCCAGATTGACGCGGAGACCGGCGACGTCGCCCACGCGGCCGGCGTACTCGTCCAGGCCCTGCCGGATGACTACCCTCCAGAGCTGGCGGAGGCGTCGTCGTTCGAGGACTTCGCGCCGACGACCAGCCCCGAGGACCTGCTCGAACGCGCCCTCGGCCGTCCCTACGACGTACTCGAGGAGATCCCGCTGACGTTCGCGTGCCCCTGCAGCCGCGGCCGCATGGCGGACGGCATCGCGCTGCTGGAAGTCGACGAGCTGCTTGACATGATCAACGAGGATCAGGGCGCCAGCGTCCGTTGCGATTACTGTGGTGAGTCGCAGCGGTTCAACCGCGAAGAGCTCGAGGACATCATGGTCCGCAAAGTCACGGGCAAGAACGACACATGATCGAAGCGTTTCCCTTCACTGCCATCGTAGGCCAGGAGGACATGAAGCAAGCGCTCGTCCTCTGCGCCGTCGATCCGGGAATCGGTGGCGTGCTCGTCATGGGACATCGCGGTACGGCGAAGACCACCGCAGTGCGCGGGCTGTCGGAGCTGCTGCCGGCCATCGACGTCGTAGACGGGTGCGCGTTCAACTGCGAGCCGGGGCTGCCAACGCCGGCGTGCATGGTCTGCAACGGTGACGCGTCGAGAGTGGCGAGCATCCCCGTGCCCGTGGTGGACCTGCCGCTCGGAGCGACGGAGGATCGCGTCGCGGGCACCATCGACCTCGAGGCTGCGCTCGTGCGCGGGAAGAAGTCGTTCGAACCGGGGCTGCTCGCCGCGGCCCACCGCGGGTTCCTCTACATCGACGAGGTGAACCTGCTGGAGGACCATCTCGTTGACCTGCTGCTCGACGTTGCGGCCGGCGGCGAGAACGTCGTCGAGCGGGAGTCGGTCTCGGTGCGACACCCGGCGCGGTTCGTCCTCGTCGGCACTGGCAATCCGGAGGAAGGCGACCTGCGCCCGCAGCTCCTCGACCGGTTCGGACTGAGTGCCACGATCGTGACGGAGACCGACCCCGAGGCGCGGATGGAGATCGTGCGCCGTCGGTTGGCGTTCGAGGACGATCCGGCGGCCTACCGCGTGAAGGTCGCGTGGGAGACGGACCAGCTGCGCGCGCGCATCACCGCGGCCCGGGACCGGTGCCGCGAGGTGACGTTGCCGGACCGTCTGTTGCAGGCATCAGCGTCGCTGTCAGCGGATCTCGGCCTCGACGGCCACCGGGGCGAGATCACCGTCGTGCGGGCGGCCCGTGCGCGCGCTGCCCTCGACGGGCGGGTGGAAGCGGAGGAGGCCGACGTCCGCGCGGTCGCCGCGCTCGCGCTGCGCCACCGCCTGCGCAAGGACCCGCTGGAGACCCGCGACCTCGAGCATCGCATCGATGAAGCGGTGGCCCGCCACGTGGGCGCTTGATCCATGACGCCCACGAAGGTGTTGCCGTTCGCCGCGCTCACCGAGCACACGTCGGCTCGTCGCTGCCTGCTCGTTGCTGCGGTGGACCCGCGGTTGGGGGGAGTGCTGCTCATCGGACCGGCGGGCGTCGGCAAGTCGACGGTGCTTGCCGCGTTCGTGGACTTCGTATCGATGCTCGATGACGCGCGCGTCGTGACGGTCCCATTGAGCGTCGACCGTGACCGGCTGATCGGTGGCGTGGACCTCGAGCGCACGTTGCGATCGGGACGGCGGGTCGCGAACCCGGGCTTGCTGGAAGCGGCGCGCGGCGGATGGCTGCTACTGGACAATCTCCACCTCGCCGAACGTCGCAACCTGGCGCTGGTGAAGCAGGCGCTCGATGGCGATGCCGCGCCAGCCGTCCTCGCGGCCGCGACGGACGGCGAGTCCGGAGCGGAGCTCCGCCCGTGGCCGCATCTCGCGGACGCGATCGGCCTGCATGCGAACTGCACGGTCGGGGAGGCGGGATCGGAGGCGGCGGCCGACCTCATTCGCCGCCGGATCCATCACGATGCTGATCCGGTCGCTTCGACGGAGCGGTGGGAGGAGGCCACCGGGGCGTTGCTCCGCTCGGTCACTGCCGCTCGAGGGCGGCTCGCTGCGACAGTATTCCCGGAAGCGATGGCGCGGAGACTCGTTGACGCGGCGCTGGAGCGCGGTGTCGTGGCGTCGCGGAACGACGTCCAGGCGTGGCGTGCGGCCCGTGCTCATGCGGCGCTGAGTGGATCGGACGAGGTCGGAGCTGCGGACGTCGACTTCGCGATGGAAGCCGTGCTCGCGTCACGAACGGCGCACCGGTCCGAGGCCCCGTCGCCGATGGTGTCGGAGCCCGAGTCGCGGCCGGCGCCGCCGCTCTCCGAATCGACCCAGGGTGGGGAGTCGACCCAGGTCGGAGGCAACTTCGCGGCGGATCAATCCGGCGATGCGCCGGCCCCTCCGTCCCTCGAGGCGGCTCCGGACCGGGTCGTGGCACCGGCGGAGGCGGACCCCCTGCCCGACCTCACCTCGCGGTTCGCCCGCGCGCGTTCGACCGCGCCGGGTGGCGCGCGCGTCGCTCGGGCGACGTTCGACCGGGGCCGCCACCTGCGTTCCCGCGCCCACCACCATGGACGGCGGCTCGCGGTAGCGGAGACGCTGCGGCGTGCCGCGGTCCGTCAATCGCGTCGACCCGTCGAAGCCGGCCCAGTCTGGCCGGAGGGGCTCGCCGTTCAGGTTCGCCAGGACGATCTCCGCTATCGCGAACTCCGGTCACGCGCCGGCGCGTTGTTCGTCGTGGCGGTGGATGCAAGCGGCTCCATGGCGTTCCACCAGATGCACGAAGCGAAGGGGCTCGTACTCTCGTTGCTCCGCGACGCGTACCGGAATCGTGACGCCGTCGCGCTCGTGGCGTTCCGGGGTGACCGGGCGGAGCGCCTGCTGCCGCCCACCTCCGCGCTGGCGCGTGCTCATCGTGAGTTGGAGGTCTTGGCCACGGGCGGCGGGACCCCGCTTGCGTCCGCCCTCAGGGAGGTGCTCGCCCTCGCCACCGAGGAACGCCGCCGGCGCGGGCGCCCGACGCTCGCGCTCCTGCTGACCGACGGTCGCGCGAACGTCCCGCTGGATCCGGCGGCCTCCGGCCGCGCCGCCGCGACGGCTGAGCTCGAACGACTGGCCGCCGCGTATCGCGCGGACGGTCCACCGACGCTGGTCATCGATAGCGCGACGCCTGGCTGCCAGCGCGAGGACGCGCGCGAGTTGGCGAAGTGGCTCGGGTCGTCGTTGCACTCGCTCTAGGGCGTCGCGGTCAGGGAACCGGGTCGAGGGGCGGCAACGGTGGTGGGAGGGGGATTCCCGCGTCCGCGCACAGGTGCCGTTGGGTGATGACGTCAAACTCGGTCCCGAATGCGAGGATCTCGTCGAACGTATCGAACGCATCGGCGGTCTCGCCGTCTCGGGTGAGCGCCGCCACCTCTTTGAGATGGTGCGCGTTCATGCTTTCGATCCGTGACCCGGGTTTCACGCTGACCGCCTTCATGTCGGGGTATGACGGGCCTGGCATCTCTGTCGTGCACAAGATCGTCTGCCCGACTCGCGACACCAGGCCGACGTAGCGAGTGGAGAACTCAGCAGGCGAGTTGGTGTCGGGTTCTTTGGTGGGCATCCAAAAGCGCATGTGGATGATCGATGCGATCGTCCTCCCATCATCACTGACCATCAGCCGGCGGCAGACGCCATCTGGAGCGAACGGAATCGGATGGATGTCGGTGAAATCGCCGAGGAGGCGAAAGCCAGCCTTCTCGGCTTCCGATTGACGCTGTTGGTAGTACTTGTGATCGAGATGTTCGAAAGACGGCAAGTAGGTTCGCTCGAGCCCGGGCTGCCATCGGGCCAATTCGACCATGAGTGACCGGGTGACCCGAGCCCGAGACCTGCGCCGTTGGAACCAGCACAGCGCCAGCACCACCAGCGCGCCGCCGAGCACTTTGTAGACCCGAATGTCGGACACCTAGTCTCTCAACGCCGCCGCGACCTCGGCGTTCACGAGCTTTCGCCCCAACCCGGCCTCGACCTTGGCCGTCTTGCTCGCAAGCGCGACCAGTTCTGGCAGGTCGCCGAAGCGCAGGATCTCGGGGAGGTGTGGCGTACGGTTGCCGTCCTTGGCGTAGAGCGAACCGAGGTCCGTCGCGATGATCTTCCGGATCCGGCGGGTGAGAGTCGCGGCGATCAACGCGGAAGGTCCGGAGTCACCGAGGGCCACCAACGTCACGGGGGCCTGGCTCGGGAGGGAGGCGACGAAGCAGGCGATGTCGTGGGCCGCCTCGTACCCCTCGCCGCGGCCGAGGACGAGTCCGTTCCGGCGCCAGGCTCCGGCGAAGGGTGCGAAGGCTCCGCGGAAGCGCGGGTCGCAGAGAACCACCCGCGGCAGGTTCTCGAGCCACGGGGGGGGCGACAGCAGGACGTCGCCGAGACCGTGCTCGCCGATGACCACGGGGATGGGGGTCGTGTCGTCGAGGAAGGTGCCGCGCATCGCGCCCGGGACGCGGACGCCGTCGTGGCTCTCGATGGTGAAGCGCAACCACCGGCCGGCGTCCTGCTTCACGAAGCTCGGGGATCTCGCGATCTTCCAGGGGAGACCCGGGGCGAGCGGCCGCAGGTTCTTCACCTTGGCCCGGCGGGCGCGGTGCTCGGTGATCATCGCGCGATGCGACGGGGGGACCCGCGGCGGCGGTCCGAGTGCGAGGAGGTCGCTCACGGGCAGCGGCTTGACATCGCCCTCGACGACTCTGCCGGCTTTGCCCAGGAGGAGTCGGTCGAAGAACGCGTACACCTGTTCGCGCATCGGGCGGCCGTAGTTGTGTCCGGCGTGCTCGTGATACGCGACCAGGCGGTCGCGATGCCCGTGCTCCTCGTAGACGCGGCGGATCTGTGGCATCCCCTCTCGCGGCCAATTGTGCGTCCAGTCGCCGGTCACCGTCCCGAAGAACGCCGGCCGCGGATGGAAGACCGCGCACATCGCCGGGACGTCCACTTCGTGTTCGATGCGCGGCGGATGGTTGCACCCGCAGTGTGCGGACGTGTCGCTGACGATCTCCGCGAAGTACGACGTCATGCACACGGGAGCTGCTGCGGCGAGCCGATCCTCGAGCGCCATCAGGTACATCGTCTGCTGGGCCCCACCCGACGCACCGGTCACGCCGATGCGATCGGGATCGACGTCGTCGCGGGCGAGGAGCCAGTCGATCGCACGGACGTTGTTCCACGTCATCGCGCCGAGGCTCGAGACCCCCGCTGCGACGTCCTCCACGTGCACGCTGTCCACGAAGAGCACGACGTACCCCGCGCGGCTGAGGCGGATTCCGCGCGCCTGGACGTCGTGGTGCAGGGCGCCGTTCGACCAATGGCCGTGCGGACAGAGGATTGCCGGCAACCGCCCTTTCGGTTGCGGGTCCGGCAACCACAGCCAGCCGGTGGCGCGATAGCCGGGCCACGTGGCGAAGCTCACCCGCTGGACCTTGCAGCCCCGGGTCTTCAGCTCACCGTGGACTTGCGGCGCAAGGGGCGCGCGGCGGGGCCACGGCAGCAGTCCGATCGCGTCTTGAACCCCCCTCCGGACGGCGAGGCGGCGCTGCGGCCACGTCTTCGCGTCGTCGAGGAGCGGCGAGGTCTTCGGGAACGATCGCGCGCGCAGCGCCGCCAGGTCGCGTGCGTGCTCGGCGCGGGAAATCACCGGCCGCATCGCGTTGGCGACCCGGGCAAACCGTTTCCGGTAGCGGGTCCTGCGAACGACGCTGACCTCGTCGAGATCGCCAGGGTAGGGCTGCCACGCGCCGATGTTGTTGCCAAGTCGCAGATGCGCGTCCGGCGACGCACCGGGTCCGAGTACGCCGGCGGCTTCGACGGTGCCGTCGACGATCAGAAGAGCGGTCTTCGTCCCGGGATCGTAGGGGACTTCGATCACGTGCCATCGTCCGTCGTCGACGCGGGTCTTGGAGATCAGGCGAACGGTCGTCCACGACCACGCTTCGAAGCTCACGCAGCCGCGACGGCGACCCATGATCAAGCTCAGCCCGACGGCGTCGCCCGATCGCGCCATGAGCATCGTGCTGAAGCCGCCGTGGCGGGTGCGGAGCGCTGCCCGCAGGGTGAACGGCTTGGTCCCGTGTACCGGGCACGGCCCGACGTCGATGACGGCGCGCTCGTGGGAGAAGCTCGCTGCCCCGCCGCGATGGCCGTCGGCCACGACGGTCGTGTGCTTCCACGTTGCGCCGGATTCGTCGAGTTTCAGATGGAAGTCTGGCTGCGCGACCAGGGTCACCGCGAACAACCACGAGGCGAGAACGAGGCGCATGCTGGCTTCCTCCCGACGCTGGAAGGCCAACAGTGTACCCTCGTCGCCCCATGCACCGACGCATGCTCCTCGACCTGCTCGATGCGTACGCCGCGACCTGGCCGGAGGATCGCGAGCGTCTGGCGGGCTTTCGTGCGTTCGTGGCTTCCCACGACGATTGCTTCCTGCGGACGTGCCTGCCCGGGCACGTCACGGCGTCCGCATGGGCCGTCTCCGCTTGCAGGACCCGGAACCTTCTCGTCCTCCACAAGAAGCTCGGGAAGTGGCTGCAGCCCGGCGGCCACGCCGATGGCGACGGTGACACGATCGCGGTGGCCCTGCGCGAGGTTCACGAGGAGACGGGGCTTCAGCCACGAGGAGTCCTCCCCGTGCGCGGACATCGGGCGCCGCTCGATATCGACGTCCACGAGATTCCGGCCAACGCGAGTGATCCCGCCCACCTCCATTACGACATTCGCTATCTCGTGGACATGGGGACGAACGCAATGCCCGTCGTGAGCGACGAGTCAGACGACGTGCGGTGGTTCACCGCCGAAGGGATCGGAGCGGTCTCCGACGAGGAGCCCCTACTGCGGATGGCGCGGCGCTCTCGCGCCGTTCTGGACGAACGACAGGAGACCGAAGCATGACCATGAAGGGCGTCACTTGCGGAGTGCTGCTTATCGTATGCGTGGGGTCGGTGGGCCATCGCGTGTTGTCGTCCTCTGATGCGACGGAGGAGGCGATCGCGACTGAGCCATCCGGGTCCACCGACGCACCGCCGGGTGGATCGACGCTCGTGCCCGGATCGGGCGAGACGCAGCCATCAGACCAGCCGGAGGAGCGAGAGAACAAGGACGATGGACTCGCCGGCGCGATGCCTATCATCAGCGAGGCCAGTTTCTTCGGGTTCCTGGGTTTCGCGCTCGGCTATCTCACCAAGAAAGTCCTGAAGCTCGCGATGATCTTCATCGGGATCTTCTTCATCGGGATCTTCTTCATCGGATTGCAGGTGCTCTCCTACTTGGAGGTGGTCTCCGTGGACTGGAGTCGCGCGCTCGACCTCTTCAACGACTTCGTTCTCAACCTCAAGGAAAACCAGGGCCTGGGAGAGATCATCCAGGATCGCATTCCCACTGCCGGCGCCCTGCTGGCCGGGTACTGGCTCGGCTTCCGCAAGGGCTGATCTCCGGCGTCGCACGCCCTTGCTGAGCCCGTGTCGCGAATCGCCCCACTCGGCCGGCCGGAGTTTCTTCCGACAATGCCGGCAGATCGACGAGTGGAGGGGAGATCATGCAAGAGCGGACGAACTACCGTTTCCAACCCACGGAAGGTCTTCCCGTCGGGGTCGAAATCCAGAAGCAGAGTGGCGCCAGCGAGGTCGTGGACATCTCGGACGACAGCTTGCACGTGCGCTTCCGCCAGGCCGACGCGCCCGACCTCGCGCTCGGAATCGAACTCGACGTCGTGATCAACCTCCCGCGTCGAGAGTTCGAGCGCGCCGTCCAGGTCGTGGAACGCCGGGACACGGACGAGTGGCGGTCGTTCAATCTGCGCTTCATCCAGCGCGATGAGGACAAGGAGGAGCTGCGGCTCTTTCTGATCAAGACGTTCCAGGGGCGCACGGCGTATCGCGTCGAGCCGCATGCGGCCCAACCCGTCGTGGCGGCGGTCCGGTTCGGGGGTTCCGAGACCCCGATCCAGGTGAAGAACCTCAGCATGACCGGCATGTGCGCAGTCGCCGAGCTCGACTGCGATGCGAGATTCGCGGGCACACGTCGGGTTCAGCTCGCGATCTCGCTGCCCGAGACCGAGGTACCGATCGTGCTGCTCGCGGACATCATCGCTCGCAACTACGAGAACGGCACCGATGCCGTGGTCGAGTACGTGATGGCGCGGCAGCGCAACGATCTCCAGCCGGCCTGAACGACTCCGGGCACCAGAGGAAGGGGAGTGCGCGCTATAGTCTGCGCATGGCCACCTACGATCTCCCGGAGCGCCCCCGTCGTAATCGTCGTACCGATGCAGTGCGGCGCCTCGTTCGTGAGCACCAGGTCACGCCCGCCGACTTGATCTGGCCGCTCTTCGTCATCGACGGTCACGACCGGTGTGAACCGATCGGGTCGATGCCCGGGCAGGCCCGGTTGACGCGCGATCTCCTCGTCGCCGCGGCGCGGCGCGCTCACGACCTCGGCGTCCCGGCGGTCGCGCTGTTCCCGGCGCTGCCGGACGACCTCAAGGACCCCGTCGGTACCGAGTCGACGAATCCCGACGGGCTTCTGCAGCGGACAGTTCGCGACCTGAAGGACGCGGTGCCGGAGCTGTGCGTCATCACCGACGTTGCCCTCGACCCGTACTCGAGCGACGGCCACGATGGGATCGTTCGCGACGGTGAGATCATCAACGACGAGACCCTCGACGTCCTCGGCGAGATGGCAGTTGCCCAGGCGGAGGCCGGCGCCGACATCGTCGCCCCGTCGGACATGATGGATGGGCGCGTCGGCGCGATTCGCGCGGCTCTCGACGCCGCCGGCCACAGCAACACGGGTATCCTCGCGTACTCGGTGAAGTATGCGTCGGCGTTCTACGGGCCGTTCCGGGAAGCGCTCGACTCCGCTCCGCGCGCCGGCGACAAGAAGACGTACCAGATGGACCCGGCGAACGTTGACGAGGCGATGCGCGAAGTCCGTCTCGACGTCGCGGAGGGCGCCGACATCGTGATGGTCAAGCCGGGGTTGCCGTACCTCGACGTCGTGCGGGCCGTCAAGGACGCAGTCGACGTCCCCGTCGCCGTCTACAACGTCAGCGGCGAGTACGCGATGGTCAAGGCGGCTGCGGCGAACGGCTGGCTCGACGAGGAGCTCGTGATGGCCGAGTGCCTGCTTGCGTTCAAGCGGGCCGGAGCGGACATGATCCTGACCTACGCCGCGGTCGAGGTCGCGGAGAGGATGCAGTGACCCCGGATGGGGTCGATGACCCGAATCACGCCATGTGGCTCGGCCGGTGGGACGAGGGCCGCATCGGGTTCCATGAACCCCTGGTCAACGGCTGGCTGACGCACTGCGCCGATGACCTCGTTCACGCTGATGGGGGCGTGGTGCTCATACCCCTGTGCGGCAAGACGGTCGACATTCCGTGGCTGATCGCGCGCGACGTTTCGGTCGTGGGGGTCGAGCTGGCGAAGAGGGCGGTCGAGGATCTGCACGCCGAGAACCGGATCGAAGCTGCGGTCACGACCGAGGGCGCCCAACAGGTGTGGCGATCGCCGGGACTGACGATCTACCAGGGCGACTTCTTTGCGTTGGACCCGAGCGTCGTCGGACCGTGCGACGCGGTTTGGGATCGCGCGGCGATGATCGCGTTGCCGCCAGAGCAGCGCGGCGCCTATGTGGAGCACGTGATGCGCTTCCTGCGGCCGGGCGCGCGGGTGCTCCTGGTGGCGCTCGTCTACGACGAGTCGAAGATGGATGGCCCGCCGTACGCGGTGCCGACGGCGGAAGTCGAGTCGGGCTTCTCGCGCCACGCGCGCGTGGTCAAGATCGGGACGCGCGACGTCACCACCGGCAACCCGCGGTTCGTGCGGAGCGGGCTGGACGAGGTGCACGAGGTCGCGTTCCTCATCACAGCCCGCGAGTAGGGTCTACTTTCGCCGCTGCTGTTTCTTGCTCGAGATGTCGGCGTTCGCGCCGGTGCCGCCCTTCTTGCCGTCGGCGCCGAGCGAGCGGATCTCGAAGTCGCGCGAGGAGGTCCGGCGGTAGACGTAGGAGTTACCCCACGGGTCCAGGATCTTGCCGCCCGGATGTCGCTGCGGGTCCAGGTAGGGGTCCGGGTGATTCTGCGACCCCTGTGTGAGGAATCCGGGCCAATCGCTTTCGGTCGGCAGCCGATGTTCGCGCATCTGGAACATCTTCACGCACGCACGGAGGCTGGTGATGTCCAGCTGGGCTTTACGATGCTTGCCGGTGTTCAGGCGCGGGGCGGCCCGCGGGCGCGTTTCCGTCAGATCAGGCGGCATTTCGATGACGATCGCCTCCTCCTCCTTGGCGGAGCCGCTGACGCCGGCCACGAATGGGATCGCGATCGCCCCCACCATCGCGACGTACGTCGGGAACACGCCCATCGGTGACACGTACTCGGCGTGGAGGCCGTCCTTGGTCCAGGTCGAGGCGGCCATGAGTCCGAAGAGGTGCTGCGTGATCGTCTTCGTGCGCGGGAACGCGGCCCAGTCGATCTCCAGCGGGACGTCCATCCCGACGCCCTCGGGGATCGCGGACTGGATGAAGGGCACGCCGTTGTCCAGGAGGAAGCCCGCGAGGCGCTTGACGTCGAAGTACTCGATGCCGCCGTTGCCGGCCGCAGGGTTGCTCTCGCGCAGCTCAGCGAGCAGCGACTTGTAGTCCGCGTTGTCAGCGAGTCGGGGCTCTTGCGCCCTCAGTCCAGCGAGCAGGTTCTTGGCTGCCTGCGGCCACGGCGTGATCACCATCTTGTCGCCGATGAACGTCCAGCTCGGCTTGAGAGGAGGCATGGAGAAGAAATCGAGGCCCATGCCGCCGAGGTGGGCGTAGTTGATCGTTCCGCCGGCGCACGTCGTGCTCTTGATCGGCAGCTCCGGTGCGAGCTGACCGAGGATCTTCTTGATGATGGCGTCGATCTTCGGCGCGTCCTGGACCTGAATGACGATGCCGGCGTCGGGAATCAGTGCCTGACCTTCGAACGCGGCGTAGAGGCCGTACTCGGGACCGAGGTTGGCGAGCACGTCTCGGCGCAGCTGAACGCCGAGCCCGTGCTCCATCTCGGCGATGGTGCTCGTCACCGCCTCGTGGGCCGGCGGCGCGAGCTTCGACAGGACGTCGAGGCCCCAGTCGTAGAGCGGAGCGATCTCGAGGCTGCCCGCGCCGAACATGGCGGTGTCCTCAGGCACCAGACGGTCGAGGGTGACCGGGCCGGGCTTCGATACCTTCGCGAAGAGGCCCTCACGCTTCGGTGCATGCAGGAAGAACCGGTCGCGGAATCCACGCCCTTCGATGCCGAACGAGTAGCCCGCACCTTGGATCGCGCCGAACCCCAGGCTGTCGATGATGCCGGCGGCCTCCTCCGGCAGCATGCCGACGAACTCGTCGAGGAGACCCCTCACGTCGGCGTACGCGAACACGATGGCGTCGTCGCGCTTGACCCTCGCGGAGATCAGCTCGAACGAGTCGCTACGGGCGCCCGCCGACGGATTCGTCAGGGCCTTCTTGAGCGCCGAGGGGTTCGAGCACACGACGAGCTGGCTGTCGCGAACCATCCACGCGAACTCGGGCGTGCCGGGACCAGTCGACGTACTGACGGTGATCGTCGTCCCACCGATCTCGACACGCTTCATGGCGTCGGCGGCACCCGGCTCGCTCGCGAGCATCTTGGTCACCGCGCGGATGACGCGGAGCCCGGACTCCTTGGCGTGCGAGAAGTCGAAGCTCGCCCAGATCTCGGGCTGCGGCACCTGCTCGTCGCCGTTAGGTCCTTGGACGGTGCGTGAGTACATCCCCGAGAACGTGACGCTCAACCGACCGCTCGTGAGAGCGAGCAGATCGCTGACGTCGAGTCCGAGCTGCTCGAGCTTGCCGCCCGCTTTCTCCTTGCCCATGGCGAAGAGACCGTCGAACGGCTTGAGGAACGTGGCGACCTCGGGTTCTTCGAGGATGCGTGCAATGGCGAGAGTCTTGCTTCCCTTGACGCACGCCTTCCCCGAGATGGACAGGTGGGCGAGGACACGATCGGGCATCACCAGCGCGGCATCCGCGGGCTGCGCGACCGGCGCGGTCCGTTCCAGTAGAGCAGCGCCGCCACAGAGCACGGCCACCAGGGCGACGAAAACGATGAGACGCAATCGGGGAGCAATGGTGTTCATGGTGTCCTTCCAGTCCGGGGCGCGCATTGGGCCCTGCCTTATTCGGTTCTCCTGACCATATCCCGGGTGTCTGAAGTGTCCTTCAGCCTGTGAAATGCGGGGCGAGAGTGAC
>NZBC01000277.1 GCA_002687715.1 Planctomycetota bacterium | reverse complement strand
TGCCCAGCACCTTGCGCACCGCGTCGCGATAGGTCTCGGTCCCATCGAGAAGGTAGACCGTGTACACGCCGTTGTAGTTGTATCCCCACGTGTCGCAGAGCCCGCGGCCCGTCGTTCCCGCTCGCGGGTTGATGGTGTTGTAGAGAAGGCCGTGCTCGTTCCGCCCGATCTCGAGGATGCGGTCGAAGATCGCGTGGATCGGCTCGCGATACGCCTTCTTCCGCTTCGGGTCGGCGAAGTGGACCGCCGCGTAGAGCTCGGAGAGACCGGAGACGATTTCGCAGCCGTGATCCCGCAGACGCAGGCTCGAGAAGTCGCGCGTAGGGTGGTGGTCGCCGAGCAGGTAGTAGTCCCCGAGACGCTTGGCGTACTCGAAGAAGCGTGCCTCGCCGGTCATCCAGTAGATCCGCGACAACGCCTGGAGCATCTCCCCGTTGACCTCGACGTTGGTCGACGGGATGCGTCCGTAGGGAGTCTCGATCGGTGCGTGCTTCCAGAGATCGTCGACGATCCCGAGCATCCGCTCGGACCACGGGCTCGGGCCGAGCCATTCGGTCAGCGGTAGGAGCCCGTCCTTCACGTACTCCGAGCCACCGAAGATGATCCCGCTCAGATCAGGCTTCTCGGACTGGAAGGCCTGCTTGGCGAAGGACCAGGTGTCCGGCAGCCGTCCGAGCCGGCTGGTCAGGCGCGTCTCGGTACGCAGCATGTCGAGCATGCGCCCCTCGAACATCGGCCGGTCGGTGAGCGCGCAGGTGAGGACCATGAACGGGTAGTTGTCGGCGGCTGCGTCCTGGGCGTTCCAGATACCCTTGTCGCGACCGAGATTCCGCGGGATGAGCCCCGTCTTCCGATCGGCGTGTCGCAACCAGCCGTCGACGAAACGACGGCAGCGGAAGAACTGCTCGTTCGCGCGAACGCCGTTGGTCGCCGCGCGGAGGAACCGGCGCTCCTCGACGGTGTCCGACGTTCCAGGGCGCCTGGAAACCTCGGCCTCCCAGCGGGCTCGCCTCTCCGGGAAGGGATGCGGCCTCGTCCGGATCCCGAACTTCGCGGTCATCCGGTGCGATCGTCTGGAGAGGGCAACGCTGCCGACGTCGCCCGGTGCGAGCAAGCGGATCTCGGCGAAGAACGCCGGGCTGCGGGAGCCTGCGACGAGATGCAAGGTGTAGGCGCTTCCCTTCGCCTTCTTCGGTACCGGGACGATGAACCAACGAAACCCCTCATAGCCGCCGTGATGGAGGTCGATCTTCTCGCCGCAGATCCGCAGCGCAGCGTCGCGCTGGTCGTTCTTGGCGCCCCAACGAAACGCGAAGACGTGCGACGGGTCGGGCGCCACGTCGACGTGAAGAGTGATGTCCCCGTCGCCGAGCCAACGGTATCGGACTCCCTTGTACTCCTGCCGGCCATCGTCGTCGAACCGCATCCAAGCCAGCGACGTCCGGTTCTCCAGAACATCTTCGTCCTGCATTGCCCGGACCTCGGTCGGCGCAACGGCGAGGCACAGCCCTGCAAGCACGGCGGTGGTGATCGTGAAGAAGCAGGCCTCGCCCGCGGCGTTCTCGCGACTCTTCATGGCGTCCCTCCGGAGTGCCTCAGCGTAGCGCGGTTCTCCAGGGATGACATCGAGTCGTTTCTTGGACGTCTCCTGAGGCTCCTCCGGGTGGGAAGCAGGAGGGCGAAGGCCGTGAGTTTCATGAGAACCAGAGTGGGCGCGGCGGAACGGGGAGTCGGCGCTGCCCCTCCCCGATCTCCGCATGGCATTCCAGACGCCCCCGCTCCGAGGTCCACGCCGGACCGGCCCCGATCGTCCTCGACTACTTGTCCGCCTTGCCCGCCGCCCTCGCGAAGGTAGCGAGATACCTGTCCAGCGCACGAGAACGCCGACCGGCGTCCTCGGCAGATTCCTTACGCCGAATGGCGTTCCGCACCAGCCGGGCACCCACCCATCGAAAGGGCTCGGGGGGGAACTGACCGCGGGGTCCACCGACGAACCCACAGCGACTCCACTCATCCTGCATTCCCAGCACCAGGGAGCGCAGGATCTGTCCTCCCAGGTACGACTGCGCAACTCCGTTGCCGGAGTAGCCGAAGCCGTACACGACGTTGGGACTACCCTCGAGGCTGCCGAAGAACGGAAAGCCTGTGCTGGATCGGTCGGACGCGCCGTTCCAGCAGCACGCGAGCGGGACGCCGGAGAGCTCCGGGAAGAACCGCTCGATACCGGCTCGGACCTGCCATTCGTAGCGACTGGGCTCGAAGAAGCCGGGGATCATCTTCGATCCGAACGAGAACGTGTTGCCACCCTTCCCCAGGAGCAGGCGCCCATCGGATGTCGTGTGGTAGTAGTGCACGAAGATGCGCGAGTCGCAGACACTGACACCATGCTGGAGGCCCATGTTCTCCAGGAGCTCCGGGCACGGCTCCGTGATTCCCATGTCCGAGCTGACCACGGTGATGCTTCTGCGGAACTCTGGAAACAGCTCGGCCATCCACGCATTCACGGCCAGGACGACCTTCTTCGCCCTCACCCGCCCGTGAGGACCCACGACGCACGGCGAAGCCCCCCTCTCCAGACGAATCATGGGTGAGCGCTCGTGAATGATCACACCCATCGATCGAGCTACCCGGGCGAGACCGCGTACCAGCAGGGCGGGCTGTACGCTCCCGCCGGCCGGCGAATGGAACGCCTCGAGCAGCTCCTGCGTCCCGGCCAGCCGACGCGCTTGCTCGAGGGACATCTCGTCCCAGCTGTTCAATCCGGTTCGATCCAGTGCCTCGAGAACAGGGTTCAACAGGCCGACCTGAGCCGAGTTGGTCGCCATGTAGAGCGCGCCGTCGACTCGCAGGTCGCATTCGATGTCGTGCTTGCGCGTGAACGCCCGGATGGCCGTGACCGCGCGCTCTGATGCCCTCACGAGTCGCGTCGCCTCCGCCTCTCCATAGAACCGGATCAGCGACAGGTACTTCGTCGCGAGCGTCAGGACACAGCCACCGTTGCTGCCCGACGCACCGTGACCGCACAGATCCTGCTCGACCAGGACGACCCTTCGAGCGGGATCCGCCTCCGCGATCAGGATGGCAGTCCAGAGCCCCGTGTAGCCGCCTCCCACGATGCAGACATCCGCGTCGACGTCAGCATGCAGCGGCTCCGGTGGAGGGGCGCTCTCCAGGCGCAAGGCCTCCTGCAACCACCAGGCCCGGAACGGACGTCGCGGGTCCATGGTCGCGGACTGATCGTAGTCACGTTCTGGGCGGGACACCGGCTGGGACCTCCAGTAGCTCGTGACCCTACTCGATCGATCGGGATCCGCCGACTCCCACTGGCGTGCCGCTCAGGCTTCGACCCGGCGCGCTGCGCATGTCGATCTGCTCGTCGGTGAACTTCGACTTCCTCGTCCCTTGCTCCCGGCCCCATTCGGAGATTCTCCTCACTCCTCGTGGCCAGTTCTCGGGGATCAGATTTCGGGGATCAGATCTCGGGGATCAGGTCACCGCGGCCAGACCACGAAGGTGTTCGCGCCCTTCCGAATCGCCTGGATCGGACCGGGACGCACGCTCCCCGGGTCGATGCGCCGGCCGAAGTAGTCAGCCGTGATGTCGAGCGGCGCGCCATCCGGGTGCTCCGCCCCCATCGCGGCGAGCGGGATTCGACCGACGCGTTTCGAGGTTACCGGCGCGTGCTTCCCCAGCAGGAGGGCTTCGGGGAGGTCCATCCGCAGCGTCCAGGCACCCTCGTGTTGCTCGAGGGAAACTGCCGCTGCGCCGGGGAGCGCAATGCTCCCGCGGCCCTCCCTCGGGAACCCCCGCGCGCCGTTCAGGAATGCGTTGTGGTCCGATTCGATACCCGCTGGATCGGCGCCCTCCCGCACGACCTGCGCGGCACCGAAACCGCCGCCCCCGCTGACGATGTTGTTCCACACCCGGATGTGGTCGAGGGTGACGGATGCCTTGCCGGCTCGGATCGTCGAGTGCGGACGGTAGTAGGGCGTCGTGCGCCCGGGATTGGACCAGAACCGGAACGAGCAGTCGTGGAACAGGTTGTTGGCGAACACGACGCCGTTGGACTCGACGGCCACCTCGCACCGGACGAGGATGTTGCCGTCGACGACGATAGGACCGAAGTTCACCTCCAGGAACAGGCCGCGACTGCGGCCGAAGTCACACAGGAGGTTGCCGGTGACCCGCGCGTTCTGCGCGCCCCAGTCGAGCCAGATGCCCTTGGCGTTGGTCCGGACTCCGGGCACACCGGTCAGGACGTTGTTGCGGATGACGACGTCGATCGGGAAGAGGATCTTGATCGCCGCCTGGTTGCTGCCGAACCACTCCGACCGGTAGTTGGTCTCGGTGATCACGTTGCCCTCGAGCACACTCCCGGCAGCGCCGTAGCAGCCGTAGATTCCGGCCTGACCGCACCGTCGGATCACGTTGTTGCGGATGACGTGGTGGCCCAGGGTCTCCATCGGCGGGATGTTGCCCCCGCCTTCGTTCAGCACCTCGGGGAATGGCACCTCGTCGGTCACTCCCATCGAGATGCCGATGTTCCTCGAGTTCGTGATCGTGCAGTTCCGGATCGTCCAGCCATAGCCGTACCGCGTGCCGATCGCGCCCTTCTCCAGGGTGTAGATGTCCGCCCACTGCGGCGCGGCATGCCGGATGTCGAAACCATCGATGACCAGGAACTTCAGCCCGGCCTTCGCGGGGAAGAAGCAGGCCGCCCGGGCGTTGATCTCGGTGAGTCTGCGGTTCGGGTCGACGTCGCCGAAGTTGGCCTGGATCGTGACCATGCCGTTGGGATATCTGCGGTCCGCCGGGAAGTCGGACTTGTTCCGGTACCCGAACCGCGGATCCACGTACCAGGTGTTCGGCGTCGATCGCAGATCCGCCGGTTTCAACGTCTGCCGCAACGCCTCCCCGTCGCAGTAGACGTCGCCCAGTCGGTAGCCGCCCACGCGATGGAGCCACTTACCCGCGACGGGCCTGGCGAACGGGTTGTAGCCCTTGAAGAACGCGGTCTCCAACTCCACGCACCAGATGCCAGCGCCCCGGTCGACCCAGGTGGTGATGCGCTCGCTGCCGCGGATCGACACCGGCTCGCCCGGCGCAGCAAGGTACGTGATCGCCCGGTCCGACGCGGTGCCGCCGCGGGGTGGCACCACCGTCTCGCGGTAGATGCCCGCCTTGACCAGGACGGTGTCGCCCGGCTGCGCGCGATCCGCCCCGGCCTGGATCGTCCGCAGGGGCTCGGCCACCGTTCCCCGGTTGTCGTCCGCGGCGTTGGCGGCGCGGTTGTCGACGACCAGGGTACGGCCGGTGGCACCCGGCTGCGGAACCGCACATCCGACCAGGATGACGGAGCAGGCGAGGGTGGTCAGCACGCCCCCCATGGCAGGCCCCAGGTGGAGTCCTCCCATGCGCCGCACCCACCCCGGAATCCGATCACAAACCGGCAATCGAGGCTCCTGCTAACGCTCTCCCGAAAGGACGTAGGCCATGAGATCCAGGATCTCGTCCTTTTCCAGCCTGTCCAACAGACCTCGAGGCATGGGAGAGACCTCCGAGCTCTTCATCGACACGATGTTCTTGCGCTCCAGCTTGATCGTCTCCCCAGGGTTGGACATATCCACGTTCACCTGCACCGTGGTCGTTCCCAGATAGACGATCCGCCCGGCGATGACCTCGTCATCACTCGTAGTCATGATCGTGTTGGCGTAGAGGTCGCTGACTGTCCGGCTGGGTTCGATGATGGACTCCAGCAGGTCGCTCGGACTGAAACGACGGCCCACCCCGGTCAGGTCCGGTCCCATCGCACCGCCTTCACCGGCGAAACGGTGGCAGGTGAAGCAACGCGTCGCTCCGAACATCTGGCGACCCCGTTCGATGTTCCGCCCCTTCAGTCCCCCCTCCAGTGCCGGAGCCAGCTCCGCCACGGTCCATTCCCTTGCCTGGGAACGTCCGGCCAGCACGGAGCTCGGTACTTGAAGAGGCGTGTTCGGCGGCGGGTCTTCGAGCAGCGGCCCCATCGCCACCCTCTCCTGCTCGGTTAGCGAGGCCACCGCGTCGTTCTTGATCATCTTGATGTACCCCCTGAAGCTGGCCCCTCCCCGATAGCCCGCCGCCCGTTGGAACCAGGCGAAGTAGGCCTTGCGCAGCTCAGGGGTCCAACCGGTCTTCAAGACCCGCAGGGACTTCGCGTAGTCAGTCTGCTCCTCCTGCGTGGGCACCAAGCTGATGAGCTTCATTGCCTCACGGGCCACGTTCGGTGATTCCAGGTAGACCAGCAGCTGGCAGAGTTCGGAGTTCAGGGGTCGAGTCCCGGCGGGGAACCTCGAGTCGAACCTGTCCAGGAGCCGCTCTCGCATGCCAGGGCCCGGTTCCCCAAGCCGGATCAAACACAACCCGCAAACCCGGACCAGCTCCAGGCGCTGACCATCACTGAGGCTGTTCCAGTCGAGCCGGTCCAGCGCACCCAAGAGTCGAGCCTGCAGGGCTCTGGCGGTTTTGGGTTCCCCCTTGCGGCGATGAAACCTGTCGCGACCACTCACCCGCACCAAACCCAGGAGAGCGGTCAGCGCCGCCGGCGGGTTCTTTTCGGCCAGGGCGCGCTCTCGCCACCCCTCCGGATCCTGCCACTCCAATGCCACTCGCGCGGCGAACCGGATGAAACGGTCGGGGTGGCCCAGCTTGGGCCAGGCAGCGTCGACGGCCGCGCCGTCCCGGCGCCCATGGAGCTTCTCGAGTTCATGCCTGATCGTCCGCAGCCTCGTCCCGCCCGAGCTCTCGGTCCCCACGGCGCCCTTGCCGTTCCCGAGGTGGGTGATCCGATACAGGCCGCCTTGAATGCGCCAGCCTCCGGTCACGATGTACATGGCCCCGTCCTTCCCGTTGACGACCATGTCCGTCACCGGGAAGGGTATGCCGCTGACAAAGAGCTCGCTCTCGCCACCGTAGGACGCGCCCTCCGGCGAGAGATGGGCCGCGTAGACCCTCCCGTAGCTCCAGTCGCTCAGGAACAACGCGTCCCCGTACCGCCGAGGAAACGCAGCCCCGTACCCGAAGGTGATACCAGTCGGTGAGCCGGGACCTGTATTCATCACCGGCGGCAGGCTGTCTGGGTAATAGGTCGGCCATTTGCCAGAACCGTTGCGCCACCCATACTCGCCCCCGCTGACCACATGACATACACGCGTGGGTCGATACCAGGGCGTGTTCATGTCCCATTCCATGTCAGCGTCGTAGGCGAAGAGCTCGCCCTCCCGGTTGAAGGCGATGTCATAGGGGTTCCGGAACCCGGTGGTGATCAGCTCCCATTTCCGGCCATCCGGCTCGACCCGGTAGACTGCGCCTCCTGGCGCCAGGAGGCCTTTCATGTGTCCGCGCGCGTCCGGCATGCGCGGCAGCAGGTGGTCTTCACTCCACAACCGCGGCACCCTGGAAGCAATGCCCCTCGGCGCGCGCGCGTTGTTGCCTCCGACGAGATAGAGCGACTCGTTCCGCGGCCCGGCCACGATGCCGTGCCAGCCGTGATCGCCTCCGCCTTCCAGCGATTGCAGCAACTCCACCTTGTCGAGACGATCATCGCCATCCGTATCCCGGACACGGTAGAGCCCGCTCGGGGTCTTCCCGTTCTTCGTTACCAACCCATAGAGGCTCTCGCCGAACCAAACCAATCCCTGGGTACCGCTGAGATCGACGTCGATCTTCTCCACCTTGACTTCAGCGAGCGATGTGTCGACGGACGGCAGCGTGATGCGAAACAGCCCTTCGTCGTACTGATTGCCGACAATCAGACGTCCGAGTGGATCCACACACATCGCGACCCATGATCCCTCCGTCTTCTTGTCCGGCGAGTAGATCAGGTCGATCTTGAACCCTTCGGCGATCTTGAGACGCTCCGACCCGGTCGCCCGGGTCGCGGATCGGGTCTTCGATGCACTGCCCGCGGGGAGCTCCTTCAACCGCAGGTTCCGGAACTGCACCTTCATCGGTGGCCCCGGGTGCATCTGCAGAGCCAACCGCCCCTTTCGAGCCGCCTTGCCCGTCTGATGATCGATGGCGTGCGACATCAGCGTGCCGTTGATGAAGAGCCGGATCTCCGCCCCCCGCGCCACGATGCGGTAGCTGTTCCAGTCGTTCTTGTGGATCTGTTTCTCCAGAAGCGCGGAATCGGCGAACTGGGTGACCTGCTTCTTCCCGTCAGCGGCGATCGTCACCTTCTGGCCGCGCATGGCGATGCCTCCGCGCTCATGCTCGAACAGCGCCCCGGACCATTGCGGGCCCGCTTCCAGATCGGCCTGGTAGCCTCGCGTATCCCAGTTCGGCAACTCACGGCTGCGAAACTGGATGCCTGAGTTCCCACCAACGATGCGGTAGTCCAGCCGCAACTCGAAGTCCGCCGGCTCCCCTCCCCGCCACATCAGGTAGTTGTGCCGCTGGCAGGGTTTCTTCAGCGTGCTCTCAGCCGTGATGGCCCCCTCTTCAACCGTCCACCACCCCTCCTTGCCCTCCCATCCGCTCAAGTCCTTGCCGTTGAAGATGGACACGAAATCCTGCGGATTCGGCTCCAACGGTGCCGCCGTGCAAGAGGACAGGAGCACGCTCCAACCCGCAAGCACGATGCAACGCAGTGAACTCATCATGATGTGCGTCTCTTGCTCGCTTTCTCTTACAACCCTGAGTCAGCCGTCACAGCCTGGCGTGGCACCGGGCCAGGTACGCCTTCGACTCGACCAGCGCCCTGACCATCCGGTCGGGCACGGGGGCGCCGTGCATGAAGGGATTGACGTAGCCCGGGTAGCCGATCTTCGCCAAGGCCTCGATCCACGGCGTGCAGTCGACCGGACCGAGGCCGGGCAGTTGCTTCACGCCGGGGGCGTTCTGCCAGGCGTAGAAGAAGAGGAGCTGCCCGCCGCAGACCTCGATCGCCTCGGGAACCGAGGCCGCGATCGTCTGCAGGTGATAGGGGGCGAGCGCGATCCCCACCCGGGGCGACGGGTTGAGATCAACGAAGGCCTTGAGCGAATCGACTGAGTCAAGCAGTGCGTGGCCGTGGTTCTCGATGGCCAGATGGGAGTCCGTCTTCTCTGCCAGCTCGACCAGCGGCTTCAGGTCATCCAGGAACCGCCGCATGCGAGAGGTCAGCTCCTGCGGTTCGCAGGGCCCGGCGCTCCCCTGCACCGCCAGGCCTCCCCCGACTCCGCCCAGGAGCTCGGCGTACTTGGCGAAACCACCCGTGTAGGTGGAGAAGGAGCAGAGCTCCAGCCGGGTCTCCTCCAACAACGCGGAGAGCCCGCCGGGGCCGAGCCGGTTCAGGCAGTCGTCCAGGTGCGGGCAGCCCTGGTGAGCGCACCAGATGTCGATGCCGGTGAAGCCGAGCGCGGCGATGCGGCGACAAGCGTCCTCGATCGGCAGCGAGGAGAACTGGATCGTCGAGGTGGAGAGCTTCATCCTCCACTTCGGTTTGTCCGGCGGGTCGTTCAGGGCACATCCCGCCACCGGAATGAACGCCGCGGCCGCCGCCGTGCTCGCGACAGTGGTGAGGAAGTCCCGCCGGCGGACCCGAGGGGCGGCACGTGGTCGAGTCTCCATCACAGCTCCTTGGTGATGCCCGGCAGCGGGGCGGGGTAGAGGCCGTCGGGTCCTTCTTGAATGAGAGCTGGGATGTCGAAGGTCATATGATCGATGTCCTCGACGAACTGCGCCCACGAGTCCAAGGGCTCCGCGGTGCTCATGGAGAGCCTCGCCCAACCCCGGCCGCGGATCTACCCCAGCCAGAACATGACCGACGTCAGTCGACCTGGGCCGACGGCCACAGATTGCAAAGGCGATCTCGCGTCACGCGAAAGCGCTGGAGAGGTTGCGGAGGTAAGGTCGCAAGGGATCGGACGGCGCGTCACGAGCAGCGACGAACGCGAGGTTGCAGCAGCGGTATGATAGCCTGCAAACCCTGCTGAGCAGGGTCTCACTGATCTCGGAGCATGAGTGCTCGCGCGTCGGACGTCGGATGGAACCTTGCTTCGAGGACATCGAGATCCGGAGGTCCACATGGTTGCACGCGGCTCGCGAATCACCTTCGGCTTGCTCATGCTGGCTGGCGCATCTCTCCTCGTCGAGACCGACGATCGTGCGCGCTCGCCGCTGTGGCACTCTCCCTACGAAGTCGCCTTCTCCCCCGACGGCACCATGGTCGCCACCAGTGACCGGACAGCTGCGTCCCTCTGGCTCGTCGACACCGCCAACAAGCAAGGCCCCCGCCGCGTCGCCTTGCATGGCGAACCCACCGGTGTCGCCTGGGCCGCCGACGGCCGGCATGTCTACGTAAGCGAGTTCGGCGCGGCGACCGTGGCCGTGGTAGACCCGGTCGAAGGCGCGGTGCTGAGCCGCTTCGCCGTCGGGAAGCACCCCGAAGGCCTCGCCCTCGCCAGCAAGCGCAGACTTCTGCTGGTCGCGAACGCCACCACGCACTGCGTGTCTCTCGTGGACCTGGACAAGGGCAGCGAGAGAGCCCGCATCGACGTGCCTCGCGAACCACACCATATCGCGGTCGCGCCGGATGAGAGTATTGCGGTCGTCGGCAATCTGCTGCCCGCGGGACGCGCTGACGATCCAGACGCCGCCGCTGTCATCAGCATCCTCGATCTCCGGAAAGCGGCTCACCTCGGTGACGTACGCCTACCTCCCGGCTCCACAACGGTGCGGCAGATCGCAATCAGCCATGATGGTCATCGCGCGTACGTGGCCCACGTCCTCGGCCGCAACAATGTTCCCTCGACCCAACTCGAACGTGGCTGGGTCAACACCAATGCCCTGACCATCCTCGATCTGCGCACGCGCACGCGCTATGCGACCGTCCTGCTTGACAACCCGATGCGCGGAGCAGCGGACCCCTGGGGACTCGCCCTCACGCCCGACGGCAAGAACCTCTGGATCTCGTTGAGTGGCGTACATGAGATCGCCAAGCTCGATCTCGAGCGGCTCGAGAGCTACCTCGCGGGTGGGCTACCCGACGAGCATCAGCTCGCCCGCACCGGCAATCCCGACGTCGAGAGCATCTGGCTGCGAATCAAGCGAGACCCGAAGAAACGGACCGCTCTGGCGAACGATCTCGCAGCACTGACGAGTGCCAACCTGATCGAGCGGATTCCTGTTTCGGGCATCGGCCCGAGGGGGCTCGCAGTGTCACCAGACGGCAACCTGCTCGCAACGGCAGCCTACTTCACCGGAGAGGTCGTATTCCTCGATGCAGAGAGCGGCAAGCTCGCAAGGTCCGTGCAACTGGGGAAAGCCGTCAAGCCAGACCAGACCCGTCTTGGTGAGATCATCTTCCACGACGCAACCAAGTGCTTCCAGCACTGGCTGAGCTGTGCGACATGCCATCCCAACAGCGGACGTGTCGACGGACTCAACTGGGACCAGCTGCAGGACGGGATCGGCAACCCGAAGAACAACAAGTCACTGCTCCAGGCGCAACACACACCGCCGATGGACTGGCGCGCCGTCCGTGAGAGCATGGAACTCGGCGTACTGACGAGCTTCCACTTCCTCTTGAGGCAACCCGAACCGGGTGAGGAGGAGGCGGTACGAGCCTACATCCGCTCCCTGGAGCCATTGCCAAGCCCCCATCTCGACGCAAAGCTCGAACTCACTGACTCGGCGAAACGCGGGCGCGAGCTCTTCATGAGCAAGAAGCTGCGCTGTTCGAAGTGTCACTCCGGCCCCTACTTCACCGACATGTCGGTGCATGACGTCGGCACCAGAAGCCACCTTGACCAGTCCGGCAGTTTCGATACCCCGAGCCTCGTCGAGATCTACCGTACCGGCCCTTACCTCCACGACGGCTCCGCGGCAACACTTCGGGCGGTCTTCGTCGAGCGCAACAAGAACGATCGGCACAGCCAGACTTCGCACCTGCGACCACAACAGGTTGATGATCTTGTCGCGTATCTGCGCTCCCTCTGATTCCGAACCGAGAGTCTCGTGTTCCCCGGGGACCCGCGTCTGCAATGACGTGAAGCCGAGTGGGTCGTCGTGCTCTGGAAGTGACTGCAGCCGCCGCGACCGGAGTTCGGATTCCCAAGGGCCGATCGAGCCTCTATCCTCAAACCTGAGCCGTCGCTCAGGAGGTGTACATGCCCGGTGACCAGGAGCTCTTCGACGCCGTTCTCCAAGCAGATCGCGATCGCGTCATCGCGGCCGTTCGGGCCGGGGTCGACGGGGGAACGCCGGTCTCCTCGCTGCTGATGGACTGCATGGTTCCCGCGATGCGGGAGATCGGAGACCGGTTCGCGGCGGGGGAGTTGTTCATCCCGGAGATGCTCTTCGCGGCCCGGGCGATGCAGGCCGGACTCGACATCGTCGAGCCACTTCTCGGGGACTCCGACCACGGGTCCCTCGGTCGAGTGGCGGTGGGGACGGTGAAGGGCGACATGCACGACATCGGCAAGAACCTGGTGGTCATGATGCTCAAAGGCGGCGGCTACAGGGTCACGGATCTCGGCGTGGACTGTTCCCTCGAGACGTATGAGGCGGCCGTCGCGGAAGGATCGACGGTCCTCTGCTGCAGCGCGCTCCTGACGTCGACGATGACCTACATGAAGCAGGTCGTCGGCCGTTTCCAGAAAGACCCCGCGGTCAAGGTCATCGTCGGTGGCGCACCGGTCACCCGGGCCTTCGCCGAGGATATCGGCGCGGACGGATTCGCCGAGCACGCAAGCGAGGCCACTCGAGTGGTCTCCGCTTGCCTGGCCGGCAGCGCGCCGGCGCGGTGATTCATGAAGGACCCTGACTGATCGAAGAGGAGAAGCCCCGGATGAGCGGCGAAGGCGACGGCGCGATGGAGCGGCTCTACGCCGAACGGCTGGCCCGGTACACGACCGCTATGCGCAACGGGCGCCCGGACATGGTCCCGATCCGCCCCTTCGTGGCCGAGTTCACGGCGCGCCACGCCGGCTTCACCTGCCAGGAAGTCACCCACGACTACGACAAGGCCTTCGAGGCTGCGCGACGCTGCGCCGTCGACTTCGACTGGGACGCCGTCGTCAGCAACATGGTCTACGTGTGGACAGGGCTGACCCAGGCCATGGGCCTGCGCTACTACGGGGTCCCAGGCATCGACGTTCCGCCCGATGTCGGATTCCAGTACCTCGAGCCCGGCGACGACGGGGCTTTCATGAGGGCAGACGAGTACGACGAGCTGATCGCGGACCCGACCGCCTTCCTCTACAACGTGTGGCTGCCGCGGGTGTCGTCAGAGGTCATGCAGCCCGGGGAGGCGTCCTCCTACCGCGGCAACCTCGCCCTGGTGAAGGGGGCGATGGCGATGATGCAGTACTTCGGGGCGTTCGGCACCCAGAACGCGCGCCTGCGCTGCGAGTCCGGGACGGTGTCGGCCATCGCCGGGATCTTCAAGGCGCCCTTCGACATCCTCGCAGACAAGCTGCGCGGCTACGTCGGCCTGTGCATGGACATGTGCGAGCAACCGAGCAAGGTCCTCGAGGCCTGTGAGGCGCTCATGCCGCATCTCTACCACGTGGCCAAGACGACCGCGGACCCGCTGCAGCAGGTTCCGATCGGCTACTGGATGCACCGGGGATGCGTCCCCTTCGTGAGCCCCGATCAGTTCGCTTCGCACTACTGGCCGACGGTGCGCCCGATCATCGAGGAGCTGTGGCGGCACGGTCACCAAACCCTGTTCTACGCCGAGGGCGACTGGAAGCACCACCTGGAGAGCTTCCGGGAGCTGCCCGATCAGAGCATCGTCTATCACGTGGACCAGGCCGACGTCTTCGACGTGCACGAGAGGCTGGGCGACAAGTTCTGTCTCAGTGGCGGGATCCCGAACTTCCTGCTCGCCCATCGCCCGGCCAGCGAGGTCCGCGACTTCTGCAAGAAGGTGATCGACGTGGTGGCGGCCGACGGCGGCTACATCATGGACGCGAGCGCCATCATGCAGCACGACACGCGAGGCGAGAACCTGGCCGCCATGACCGAGTGCACCCGGGAGTACGGCGTCTACTCGGGCGGCACTTCCTCTCCCCCAGCCACCCCGATCGTCGCCGAGGGAAGCCTCTCGGCACACGGAGGGTCGGCGACCAGACCGGGGCAATGCGTCGAGTGGGCCAAGAAGGCCGCATCGCTCCCTGTACTCGAAGGTGACGCCGACCTGGTCGAGGAGGTGTGGAACAACATCGACTCCCTGGGCAACGTGTTCATATGGCAGTGGCTGCTTTCATTCTGACCACGCACCATGACGAGTGAACGGCCGCCAAGCTGGATGCGGGACCCGCGACCAAGGACCATCGAGGACGTGGAAACGCCCCTCTCCCGGAGCGAGGTACGCCGCTACCTGGGCTATCCGGGCGACGTGGCCCCTCAGCACCAGGTCGACGAGCTGCTCGAGCACTGGATGCAGGAGGCAGTGCGGTGCGCGCGGCCACGCGCCATCTACATGGTGCTCCCGGTCGCGACCCTGGACCAGCACCGGGTCTGCCTGCAAACGCCGGCCGGGATTCGTGAGCTCCGGGGATCCGTCGGGAAGTTCCTGGCTGGGTCGCGGTACGTCGCCGCGTTCATAGCCACCGCGGGGTCGGAGATCGACCGACTGGCCGGCGACCTGGGCCGGAGCGGGAAGGCCCTGGAGGCGATGGTGGTCGCCGCGGTCGGAGCGGAACGGGCCGAGGCCGCCGAGTACGCGGTCATCGAGCAGCTGAACGAGCGAGCCGAGCCGGGCGGTCTCGCGACCACGCTTCCGTACAGCCCGGGCTACTGCGGCATGGTGCTAACGGAACAGACCGGGCTCTTCGCCCTCTTCGGAGACGACACCGTCGGCGTGACGCTCTCGTCGGAGTGCGTGATGACCCCGCTGCGCTCCGTGTCCGGCCTGATCGGGATTGGACCATCCCACGAAATCGAGGACCAGGCGCGCCCTTGTGATCGGTGCGAGCTCGTCGGCTGCAACATGCGACGATGAGAACGTGACCGCGCCGCGCGAACGGGTCCTGCACTGGTTCGAGGTCTGTTCTAGTCGCGCATTACCCTGAAGCCCTTCATGTCAGCCCTCGGGCGCTTCTTCAACAGCTCGTGGATCGGATCGAAGGTCTCGAGGATCTTCCGGTAGTCAGGATCAGCCTTCGATCGGAACACCGGCTTGCCGCATCTTCCGGTGCCGCCGGCTTCCTCCGCCAGGGGGGCTAGCAGGAAGCTGTTGTTCTGGGGGTCCATGACCCGGGTGTAGAACTTGCGGGGAATGCCCTTCTCGTGGCAACTGGCGCAACGCCGGGAAGCGACTTCGCTGAGCGTCGAGTCGAGGTCCAACGGCAACATCCGTCGGCTGCCGAGCCGGGCCTTGTGGTTCGACGACGAGGTGCCGTAGTACGGGATGTTCAGGTCGAGCCAGAGATAGACCTTTCGCCGATCCACGTCCGGCACGTCGGTGCGCGGCTTGCCGCTCGCGTCGGGATGATTGGTCCGGATGATCTTCGCCAGCAAGCTCGCCGGGCTACCCCAGCGACGCGGCGCGATCTCCAGTGTGTTGTGCCCGGCTCCGTTGATCGTCCATATCCACTCGGCATACGGGCTCATGCCGCGGACTTTGTCATAGTCGGGGCCCGACGGGCTGCCGTGACGGATCCAGTTCTTCTCGGCCTGTGTCCCCGTCCTGCAGAGGACGTCGTACGAGACACTGAAGAAATCGGTCATGTCGCCGGTCAGATCCACGTCGCCCGGTTGCTCCCGCTCGTTGTGGCACCCGATGCAGTTGCGGTCCAATACGCCCTGGACGACCTCCGGATAGCTGAACCCCTTGATGCCCCAGTCGGGCTTCTTCAGCTCCTGGACCGTTCTGCCCATGGCAGATGGCACCCTGCTGTGCGAGGTGACGGAATTCCGGTCAGCGTGGCACCCGACGCACCCCTGCACTTCGCCAGGCATGAGGTGGGTGAACGATCGCATGCGTTGCAGAGCACGTCCCTCACCGTCCAGCGCGAGGAAGTAGATGGGCACTTCCGAGGGGACCTTGAACGCGGCACTACCGTCCTGGGCAACGTCGGCGAACCCCCAGACCTTCTTGGCAGCGTACGTCGCCCCGCAAGACACCAACGGGAATTGGAACCCGAACACGGCGATGTTCCGCATCCCGGGTTTGTCGAGTCGCCGGTTGTTCTGCGGCGTGTGAGTGCTCTTCTCGACTTCCTGCACAACGGCGATCTGCTTGATCTCGCCGCGCCCTACGTCCGGCTCGAGGCCGCTGTAGACGTCATGCATGAGCACCGTCGCCCAACCGCCGGAGACACTGCCGTCTTCCGGCAGCACCGCTCCCTGATTCACGAAGGTCCCGACCACCACGGGCGGCTTCTTCGTCTCGCGGATCGGCATCGCACAGTAGTACCCCATCCCGTCGTCCGGGAAGACCAGTGAGGTTGCGTTCGCATCGAAGTCGCGAAGCTGGATCGTGCCGCCCTTGGAAACCAGGAATCGATTCTCGCTGATCGCCAGCGGCTTCTCGTAGGTCCCGCCGATCCTGCGATCGAGCATCCCGTTGCCGAACGGCCCGCCGCCGAATCGATGGGCGTAGATGTCGACTTCCGGTGTCAGGTTGCGGACCGCTTCGCGAGCGTTGGCTCCCTTGGAAGGGTCGATCGCCACGATCCCGCCCCGGCACGAGCCGTTGTGGTTCGTCGCGGTGGCAATCACCTGGCTCGTGCCGGGGATCGGCTGTGCATCCATGAACGTCCCGGGCGAGATCACCCGATTGCCATAGAAGCCGGCCAGTGTAGTCCCGTCGGGGTTGATGGCCCAGAGACTCTGGGTCGGGCACGCCGCCCGATCGACGTATTCCCAGCGCGTGTAGATGAGCCGTCCGTCCTCGAGCACCGACGGTGTGAAGTCCATCAGATAGTTGGCCGACAGGCGCTGAGGTTTCGATCCGTCGGCTTCCATGCGATACAGCACCGGCGAGGTGACAACGTAGCAGTAGGCATACGCCGGTTTCCGATCGGAGATGAACGCGATGCCGCCGTCCGGCAACCAGCACGGGTCGAGGTTATTGCACGCAGTGCGTGTCAGCTGCGTCAGGCCGGTGCCGTCGATGTTGATCTTGAAGACCTGGTAGTTGCTCTGCTCGTCCGCGGAGCAAGAGATATCCTCGATATGAGCCACAGGGTTCGAGGCGACATGCCCGCCACGCCGCATCGCGAAGACCACCTCCTTGCCGTCGTACGACAGATCGGCCGTCGTGATCATGCCTTCCCCCGCATCAAAGAGGCACTTCATCTCGCCACCGTCCTCATCCGGTGAGAAGACGTAGAGCCCGCCGCCGGGTCGATATCCCTCGACGTGATAGACGTAGACGTGCGAGATGTTCAGCGGCCTGCGTTTCACCAGCAGGATGTCCTTGAACCCGAGCTTGCCGTCGAGCAACTCCCGGCGAAGGGCCCGGGCCGCAGGCGTCTTCTCCTGCGGCGGGATCCGCATCTCGGCCAACTGCTTCTTGGTCAACAGCGCGGAATACACGGCGATCTCCGCAGCGCCGGGGTTGGGCGAGTCGGGATGCGACGAAAGGAACTCGATACGAATCGTCGTGACTAGCTGCTTCGGGAAGTCGATCTTCTGCGGCCCACGACGGTGCTCCAGCGTGCCCCGCACCACCGGCTTCTTGTCGTCGTTGAGATAGACCTCGTAGTCCTTGAAGCACTCGAGCAACGGACTGGTCACCCGGGCGTAGTAGATGATCTGCGCCGCTTCGATCGGTTGATCCCACTGGAGAGTGAAACGTCCCTCTTGGGTTGCCCGAACCGCCCAGTCGTCGTCCGGCTGAAACTCCGATGGGATGACACCGCTGATGGCCATCTGCGGCCGATAGGCGTCGCTGAACTGACTGCTCGCCGAGACACTTGCAGCAGGAGCCAGGTTCTCCGGCGTCTCGGTGGCCTGAGCCATGCCGATCGAAGTCAGGGTCAGAACGGTGGCGATCCACCTTGATGGACGAGAAGCGACCGCATTTCGCATCGGTTCCTCCTTGGAGGACAGGTGAGTAGGGGAAGGCCCCGTCTCCAATCAGGTCTGCGTCCAGGGGACAGCAGGAGTCAACTCGTCCTCTACCACGGTGCCCAGTCGGCTCACGCCCGTTTGCTGCATACGCTTGATACATCAGGCAATTGTCATTCTCGGATGCGTGGCTCAGTGCGACCTCTTCGCGGATCACGTTCTGCTTCCTGTCACGGCCCATGTAGAGAAGCGGTCCTCCGGCGGACGCACACGGGAGGTCGATCAGCAGCTGCTCGCTCAAGGTCGGGAACGGGGTTCGACGCACGCTGGTCGCGCACGGGACTGACTGCGTCTACCGGACCTTCGGGAGGACTCTCTCCCCCTCCCCTTGCTCCCTGGTCTTCTCGTAGGCTCCGTAGAAGTTGGAGTTGCAGTCGAGCCAGAGAGCGAGGCGATGCCAGTCTTCCGATGACAACGCCACCCCGTAGTGGCCTTTCTTCAGGTACGACCAGAGGCGCGAGGCGCGGGCGCCGACCTCTCCTGCGACTGAGCGACTCGACCCGTTTCTGCGGATCGCACCGTTGCCACCATGCTTGGCCCAGGCGAAGGGAGCCATCGATCGGTAAGCCTGCGACCAGCCTTCCTTGCCCCCGGTCGTCGCCGCCAGGGAAGGCGCTTCCTCCTCTCGCCGATGGCAGGGCGCGCAGTGGCGGTCGACCACTGGCTGCACCAACCGCGGAAACGTGAGGGGAAACGAACCCTCGACGTCCGGCTGGATAGCAACTGGCGGCCGCTTCAGAGCTGAGGGGGGCCGGGCAGTCAGAGGAGGAGCGCTGCTCCTGCGTTCGTGACATCCGACACAGGTGAGCCGTTCTCCACGATGGAGATAGGTGTTCGAACGCATCGACTGGATCGCCAGTCCGTCCCCATCCAGCGCCTGGAAGTAGATGGGGACCCTGGCGGGGACCACGAAATGGGCGCTGCCGTCGGCTTCCACGGGAACGGTCCCGAGAACGCCGCGGGCCAGGGACTGGGCGCCGATGCCGATGGCGGGCTCCGCCGCCGCCGGCGTGGTCTTGGGGAAGATCTGGATGATGCGGATGGCAGCGATCTTCGCGCCGTCGGGCCAGGGGAAGTCGCTCTGGTAGACATTGACCACACCGACGATTCCGACGTCCTTCTGTTCCACCTGGTCAGGGGCATGAGACTTCGACGGGATGATGGGCGGGCGGGATCGCGGCCGGAGTGGGATCGGATCGAGGCAGGGAACCACCGGATCCCGATAGAGCAGCTCGCGATTGCCGAACGCGTCGACCAGGTAGAGGCCGTAGTTCCTCTGACCCGGATCGTAGACGCAGAGGTGAAAGTGCTCGCTCAGCGGCCACGGGCTTCCGAAGACCTCGGCACGGGGGTTGTGCCTTCCCTTGGCGTGCGGACGGCCGGGGGCCGACTCCGATTCGGGGAAGAGAACGTCCGGAGTCAAACGCCGGACCTGGCTCATGGCGTTGTCGTCGGCGGCGGCGGGGTCGATGAGGATCAGCGAACCGTAGGCCTGTCCGTGATGCGCGGCCGCGACAGCGACGAACTTCTCCGACCCCGGAATCGCGCGGATCGAGAGCTCCATCCACGGGCGGTTCTCGCGAGCCACCGGGTAGTTGCCGTGGAGGCTGCGGGGGTCGCGGCCGTCCGGATAACACGTCCACAAGTGATGGGCGATGTCACTGTCGCGATCGACGTAGTCCCATCGCGTGTAGGCGATCTTGCCGTCGTTCCCGACACTGGGATGCCACTCGTTGGTCTCGTGAAAGCTGATCGTGCGAAGGTCCGATCCATCGTCCTTCATGCTGTGCAGCGTGTAGGTCGGATCAGGCCTGAGTCCGCAACGCAGGAAGCCTCCACGGCGCTCCGAGATGAAGACGACCCGCCCATCGGGCAACACGCACGGGTCGAAATCGTTGGTGCGGCCATCCGTCAGCTGGGTCAGTCGGACGGGGCTCCCCGGTTCCAGATCGGCCCGAAAGACGTGGTACGTGCTGCTCCTCTTCCACAGGACTTCGAGCGGGATGCGATCGTTCCACCTGTCGACGACCGGATCCGCCTCGGTCCAGGCGAAGAAGATCCGTTTCGCGTCGTAGTCGAGCTCGAGAGAGATGAACGAACCGTCAGCGAGCGTCTTTCCGTTCAGGCGTCCGCCGGTCACTGAAACGTCCTTCAGGAGATCGCGCACACGGGGGGAGTCCCCGAAGGGATCCTCCAGTACGTGCACCCGGCCACCGGGACGTGCAAAGTGGCCGAAGTACTGGTCGACCATGTGGTCGTACTTCGCCTTGTGGTGGGTCAAGAAGACGATGCGATCGAAGTCGAGGAGCGGATTGGAGAACGCGATGCGACGGCGCAGGGCGCAGACCCTGAGGAAGAGCGCGTACCGTTTCGTCTCGTCGGCGACGTCGGTCTCCCGGTTCTTCGCCTTCAGGCCGTCGAGCTCCCTTCGGAACGGACCAGGATCAGCCGCACCTGGCATCTGTCCGACATGGTCGAGAAGGGCGGCGGTGCGACGAAGCACCACGTCGCAGGGGTCGCGGTCCGCATCGTCGAGCAACGCCGCGGGGTGGAATGTCTGCGTTGCGGTGTCGCGACACCACTGGCGGTCCTCGAGTTGCCGAGAGAGCCGTTCGTACTCGCGGCGGTACTCGGCGCGGAGGTCTGGTCGATCCACGCGTGCGGGAGGTGTGCTCCCTGCGACGAGGAGTGCGGTGGCCAGGAGGAAGGCGACGGCGAGGACTCTCATATCACCCGTTCCGCGAAGCTGGACTCGGCTGGGTTCAGGTCTCATTCTGCTCGACTCGGTGTCTCCTGGGTAGATCCCTCGTCGGACCCGCCGGCTCACCGACTGCGATAAGCTACGTCGTGATGGCGGTGACGAAGATCGCAAGGCAGGGCTCCCGCTTGCTCAGGAGAGGTCCTTTCGAAATCCTGCGGTTGGCCTGGCTCCTCGCCCTCTGCCTCGGCGCGGCAGCCGGCGGTGACGATGGAAGCGCTTCCGGTCCATTCAGCCGTCAGGTGCGTGAGAACACCGAGAGGCTGCGCTCGGGGTCGATTCACACTCGGGCCCGGGGTGCGGAAGCCCTGGGTTTCCTGAGGGCCTACGCAGCAGAGGATGCGCTGATCAAGGCCCTGGGCGATCCTGCGTCTGTCGTCCGCAGTCGCGTGACCATGGCGCTGGCCTGGTGCGGCGGGCGCAAGTCGCTGAGACCCTTGCTAGCTGCTCTGGAAGATCCCGAGTGGACCATCCGGCAGGCCGCGCACGTCTCTCTGACCAATCTGACGGGGATGGAGTTCACGTTCGATGCCGGGGCGAGTCCGGAGCAGCGCGATCGTCAGATCGCTGCGTGGAGCGAGTGGCTCGAACGTCTTCCGGCGGATCGTCCCCACCCCGAGGTCCTGGCCTTGCTCGAGAATGCGCGACGCCCTCAACGTTCGGTGACGGCGTCCTCGACGTACAAGGGACCGGCCAGTGTCCTCGTCGACGGCCTCATCGGTCCGCGATACTGGCAGACCAAGAACGTCTCGCCGCCGCAGTGGTGCACGATCGACCTGGGTCGCGAGGAGGTCGTGGCGCAGGTCATCGTTCACCAGTACGGTCCCCGGTTCGTCATGACCGGCTACGAGCTGGCGACCAGTCTCGACGGCAAGCGTTTCGAGGTGGTGATCCGCAAGCGAGAGGAGACGCCCGTCGCGCTGACGATCGACTTTGAGCCGCGCCGCGTGCGTCATCTTCGCATCAAGAGCCTCGGGTCGAAGAACCCGGTCTATCCCACGACCTTCTTCGAGATCCAGATCAACAAGGAGCCTCTCGCGCACGCCAGCACGTTCGACGCCAGAACGTGGCGAATCGAACGCGGCGTGCGCGCCCTGGGAGCCCTCGGCGGGGACGGAGCCACGAAGCGCATCCTGGACGTCATCGGGCCCTCGCCGACCGCCCACGAGTCGCGTCGCCCGATGGTCCGGGCCGCGATTCGTGCTCTGGGACGCCTCCGGAACGAAGCGGGGTTCCAGGCCCTGATCGCCCTGCTAGAGCAGCCGATGTGGGCTCGTTACGCCGCGGACGCGCTCGGCGAGTTTGGCGATGCGAGAGCGGTTCGACCACTGATCGCAACCTACGCGAGGTATGCCAAGCGGCTCAACGGGCGCAATCCTCCCGACGTCCCGAGAGACGACAAGATGGGCTTTCCCAGCGAGGACCGCATGCTGGAGACGCCCTACTGGACCGCGTACGCGCTGTGCCGCCTGCCGCTCGACGATCCCCGGAATCGTGATGCGCTGCGGCAAGTGGCCCCCCTGGTGATGGCGAACCTCCCGGGCGATCACGATGCGATGATGCTCTACGAGGAGGAAGTCGGGCATCTGCTGACGCGCCACTTGATGGTGGTCAGCGATCTTCGGCGGGCGGCCTGCGAGCACGCGTTCCAGCTGCTGGGACAACCCCGACGTACGCCACCTCCGTCCGATCCGCTCGCGTGGCCTGTCTTTCCGGCCCACCGCATGTCGACCTGGCTCCCCGCCCTGTGCACCCAGTCGCAAGACCTGCCGCGCCTGATTGCCTTGCTCTCGCACGAAGATGGTTGGGTACGGATCAATGCGGCCAAGGCGCTGGCCTGGATTGGAGACAACCGAGCGATCCGCCCCCTCGCCGAGCGGCTGGCCGATGCGAAGGCCGAAGCCGAGTTCGGCTATTCGCCCAACTTCAAGGACGAGGAGTACAACGATCCCGCCCCGCGCTGGCGCGAGGCGTTCATCCGTGCCCTGGGATTGCTGGGAGCGCGAGAGCACGCGCCCCTGATCGCGCGCATCCTCGATGATGAGCGTTCGGTTCTCGAGGTCCGATACGCCGCCGCCAAGGCACTGGCCGATCTGGGGGGTAAGGTGGCGGTGGCAGCGCTGCGACGCGCGGCCTGCGCGCACTCCTTCCACAGCGTCCGGCAAGTTGCGTGGGATGCGCTGCGCAGCTGGGGTGTCGAACCCGAGGAACCCGCGCCGTCAAGGCCTCCGCCGGCCACGGGGAGAGGTCCCGCGGAGGTATCCTCCGGCGAGCTGCAAGCCATCGTGTTCGTCAAGGGCAGCAACAGCATCCCCAACACGATCGGGACGGTCGAACAGGCCGATCGCTGGCGACAGACCTATGTGGTCACGGATTCCGGACCGGTCTACCGGCCGGGGCGCAACCTCTACATCCTGCGCATGAAGCCCACGCCGGGACGTGTCGAGCCATTGACACGTTTCGAGGACGGCTACGTGGGAGATCCAGAGCTGTCGTGGGACGGACGTCAGGTGCTCTTCGATCATCGCAGGCAAGACGATCCATGGTGGCACATCTACCGCATCAACCTCGACGGCAGCGGGCTCGTGCAGCTGACGGACGGTCCCTACCACGATGTCGGACCCGCCTATCTTCCTGACGGGCGTATCGTCTTCGCCTCGACGCGCAGCGGCATCCGGGACGAGTACCACGGGTACCCGTGCAGCGCGCTCCACGTCATGCATGCCGACGGCACGGGTCTCAAGCCGATCGCGATCAACATCGGACGCGACAACGAGCCGGCCGCGCTGCACGATGGACGAATCGTCTTCAGCCGTCTCGAGGTCTTCTACTCGCGCAACAAGACGGAGCTGACCCTGCACGCAGCCAGCCCCGACGGGACGCGGGACGTCGTGCTCTACGGACCCGGGCGGCGCCAGTTCTGGCGCGACCTGGACCACGGCCCGAGGACTCCCGCGGACGGACAGGAGAGTCCGCTGACCCACCGGGTACTCCGCATGACGCAACCTCAGCCGATGCCGGATGGGCAGCGCATCGTCGTGGTAACCCAGGGCGGGTTGGCCCTCGTCGGCCCGCGGCGGGATCAGGAGTCCATCATCTCCCCCGACAACAAGCGCCGCTCCTACACCACGCCCTTTCCTCTGCCCGATGGCCGGGTTCTATGCGCCTCGACGCGCAAGGTGTCCGACCGCAGCCAGGTCGATCTCGGTCTCTACGTTCTCGATCCCCGGACCCATGAGCTGAAGCTGATCTACAACGACCCGCGGAGCGCCGATTTCGAGCCTCGTCCGGCAATCGCCCGACGCAGGCCCCCGGTGCTGCCCGAGCAGGTGGACCCGCGGGCGTACGTCGGGCGGTTCCTCTGCGCGTCCATCTTCGAGACCCAGGAGGACGAGGTCCGCCGGCGCGGGCGCTTGATTCGCCTGATCGAGGGAATGCCGGTCGTGGGAAGGCACAGCACCCAGACCAACGCCCACGAGGTCTGGAAGAACCACGGCGGAACCCAGGCTCGTGTGCTGGGTACCGCGCCGGTCGCTGCCGACGGCTCGTTTCATGTCGAGGTGCCCGCCGATCGTCTCCTGCACCTTCAGGTGCTGGACAGCGACCGGCGAGTCGTGGGCAATCAGCTGACGTGGATCTACGCCCGGCCGGGCGAGACGAAGTCGTGCGTCGGTTGTCACGAGAATCCGCACCACGCTCCGGGCGCAAGCAGGGCCATGGCGGCGCACCATGCACCACTCGACTTCCTGCCCCGCGGCGACGAATTCAGCTACCGCGCCAAGGCCTGGTTCAAGGGCCATCTTCCGGCGCCGATCGAGGAGCGAACCAGGACCGTTCGGGCGGTCAACCTGCTCGGCCGCTGAGGCTCCGCCGGCAGACGAATCGAGCAAGGGTGCCTTCGGGCACCGGGGTCCCGCTCCAGTGTCGGCAAGAGAGTGTCCGCGGCAGCTACGGTGATCCCGGCAACGTGAACACCCGGCGGAGCCAGCGGAGACCAGCCCACAGTCGCGGAGCATCCGGCCCGACCGAAGCTACCTCGCCGACGAACGATCGCAGGGCCTCCGCCATCGTGCCGGCATCGGGGAATCGCGCGGAGTGATCCTGCGCCAGCGCCGTGAGGCAGATGCGCTCGAGCGCCCGCGGCACACGAGAGCTCCGCCGGCGCGGCCGCTCCACCGCCGCCTCCCGGACCACCCGCCGCCAGTCGCCGGGTCGTTCACCGCCCCCCCATTGATGAGGTGGGCGGCCCGTCAGCACCTCGTAGAGGATTGCACCGAGTCCGAAGACGTCGCTCGAGGCGTCCGCCTTTCCGTCCGCCTGTTCGGGTGCCATGTACTCGGGAGTGCCGACGATGGTCCGGTCGTCGCAAGCGATCGCCATGCCCCAGTCGAGGACGGCCGCGGCGCCGGCAGAGCCGATCAGCACGTTCCCGGGCTTCAGGTCCTGGTGCAGCACCCCGCGGGAATGCGCGTGGGCCACGGCATCGCAGACCGTCACCAGCCCCTGCAACAGCTCGTCGAAGAGACACCGCCTCGCGGCCCGCGTCCGGATCGTCGTCGGATGGTGGTAGTCCTGGATCCGGGCGGAGAGCGGTTCGCCGCAGAAGAGCTTCATGACGAGGTAGGGCGCCGCGCCCTCGTCCTGCACGAGCTCGTCCGCAGCGACGACCCCCGGATGGTCGAGTCCGAGGGTGAGGCGAGCCTCGGCCACGAAACGCTCGATGGCCTGGGGCGCGTCGACCAGGTCCGCGCGCGGTTGCTTGATGGCCACCAGGCGCGGCGAAGCAGGATCGCGAGCTTCCCACACCTCCCCCATCGCGCCCTGCCCCAGCTTTCGGAGCTTCACGTACCGCCCGCCGCTCAGGCATCGCCGCTCGAGCAGCGTCATCACCTCCGGACGGCCCGGGAAGCGGCGCGCGTACTCGGCGAGCCGTGGGGCATCGCCCCCCGGCAGCGCGTGGCGCACCAGGAACTCGTCCTCGACGAGCTCGGCGGGAATGTCCGCCGGAGAGCGCAGGACGGAGAAGCGCGCTGCGAACACCTCCACGTAGTCCTCGAGCGGGCGACCGCAGCCCTTTCGCCACGACACGTCCAGGTGCGCCGCGACGAGGTCCTGGATCGCCTCGGGGGCATCCCCTTCAGGGATCCCCTCGAGGTACTCCCCCAGGCATGCGGGCCCTCGGTCCGGGTCCCCTTCCAGGTCCTCGCGCAGCTCCGTGATCGCCGCCCCCCACCGCACGTGGGGAGGCAGCGTGCGCACGCCCCGCTCGGCCTGGCGGACGATCACCGGGAGCATCAGGCAACCCCGCTTCCGACCCAGGCCTGGCGCATCTCCTCCATGATGCGATGCGTCAGGCGAAGGCCGAGCTCCAGGCGTCGGGAGATCTCCCGGGGGGTCTCCCCTTCCAGGCGTAGGCTCAGGATGTCCACGGCAAGGGGATGGACGGCGCTCAGGACGCGGTGGGTCCGCTCCAGCCACGACACGAATGCCTCGCCTGAACACTCCCCCTCCGCACCATCTTCGCGGGGAAGCTCGAGCCCTTCGGTGACGAGCCGGTCGAAGGTCCTGCACACGCGCACGGGATCGTCGTGCGCGATCGACGGAGCCGCGGCGCGGGTGGTGTCGAGTGACGCGGCGACGATCCTCGCCGCGTCGATGCCGAAGTGGAGGGGCGTATCGCCCGTGTGCCGGACGCAGGCCAGCATCTCCACCAGGAGGGTTTTCGCACGGACACTCGGGCCGGGTTCCCAGGTGCCGTGGGTGGGATCGCCGGATACCGGCACCCAGTCCATCCGGATGACCCCCTCCGGACAGGCCTCCATGCAGGTCCCCTCGCTCCCGCAGTCGCCGGGCCGCATCAGGGTCGCGAAGTCCCACACCATCTCGATGCACTCGTGGTCGCACACCTCGTGGCACTGATAGCACCCGGAGCAGCTATCGGTGTCGATGACGGGCAGCCACTTGCGAGGACCTGGCGGCGATCGAACCTCCCGGGCCATGGGCCCGGGAGCTCGCACCACCCTGAAGAAGGGAAACAGGTCTCGAAAGGGCATCGTCCTCCGTCTCGGTCAGTCCCAGGCTACGCCACCGACTCGGGCTGTGCGACATCATCTTCGACGGACACGCTGCTTCCGGCGACGGCCAGCACGGACTGAGGTACGACGAACTGCTCCTCGGCAGTCTGCGCCGGCTTCAGGTGGAACCAGCGGGTGACCATGAACCACGTCAGCGGGAGTACGCCGCCGATCACGAAGACAGCGACGCCGATGCCGCGCATCCAGGTGTAGGCCTGGAACGTCGAGCCATGGATGTACTCCTGCGAACGGGCGGAGGCGTATCCCCCGTCCATCACGGTCGAGAGCTGGTGCACGCCGACCGGGAAGAGGTCCATCGCGACCATCAACAGGAGGCCGATGTTCAGCGACCAGAACGTGCAGTGCAGCAAGCGCGGGTTCCATCGGTCGGGTCCGACGTTCCAGCGCCCGCAGAAGAGCATCGCGCAGATCGCGAGGTTCCCGTACACCCCCATGAGCGCAGCGTGGCCGTGGTTGACCGTCAGGTAGGTGCCGTGCTCGTAGTAGCTCACGATCGGCAGGTTGATCATGAACCCGAGCACACCGGCGCCGAAGAAGTTCCAGAAGTTGACGCCGATGAGGAACATGAACGCGGCGGTCAGACCGAACGTCGCGCGCGCTCCCCCCTGCTCGCGCAGCTTGTAGAGGGTGCTCTCGGGCATATTGCGGAACCGCCAGGCCTCGATGGTCAGGAGCATCAGCGGCGCCACCTGGAGACTCGACAAGACGCCACCCAGCGCGATGGTCTCGATCGACTTGGCGTTCCAGTAGAAGTTGTGGCTGATGCCGATGAGCCCGCTGCCCAGGAAGAGGAGCGCCGCGAGGTAGACGACGCGAGCCGCCACGCGGTGGCTGACGAACCCCATGAGGTAGAGGAAGTACGCGACGATGATGGTCGTGAACAGCTCGAAGAACGCCTCGACCCACATGTGGACGGTGCACCAGCGCCAGAAGTCAGCGATGACGAAGTTGGTGTCGGGATTGGCGACGAACGACGCCGTGAACATGAAGATGATCCCGGCGATCGAGTACGCCATCCAGTTCGGTAGCGACCACGATTGCCGCTGACGGAGCGCCGGCCAGAGCCCGCGAAGGATGATCACCAGCCAGAGGACGAAGGCCCAGAACAGGATGTGGTGGAAGAACCGCCCCATCGTCATGAACTCCCACCCCTGAAGGCCGAACCATCGCGTGGCGGAGTTGCTGAGCACTCCGCTGATGCCGAGGGGGACCCCGACGGCGACACCGGCGGCGACGACGACGAGCATCCAGAACAGCGTGTTGATCGACGCGAGCTGCCGCTTCGGCTCAGGACGGCAGATCAGGGGCAGGACCCAGATCGTCGCCGCAAACCAGCAGACCGCGATCCAGAGTATCGAGATCTGGGAGTGCCACGTTCGCGAGATGGTCACCGGGATGAGCGCCGCGAGGTCGATGCCGATGCTCTCGAAGAACCCGACGAAGTCACTGATCGCCAGCAAGCCGGCGATCACCTGAACCAGGAAGAGCAACGCGGCGACGGCGAAGAACTTGTACGTCGCCCGCTGGGTCGGTGTCGGCCGGAACTTGTCGACGAAGTCCGCCGTCGCAAAGGGCGGGAGAGGGCTCTTCTCGTTGTCGAGCGTCGCCACTCGATCCATCTTTCCGTAGAAGTAGAACAGCACGCCGATCGTCAGGATCACGACCAGCACACCGATCACGCTCCACATCACGAGGCCCCCGTGGGGGATGTTCCCCGCGAGCGGGTCGTAGGGCCAGTTGTGGGTGAAGCTGTAGGTCTGGCCGGGACGCTTCGCCGCACAGAACCACCCACCCCAGTAGAAGAAGCTCGTCAGCTGGTGGAGCTGATCGGGATCGGTGACGTAGTCCGCCGGCTTGAAGGCTTCGTCGCCGACGAGGTCGCCACCCTGGCCGAACATCTCGGTGTAGTACACCTTCAGGCGATCGAAGGCGAAACGCTGCGCCGCGCTGATGGTGACGGTGTTCGTCGCTGCGTCGTAGCGGTTCTCCTTGAGCTCCAGCTGGACCCGCGCCTTGATCGTGTGCTCGCGGATGCCTCGCTCGCGCTCGCCCAGATCTTCGAGCCCCGCCTCCCGCGCGAGGTAGTACTCGTTCATCCACTGGGCGGTGAGGTTCAGCGCCTGCGCGGTGAAGTCCGGCCCTCGCATCGCACCGTCGCCGAGGTAGCTGCCGTACTCCATCAGCCCCCGGCGCAAGAAGACCTGCTGGCCATCGGTGATCGCCTTCCCGGCGAAGACGAGGTGGCCCTGCTCATCACGGAAGTCAGCGAGCGGAGGTGCGCCCTCGTAGGTCTTGTAGCCGATGTAGCCGACCACCGAGATGCTGACGGCGAAGATGATCACGAACACCTTCCACCAGTGCTTCCGCTTGTCGATCGCCTTGAGGACGTCCATGCTGCCTCCCTGAAGTTCCGAGCTTGGCGCGGTCTCGCTCGCGAATGACGTCGTGCCGTGTCAGCCCTGGGCACCGAGTGCGGGCGCCATGGGGAACCGGACGGCGACCGACCCCCGAGGTCCGGGGGTGTGGCCCATCAGCAAGCCAGACGATTCAAACGAGTCACTCAACTCTGTGACTGTTCCGATCGTAGGGGGCCGCGTTTCGCCGAGTCAAGGGCGGCACGGCGGCTGGTCTTGGCGGTCGTGCGACCGAACGTGCGGTCGAGACGGGTGCCGCTATCGGGACCGCAGCTTCTTCGACACCTAGGCGACCATGCGGTTCAGGTAGTCGGCCGCAACACCGAGCGGAAGACGTGATCACTTGCTCGAACGGCGACCTTATTGATGGGTTTGGCAATGCCGAGGCCGAAGATCAGCGCGCGGCTCGAGTAGTCGACGGTCGAGCATTGTCTTCCTCGCGAATGTAGCTTTCGATGGCCACGGCGTGGCCCTTCCGGTTCGCGGTTCGCGTTTCCCGATCGTACGACCGGGAAACGCGGGCGAAGGAGGTCGCGCCGCCATCATGGCGTCCAAACCCCGGTGTCCACGGAGACGGGGGAAGGTCAGACCGGAGTCTCTAAGTGAGAACGGCGATGCGCAACCCCCACCGCAAGACGCGTCTGAACCTCAGCTCCAAGAGGACTTCGGCCGTGGCCTCCGTACTGATCCTGCTTGGCTCGGTGACATGCGCGATCCTCGGCAGCAACCCGCCGACAGCGACCGCCACCAGTGCGACCGAGTTGGACTTCGAAGAGATCGTCTTCGTCAAGCGCAAGCCCTACTCCTCCGATCACTACTACACGGACATCAACAACGGCACCTCCGGTGACCGATTCCTCCCCGGCAACGGCATCTACGTCTACAACCTGCGCACCCGATCAGAGCGTGCTGTCGTTACGGCCGCCGAGATGCCTGGCGGCAAGGGCTTCATCGGGAAGATCTCTCTGTCCTTCGATGCCAAGAAAGTGATCTTCGACTTCCGCCAGGATCCCAGCTCCGGTTTTCGCATCTGGGAGGTGGGCATCAACGGCGGGGGTCTGCGACAGGTTTCGTTCCCGCCGGCGGACGAAGCGAGCAAGGTTGCACGCTGGGGCAAACCCTGGCACACCGACGACATCCACCCGTGCTACCTGCCAGACGGCAAGATCATGTTCTCCTCGACCCGCTGCGAGCACACCATTCTCTGTGGTGGATCAGCCGCTCTGGTGGCCCCCGGCCTCCACCGAATGGACCCTGACGGAACCAATATCGAACAGCTGACCCGAAGCCCGGTCAGCGAGTTCTGCCCGGTGGTCCTCGACGACGGCCGCGTCATGTACCACCGCTGGGAGTACGTCGACAAGGGTGCTCGCGTTGCCAAGACCATCAGGTCCATGAATCCCGATGGGACGCAACCCGAAGAGATCTACGGGGTGGCCGACGACACGACGACGGTCTACATGTACCCACAACCCATGCCCGGCAGCGTCCACCGCCTGGTCTGCGTGGGAACCTGCCACTTTCCGCAGGGCGGCTGCCTGGGAGCGATCATGCTGATCGACAGCAGCAAGTACGCACGCGTACGGGGCCCGGACCCGGACGAGGCGGACTATGTCCAGTGGGATGAGCGGTCGGCGGTCACCAACATCACCCCCGCCGTGTTCATCGAACGGCGGACCGAACCCGGGGGGCATTTCCGAACCACGGAGGGCAAGTACGTCCACGACCGAGAGGGTCGCCAAGGGCACCTGTACACCCACCCCTATCCGATCAACGACAAGGAGTTCCTGGTCTCGTACAAGGTCGACGCCCGAGATCACTACAAGAACGTCGCCGACGCCTACGCGCTGTATCTCGTCGATGTCGAGGGTGGGCACCGCCTCATCCACAAGGATGAGAAGCTCTCCTGTTGGCATCCCCTGCCAGTGGTTGCCCGACGTGTCCCGCCGCTGATCCGGTCGTCCCGGCGGCAGGAGTACGCCGCCAGCAATCAGGCGGTCTGCGTCCTCATCAACGTTTACGAAGGCATGGATGGAGTTCGGCCGGGCGAAGTCAGGTGGCTGCGGGTCAACGAGACGCTGCCACGCTACTGGGACACCGGCAGACGGTGGGGCGCTTCCCTGAGTAGCGCCGCCTGGAAAGCCGCTCTCTGGCCACGGGCACAGTGGGGTGTCGTGCCGGTGGAAAAGGACGGCTCGGCCCACTTCCTGGTGCCGGCAGACCGCAGCATCTTCTTCCAGGTCCTGGACGAGGACTTCCGTGAGATCCAGCGCGAGCGGACCTACGCGAACTACCGACCGGGAGAGACCCGCTCCTGCACCGGCTGTCATGGGCGGTCCAACCGCGCGCCCTCCCCATCGGGCGCAGTGGCTCCGCTCGCCTTGACCCGGGCGCCGAGCACCCTGCAGCCGCAACCGTGCGACCTTGCCGAGAACGGCGGGGACGGCCGCGCAGGGCAGGTCATTCACTATCCCACGGACATTCAGCCGATCTTCAACGCCAGGTGCGTCTCGTGCCACGGCAAGACCGAACCTGCCGGAGGACTGAGACTGACCGACGAAGTCACCACCCACTACAACACGTCCTATGAGCAGCTCGCCCGAAAGGAGCTGGCCGGACCGCTCATCTCCGAGTTCACATCGTTCCGCCGGGGCGACCAAGGCAACTACAACGGTGGGTTCCTCCCGCCGAGGAGCCTGGGTTGCGCCAAGAGCACGATGATCGACATGCTCACCCGCGCAGCTCACCCGAAGAACGCCGAGCACGACCATTCGCAGATGCTGACGGGAATGGAGCTGATGATCCTGAGTCGATGGGTGGACACGAACTACCAGTTCTACGGCACCTACTACGGCCGACACCACGCGCGGTGGGTCAAGCCGGATCCCAAGCAGCCCGCGTACGAGCCGACTGACTTTCGACGCAGGCCGACTTTCGAAGAGGCCACCAGCTTCCTTGCACCAGAGTGGCATCGGTGACCGGAGTAACGTCCAGCGAGTTTCGTCCGCCCCGGCTCGGCGGATCCGCCGGGTCCATGCGCCAGCGCCGGGGGTCTGGGTCAAGGTGGGCAGCGAATAGACCGGACATGTACCTCTGGCCACTGCTGCCTGGACCTGTCAATGCCTCGGCGGCCGGCAGGGCACACCTCGCAGAGCAGAGGGCACCATGAAGCACACACCCAAGACCACGCTGAGTCTGTCGATCGTCCTGCTCTCGCTGTCCGGAGCGGTCGCGGCGCAGGGCGAAGCGAGCAGCTGGGTCGGGCCCGCCCCGTCGGGTGCGGCGTACCCGGCCGGCGAGGAGACACGACGCTTCCAGTCTCTCACCCGCCACCTGAAGCAGCGCGGTCAGATCAAGAAGCTCGAGGCCCAAACGCTCCGCGAGGAGTCACTGATCCTGGACAGCGACCGCGACCCGCTGGATGTCATCCTCCGGCGCACCGCAGCGCTCCTGACCGATCTCGCTCGCATGCGCGCACCCCGGGCACCGGACCTGACACCACTGGCCGGCGAACTATCCCAACTAGAGAGCGCTGCCGAGAAGACCGACGTCAAGCGCCTCGCGCAGCGGCGACTGCTGTTCGACCAGGCCTGCCATCTGCGCCGACGGATCGCGTTCTGCAACCCCCTGCTCGACTTCGACGAGATCCTCGTCCTGAAACGTCACCCGACCAAATACAACCACATGTGCGACCAGTACTACGGTTCCGCACAACAACCCGGCGGCGGACTCCATGTTCTCGTCGACGTCTTCGGCAAGAACCCGGGAATCCGGGACCTCCTTCGCGACTCCAAGGTGAAGAACGGGCGACTGCAGGGCCAAGAGCTCTCGGGAGGCCCCAAACGGACGTGGAACGTCCGCTATGACGGAATGGGCCACGTGGGTGGAGACGAGACGGAAGGCGGGTCCTTCCTCTCACCGGATCTCTCCTTTGACGGCAAGACCGTGGCCTTCGCGTACGTGGAATGCCGCGGCGACCGGAACCACGACCACCATACCGACCCGCAGCGCGGGCACTGGGCCCCCCAACGCTCCTACCACGTCTTCACCGTTGGCATCGACGGAACGAACCTGCGAATGCTGACCGATGGAACGTGGAACGACTTCGATCCCTGCTTCATGCCCAGCGGGCGCATTGCGTTCATCAGCGAACGACGCGGTGGCTATCTGCGTTGCGGACGCGTGTGTCCCACCTATACGTTGCACGACATGGCTGCTGACGGATCTGGCATCAGTTGCCTCTCGTACCATGAGACCAACGAATGGCATCCCAGCGTCACTCACGACGGGATGATCATCTGGACACGTTGGGACTATGTGGACCGGCACGGTGTCACCGCACACTTCCCCTGGATCACGACTCCTGACGGTCGCGACCCACGCGCCGTTCATGGGAACTACTCCCCCCGCCCGCAACGTCCGGACATGGAGACCGATCCACGCGCGATCCCCGGGTCCCACAAGTTCGTAGCCACGGCCGCTCCCCACCACGGCCAGTCATTCGGATCGTTGGTGTTGATCGACCCGCGGATCGAGGACAACGATCTGATGAGTCCGGTCAAGCGCCTGACTCCTGATGTGGGATTCCCCGAGACCCAGGCAAGCAACCGGTCAGCCCTGCACTACGGACAACCCTGGCCGCTCAGCGAGGACTACTACCTCTGCTCATACGAACCACAGGGCGGCACCCCCAGCACCCGCCGGTACGGGATCTACCTCGTCGATACCTTCGGCAACCGGGAGCTGATCTACCGTGATCCGGACATTGCCTGCCACAGCCCCATTCCGGTCAAGGCGCGGCCAACGCCGCCGGTCATTCCGGAGATGTCGACGCGACTCGCCGAGGGTCAACCCGGCGATCAACCCGAGGAGGCCACGGTGAGCGTGGTCAATGTCTACAACACCAGGACACCATGGGCGAAGGGGACCATCGCAAAGGCCCTGCGCGTGTACCAGGTCTTTCCTCTCTCCGTCGCCTCCGCCAGGGTGACCCACGCCACCGGATACCAGATCCCACAGGCAAAAGACTCGATCAACCTCAGCCGCGCGGTACTGGGAACGGTCCCGGTCGAGGAAGACGGCAGTGCCCATTTCATCGTGCCGTCACGGCGAGAGCTGTTCTTTCAGGTGTTGGACGAGGACGGTCTGGCTATTACCTCGATGCGCTCAGGAACCCATTTCCAGCCCGGCGAAACGGCATCGTGCGTGGGCTGCCATGAGTCGAAGCACGACGTCCCGACGACACCGTCGGCAGGCACGCTGCTCGCCATGCGGCGTGCTCCCTCGCGCCTCAAGCCCGAGGCCCATGGCACGAATCCCTTCAGCTACCCCCTCCTGGTTCAGCCGGTCCTCGACCAGCACTGCGTGAAGTGCCACGCCGACAACAAGGAGAAGATGGCACCGCCGCTGGACGGCGGGATCGCGGCTACGAGCACGGGCAGCTACATGAACCCGAGGACCGCCTACTCCACCTCGTACATGGCTCTCACTCCCAAGTTCGGGTTCTACGACTACGGCGGCAAGGACTTCAACGATCCGAAGTGGTACCGGACCACGCCCGGCGCGTTCGGAGCGAGAGCTTCCAAGCTGTACGCGCTCCTCTCGAAGGGTCACTACGACGTGAGCCTGCCACCAGATGATCTGCGCCGCATCACGGTGTGGCTGGATTCCTGTTCACCTTTCTACGGCGTCTACGAGAAGAAGGGCGGTGAGGCCCAGCTCCGCGGAGGAACCGCGACGCCGACCCTCCGGTAGGGTCCCGCGCAAGAGCAGGGAACGCGGCTGCGGCGACGGGACCAGGAGGAGCCCAGGGATTCCCTGGACGCTGCGGACTTCGTGTTTCGGATCAGCGGCCTTCACGGCGAGCGGCCAGGTCGGGGCGGAGCGCTGTGCCCAGGCCCGGCCCCTCCGGCGCATGGATGTGACCGTCCTCGATGCGGGGCAGCGTCGTGACCAGCTCCGGGTACCACCCAAAGTAGAACGAGCGCACCATCTCCTGGGTCAGGGCATTGGGTAGGTTCATGCACAAGTGGACCGATGCCACCATGGTCACGGGGCCAGTGCAGTCGTGCGGCGCAACCGGCAGGTGGTAGGCCTCGGCCATCGTGGCGATGCGCTTGGCCTCGGAGATGCCCCCACACCAAGCCACGTCCGGCATGCAGATGCTGGTGGCCTGCTTCTCGAACAGCATGCGATACGAGTAGCGCGTCGCCAGGGTCTCGCTGGCGACGGTGGGGATGTGGGTGCAGTCCTTGAACTGGCGCAGGCTGTCGAAGTTGTCCATCCGCACCGGGTCCTCGAACCACATCGGCTCATACTCCTCAACCGCCTTGGCAATCCGGATCGCGGTTGGGAGGTTCCACAGCGTGTGCATCTCCAGGGCGACGTCCATCGCGTCACCGACGGCTGCGCGGATCCTGGCGAACGGCTCGCAGCCCTTCGCGAGGTCTGCCGTCGAGATCGACTGACCGCGCGTCTTCGCGACGAACTGGTCGAACGGCCAGATCTTCATCGCCGTGATCCCTTCCTCGAGAAGGCTCCGGGCGAGCTTGTCGGGCCGGTGGAGGAAGGCGTCGAGATCCTCGTACGGACCCTCCTGCGTGATCTTCGGCTTCGGGTCGATCGACGTGCCGAGTTCGTCCGCCCGCGCCACGCTGTAGCGGTAGCCCGCACAGGTGTTGTAGACCGAGATCCGGTCGCGCACCGGTCCGCCCAGCAGGTCGTAGATCGGCATCCCTGTCGCCTGACCGAAGATGTCCCACAGCGCGATGTCGACGGCCGACAGCGCCCGCATCTCAGCACCCCGACTCCCAGCGGAGAAGCACCGCTGGTACAGGTCACTCCAGATCCGCTCGATGTGCAGCGGGTCTCGCCCCACGAGGTACGGCGTGAGGCTCTTGTGGATGTGGGCGGCCACCGCGTCGACGCCAAACGCCGTGTCACCCAGACCGATCAACCCGGAGTCGGTATGTACGTGAACGAAGATCAGTCCCGGGTAGTCATCGGGCAGGATCGTCTCGAGGTGGGTGATCTTCACGGTGCAACTCCCAACGGACCGCCCGGAACCAGAGCTGTCGGCCGGGCCCTCGAACTCGTCGAGTCGGCTCAACCTACCGGGGTATCGTTTACGTCTCCAGAACAACCCACGACACGGGCCGCACAGGCCGTAAGATCGGGCACCCGACGGGGCTTCCCAAGTGACTCAGCCACTTCTCCGACTCAGGGCAAGAAGTGACGGGAAGAGACAGACAATGAACTGTGATATCGCCTTCGAGATGGCCACGTCCAGCGTGCGATTCGGCACCGGCGTGACCCGTGAGGTCGGGATGGATCTGGCTGACATGGGGGCGCGCCGGATCATGGTCGTGACGGACTCGACACTCGGCGGCCTGCAACCCGTGGCCACGGTGATCGAAGCACTGCAGGCCGAGCGCCTGGAGTTTGTGCTGTTCGATCGCGTTCACATCGAACCGACCGATGCGTCCTTCAAGGACGCGATCGCCTTCGCCCAGGCTGGATCGTTCGACGCGTTCGTCGCGGTTGGCGGCGGTTCGGTCATCGACACGGCCAAGGCCGCGAATCTGTACTCCTCCCATCCGGCCGACTTCCTCTCCTACGTCAATCCGCCGATCGGCAAGGGCGAGCCCATTCCAGGCCAGCTCAAACCCTTGATCGCCATCCCGACCACCGCCGGTACAGGCAGCGAAACCACTGGCGTGGCGATCTTCGACCTGCTCGAGATGCGCGCCAAGACCGGCATCGCCGATCGGCGTTTGAAGCCGACGCTGGGCCTCATCGACCCCGACAACACGAAAACGTTGCCACCCATGGTCGTCGCGGCGACGGGCCTGGATGTGTTCTGTCACGCGCTGGAGTCCTACACCGCGTTGCCGTTCGATCAGCGCGTTGCTCCAAGACGACCTCTGTTGCGACCGGCCTACCAGGGGTGCAATCCGATCAGCGACGTGTGGTCCGCGCAGGCTCTGAGGCTCGGCGCCCGCTACCTGGTCCGGGCTTTCGACGACCCGCAGGACGAGGAAGCGCGCAGCAGCATGTTGCTGGCCGCGACCTACGCGGGCGTCGGGTTCGGCAATGCGGGAGTACACCTCCCACACGGCATGTCGTACCCGGTCTCGGGCATGGTGCGCGACTATCGGCCGCCCGGCTACGACGTCGACAAGCCGACCGTACCCCACGGGATCTCGGTCGTTCTCAATGCACCGGCCGTGTTTCGTTACACGGGGTCAGCCTGTCCGGAACGGCATCTGCAAGCCGCCGAGCTGATCGGCGCCGACGTCGCGGGCGCCGCGCCGGCGGACGCCGGCCAGATCCTCGCGGACCGTGTGACGTGGTTCATGGAACGTCTCGGGATTCCCAACGGACTGCGCGCGGTCGGCTACTCGCGGGAGGACATCCCAGCGCTCGTGAAGGGCACTCTTCCGCAGCACCGGGTCACCAAGTTGTCTCCGCGGCCGGCCCTCGAGGAAGACCTGAGTGCCCTGTTCGAGGAGGCGCTCGTCGCATGGTGAGCGAATCGAAGGATGAGCAGGGCGCGGTGAGCGCTGGCGCGGCAGCGACGGCTCCGCACCCCGGCGACCCGAGAATGCCGCGATGGGACGTTGCCGAGCTGCCTGCCGCTCCGGTCTTCACGCGACGCAACTGGTTCGCCCTGTTGGGCCCAGGGCTCGTGATGGGTGCTGCTGCGGTCGCCGGTGGCGAATGGCTCCTCGGGCCGAAGGTGACGGCCCAATACGGCGGCGCACTGCTGTGGGTGGCCACCTTGAGCATCCTGGCCCAGGGCCTCTACAACATCGAGGTCAGCCGCTACGCGCTCTACTGTGGCGAGCCGATCTTCACCGGCAAGTTTCGCACCGCACCTGGACCGCGCTTCTGGCTGTTCGTGTACCTGTGCATGGACTTCGGCGTGCTGTTTCCCTACCTGGCGGCCAATGCCGCCACGCCGATCGCGACCTTGATCAAGGGCGGAGTCCTCCCCGACCCGATGGGTGACACCGGCGACTGGTGGCTGATGAAGACGCTGGCGTACGCGGTGTTCGTGCTGTCGCTGGTGCCGCTGCTGTTCGGTGGGAAGGTCTACAACTCCTTGAAGGCGGTGATGGCGTTCAAGCTCGTCGTCGTGTTCGGGTTCCTCCTGGTGCTCGCCCTGTTCTATTCGAGCATCTCCACCTGGACGGAGATCGGCAGTGGCTTCTTCAAGTTCGGGACCGTTCCAATCGAGCGTCCTGAGGGAGTCCCCGCGGTCCGCGGCAGCAACCTCGACAACATCTTCGTGGCCCTGTTCGAAGGTCGCGGTCTGCCCCAGGTCGATTTCACGATGATCGCGTTCATCGCGGCGCTGGCCGCGATCGCCGGCGCCGGCGGGCTCACGAACACGATCGTCAGCAACTACACGCGGGACCAGGGCTGGGGTATGGGCAGCCACGTCGGGGCGATACCCAGCATGGTGGGCGGCAGGGAGATCAAGCTCTCGCACGTAGGGTGCGTGTTCGAAGTGGACGAACAGTCCTGGCCGCGCTGGCGGCGCTGGTATCGCCACGTGGTCCGCGATCAGGTCGCGGTCTGGATGCCCGCCTGCTTCGTGGGACTGGCGCTGCCGTGCATGTTGTCGGTGCAGTTCCTGTCCTACGGCACCGAGTCCGACAACTGGACGACGGCCGCGATGACCGCCGGCGGCGTGCACGACCACGTGACGGAGGTCTCCGGCGCGACCATGGGCGACACGTTCTGGTTCATGACGCTGTTCTGCGGGTTCCTCGTGCTGGGGCTGGGCATGGTGTTCCACACGGACGCCTTGATCCGTCGGTGGGTCGACGTGTTCTGGACCAGCAACGCACGCTTGCGGGGAATGGAGCCCAAGCACATCAAGACGGTCTACTACCGGGTGCTCGCGGGCTACAGCCTGTTCGGCCTCTGCATGCTCTCGATCAACCCCGGCGACCTGATCAAGTACGCGACGATGTTCTTCAACATCGCCCTGGGCTTCAGCTGCTGGCACGCGCTGACCATCAACCTCACTCTGCTCCCGCGGCGACTGCGACCCAACATGCTGGTGCGGGTGGGACTGGTCCTGGCTGGCGCGTACTTCTTCATGCTGGGCGTGATCACCATACTCGCGAGAACCGGCCTGCCCTCCTGAACCGGTCCCCGGTCCAGCTTCAGGACTTGTTCCCTGTGTCCGCTCCGAAAACGCCGGGTGGGCGGCCTGACCAACTGACGACGGACAGGCGAGGCCCGGAGGACCACGACGCCCGGTAGTATGTCTTCGCGATCGGCCTGGGTACCTGGTGCTCGAGGCGGATGACTCGGCCCGGTTGGCCAATCCGGGTTCTCTCCCCTCTCGGGGTCGGCCATGGGGCTGGGTGTCGGTACCCGGCGAGAAGCCCATTCGATGGTCCGTTCGGTCGGGAGCATCCTGGTGGAGGGAGAGCGCGGGACCACCGAGGCGAGAGGCGCATGATGAGAGACTTCGCCGTCGGGCTGTTCCGAGAATCGGTCTCGCGTGCGCGGACCTGGTCCACGCTCGTGCTGATCGTCCTGGGCGCGGGCGCCGCGACTTCCGCGGCGCGGGCGCAGAGCGGTGGGGTAGCCGACCTGGATGGTGCGTCATGGATCTGGGCAGCTTCCGGCGCCCGGGCGGAACCGGCGCCTGTCTGCTACCTCCGAAAGACCCTCGACGTGGCGGCCGCGCCCGCGAAGGCGATGATCCTCATCACCGCGGACAACGACTACGACCTCTACGTCAACGGCACCTACGTCGGCGGCGACGGTGGCACCGCGATGACCTACTGGAGATCGGTCGAGCGTTGGGATGTCGGGCCCCTGCTCAGGGCAGGGCGCAACGTGGTGGCAGTGAAGGGACGTTGCCTCGGCGGTGCGGCCGGGCTGCTCGCCTCCATCCACGCGGAGCTCCCCGACGGGAGCACGCTTGACCTGCCCACGGACGTGACCTGGCGACTGCAGGTGAGTCACGAGAGAGCCTGGAAGGAGGTCGGACACGACGATGGACACTGGCCGGCGGCGACGGTCATCGCCAGTTTCGGGGAGGGAGTCTGGGGCAAGCTGAGCTTTCCGGAACCACGTTCGCCGGGGACGCGCACGCGGCCGACGCTGGTCGAACCGGGACCCGACTTCGAGTATCCGGCCGGCGTCGTCTTCGTGACCGGGAACGTGCAGGTTTCGGATCCGAAGGCGCTGAACATCTTCCGTATCGGTCGGACGCGCGCCTACTTCGAGAACGACATCCCCTCCCCGGCCGCGTTGGGACGGAAGCTCGTGAGCCTGGTGCCAGCACGACCGGGCGGTACGCTGCGATCGTTGCACGACGCCGGCACCGGCGTGCTGGGATCACCGAGCGTTTCCTTTGACGGCGGGACCATCTACTTCGCCATGGCTCCGGCGAAGGAGAAGTTCTTTCACATCCACCGCATCGCGGCTGACGGGACCTCGCTCTCCGCGCTCACCAGCGGACCGTTCCACGACTACGACCCGCAGCCGCTCCCCGGTGGCGACATCGTCTTCAGCTCCACGCGCATGGGCGGCCGGGATGAGTACCACGGGAACGTCGCGTCGAGCCTGTTCGTCATGAACGCAGATGGCGGCGCGATCCGGCCCTTGACCCATCACATCGTCGGAGACCGCGAGCCGCGAGTGACCGCCGATGGAGGCCTGGTCTTCGTCCGCTCCGACAACTTCCTGGAACGGGCCAAGGTCGAGACCCAGATCCATCGCACTCGGCTCGACGGGACGGGCGGGACCGTCGTCCTGGGCGCCGACCGTGGCGCGATCGGATTGGACCGTGAGCGAGCGGCCGAACACGACTCGGCCTGGCTGCGAAAGTACGGGGCCGGCTCGCCCGCACCCCTGCCCGATGGACGCATCGCGGCCATCACCGAGCGCGGACTCGTCGTCGGCGGCGACGGACGGTCCCGACGGATTCCCGTCTCACCACCGCCATTCGACATCTCGCCGTTGCCCGACGGTCGCCTGCTCTGCACCCTGCCGGATCGAGCGGGCCTGGGCGTTATCGATCTCGAGAAGGGCCAGACCTTCCTCGTCTACCCGTTCGACGGCGCGCATTCGGTGACGCACCTCGGTCCGCGCACCCGGCCGCCCTCGATCGCCCCCACGGTGGACGCGCACGCTGCCCGTGGCATCGACGCGACCGGGTTCCTCTTCTGCCAGGACGTGACGCGGACGAGACAGACCGGTGCCGATGTGAGCCGCATCCGCGCAGTGCGGGTCTACGAAGGCAGGCCCCTGACCGTCCGGTCGGTCGGTCACCACCTGGTCCACATCGGTGTGGAGGCGGTCGAGCTGGGGACGGCGCCGCTGGCTCCCGACGGGTCGATCCACGTCGAGGTCCCTGCCGACCGACCGCTCGCTCTGCAAGCCGTGGATGCGCAGGGACGCGCGGTCATCAACGAGCTGACCTGGATCTATGTTCGCCCGGGCGAACGTCGCGGCTGCGTGGGCTGTCACCTTCCCCGGCAGCACACGCCGGCACTGGCCCCGGGATCGATGGCAACCAGAGGTAAGCCCATCGCCCTGTTGGGGCAGGGCCGACCCCACCGCTTCCGCGGCAACAACGGGGCCAATGGGGGCGTTCTCAACCTCCAGATGGACCGGTTCCGCGAGGTCGCGTCCATCGATGTCTACTCATCCCCGGATGACGCGGATCGTGATGACACCGCGGGACTCGCGCCAGCCCGATCGTCGGAGGTGGAGCGCCTGCGTGCGGAGCTGCGGTCGACCCGGGCCGGACTCCGGATCTCCGCCGCGCGACGGTTGGCCATCATCCGGGATCCGGAGGCGGCGGATGCGCTGCTCGGTGCCCTGCGTGACCACGATGCGCAGGTCCGCTGCGCCGCCGCGCTGGCGCTGGCGACCTGCGCCGGCCGAAACGCGGTCGCCGGTCTCCTCGACGCATTGAAGGA
>NZBC01000276.1 GCA_002687715.1 Planctomycetota bacterium | reverse complement strand
GAGGCCGTCGCATAGGGTGACGGCCCGCTACCCGGACCGCCGGAGTTTCAACGGAAACCGGGACATCCCCCGCGCCTGAGGGCGGAGAGTTGAGGCCCGACACAATTCTCGGTCGTGTCGGGCCTTGCAGAACCCCATCCAAGCGCCGGCCGAATCGCTAAACCGCCGCTTTGATGTTAGTTGCGACGATTATCCGAGATACGCGATTCCGAGATGTTCCCGTATCTTCCTGAATCGTCCCTCGAAGTGAGTTCGGCGGGCGGGGTGAAGGCTGCACGATCGGGGTGACGTTGGGCCCCGTCTGCGGCTTCCGGCGGGCACCAACGGCCCTCACCGACCCCGTCCCGCAAGCTCCCGCACTTCCCATTGCGGTCGCTTCTCACTGGCTGCATGGAGGCCCGACACGCAACTCAACTCACGTCGCCAAGCGCAACGAGAATCGGGGTTTGTGCGGGAAGCGCCAGGAGGTTCCGGACGCGGAAAAAGAGGGTGGCCCTTGACACCCAACGATCGAAGACGTTATCTCGGAGCCGACGTTGGCCAGCCTCGTATGACAGGTGCGAGCCGGCCGAACATGTCGTGGAAACCATGAAGAAGCGGAACCGAACAACGATAATCGGAGAGGTCGCTGTGGCGCTGGCGGCGCTGCAGTTGCTCCTGATCGCTCCGGTGCTCTCGGGGACGTTTCTGATTCATCAACACGGTCGGGGGCTCCACGTTCATCAGGCCGAAGGTCAGGGCGCGACGGAAGCGTTCGACCAACGCGCGTTGGATCACGGCCACCGACATGACAGCCGTCACCACGAGCCGGATCGCGGATCCTCCCCGGACGAGCCCGATGAGCCAAACGACCGCGATGGCCGTCGGAACGGTGTCGTCGTCGTCTTGCACCGAACCATCATTGCGCCGGCTCCCTGCCCAGCGACTGCTGCGCAGGCGCCAGAGCTCCGCGCGCCCTCGTTCGACCGCCGGCCTGAGCCTGACTGGACTCAGCCCCCTCAGTTCGTGTGCCAATCGGGTGAACGCGCGCCGCCTCGAACGGGCGCAGAAGCGCTGCTTCTCTCCAGCCACGCCCTCCTCCTCTAATCCCTCCTGACCCCGCGTGACATTCGTGGCTCCGGATCCGTCCGGACGCGCCGCGTATTCGATTCCGCTGTTGAGGTCAGGAGGATGATCGGTTGAAAACGAACCTGTTGGCGACTGCGCTGGTTCTTGCCTGCGCGTCGTGTACGCACTACGAACCAGAGCCGCTCGATCCGGTGGCTGAGCATGGTGCCCTCGCAACGCGCGGGGCGACACGAGAACGTCCCGAGACGGTGAGCTCTCTGCCGGCGGATCTCTTTCCGATCGCAGCCGAAGTCGACATCGACGACGGCGTGACGCTGGCGGAAGCCAACGCACTCGCGCTCTTCTACTCTCCTCGCCTCGTCGCGGCACGTGGCGATCTGAAGCTCAAGGGCGCCGAGCTTCTGAGGGCCGGCCTGCTGCCGAACCCCGAGCTCTTCCTCGGCCCGCGTCTAGCGACCGAGGGCGGCGGGCTCATCTTCCCGGCCTCGCTCTCGATCGAGATTCCGCTCGACGGTCGCCTCGACGCCGAGAAGGGGCGCGCAGCGGCGGAGCTGGAGGCCGCACGGCTCCTACTTCTCGACCGCGAGGCGGAGGTCTTGGTGAGCGTGAGGCAGAGGCTCGTCAGGATCGCGGGTCTCAGGTCTCGCCGCGAGATCCTGGAAGCCCTGGCGCGAGCCAGCGAGCAGGCGCTGACGCGGACCCAGGAACTGGTGCGCATCCGCGAGGCCGACCAGGTCGCGCTCGGGCTCGCATCGCTGCACCGCGACGAGGCCGGTCGGGACCTCAGGGACACCGAGACCGCTCTCGCCCGGTCACACGTCGAGCTGCTGACGTTCATCGGCCTGCTACCGGATTCCCGGGTACGGGTGGAGGCGAACGAAGACCTGCTCACGCCGGTTGCCGTCCCCGAGACGGGCGACCCAAGTCGCATGCTCGAACACACGCGTCTTCGCGCGTTGGAGGCGTCGTACAAAGCTCGTGAGCGCGGCGTGGAAGGCGCGATCGCGCGACAGTATCCGTCGCTCAAGATCGGCCCCGAGTTCGAGTCGGACGACGGGCAGGCGAGCGTCGGTCTCGGTCTGTCGATCTCGCTTCCCATCTTCGACTCCAACGCCGGCGGGATTGCGGTCGCCACGGAGCGACGCGCCAGGGGACGGGAAGCCTGGCGCGCTGCGCTCGTCGACCTCGCTGCCCGAGAGTCCCTGGCGCGGATGAACCTGCAAGCGGCCAGATCCCTCCTCGACGTGTTGAGAACGCGCACCCTCCCTGCCGCAGAATCGGCCGAGCAGGCTCTGGAAGCGCGCCTTCGGATCGGCCAAACGACTCTCGTCGAGGTCCTGGCCACGCGGGGCGCGATAGCAAGAGCACGTCTGCGTGACGTCGAGCTGACCCAGGAGGTCGCGACCCGGAGCCTGGAGGCCCTGTGGTACGCGGGCCTCCTCCTTGCGCCGCCCAAGCCAGACCACCGTGACGGAGGGGAAGAACGATGAAGACGGCGAGAGTGTGGGTCTTGGCGTTGTCCGTGGCGCTGCTGACTGTCGGGTGCCAGGACGCGGAGGAACCGTCTGCGCCGAAGACCGGCGGAGGGGCTCCACCCACCAACCGCATTCAGGTGACCGAGGACATCCAGTCCAATCTCGGCATCACCTGGGTCACCGCACGTCGGGGACGCCTCGAGCAGCGCGTTTCCGTCCCCGGAGAGCTGGTGGCGCCACCCGGCCGACAGTGGATGATCCGAGCTCCTCTTCCCGGCACTCTGGCGAAGGTGGCTGCGCAATGGAGTCCGGTGAAGGAGGGCGACGTCGTTGCAGAGCTCATCTCGTCGGAGCTGGCCGAGATCCAAGCGGAGATCTACGCCGCCGTCGAGCGGGCCGAAGAGGCCCGCATGGCGCTCCGGAAAACGAAGGCGGAGACAGAACCGGAGCAGGCCTACGCCGATGCCCTGGCGCGCGCAGCCAGCGAAGCCCGCGAGGCGGAAGCCCGCGCGGCCGCCGTCCTGGAGAACGCGCGCACCGTCGCCCAGGCCGCCAAGGGTCGGGTCGATGAACTCGAGAGCCTGAAGGGATCGTCGTCGGTCTCGCAGGCGACCCTCCTGACGGCCCAACGAGACGCGCTGGACCTCAGTCGGGGCGCTGCGGAGGCTGAAAGTGCTTTGCGGTCGGTGCGCGTGGAATCGCGAGAACTGGAGTTGAAGGCGGTGGGCTCCCGGACCCGAGCATCGGAGTCGGGGCGACGACTCGAGCTGCTCACGACCCGCGTTGCCGCGGCCGAGGCCGCATACGCGCAGCTCATCCGCTCGCTCGCGGCATCAAGTGGAATGACGGTCGAGGAACTCTCCGCAACGAACGGCGGCACTCCCCGCTGGGCAACGATGCGGAGTATCCCGCTGCGCGCGCCTGCTGCCGGAGTCATCGTGGCCGTTCACGTCTCGTCCCGGACATGGGTCGACCGGAGCGCTCCGCTCGTGGCGATTGAGGATCCGTCATCGCTGCTGTTCCGCGCGCTTCTGCCGGAGGCTGACGCGGCGGCCCTCCCCCCGAACCCCAAGTTGGTGATTGAGGTTCCCGGGGTGGGTGACGCCATTGCGGCGGAGGTCGCCACCGTGCGGCCGGTCTCGGACGCAAAGACCCGCAGCCTGCTGGTCGAGGCCCTGGTCAAGAACCCTGACGGCAAGCTCCGCGCCGGCTCTTCGGCCACGGGCGAACTTCTAACGTCGGTCAGCAAGAACGACGAAGTGCTCATTCCGCTGGACTGCGTCGTACGCGACGGTCTCGAGTCGATCGTCTTCAGACGGGACCCGGCCAAGCGGAACGAGGTCATCCGTGTTCCCGTCGCTCTGGGCGCGCGATCGGCGGGGTGGGCCGAGGTCATGGCCGGTGTCGGCGCGCAGGACGAACTCGTCAAGGACGGCGTTCACCAACTCAAGCAGACGGGCCTCGGGAAAGCCGACGCGGGAGGCCACTTCCACGCCGACGGAACCTGGCACGGGGAACACTGAGCCACGACATGCTGAATCAACTCATCCGGTGGTCTCTGGAGAATCGGTGGCTCGTCATGGTGCTTGCCGTCGGGCTGACCGTCGTTGGCGGGGTCGTCATCGTGGACATGCCGCTCGACGTCTTCCCTGAGCTGAAGGCACCGACCGTGACCGTGATGACCGAGGCGCCGGGATACGCCGCCGAGGAAGTCGAAGTCGCGGTCACCTTCCCCATCGAGACCTCACTGAACGGGCTCCCGGGCATCCGTCGGGTACGTTCGAGCTCCGCGATCGGCCTCTCGATCGTCTGGGCCGAGTTCGATTTCAACGCAGACGTCTACCGCTCGCGTCAGCTCATCGCGGAGCGGCTGGCTCAGGTGCAGGACGTGCTCCCCGAGAACATCCATCCGCCAGAGATGACGCCGATATCCAGCATCACGGGCGAAGTGATGCTTCTGGCCCTGTCGACGAAAGAGGGCGCCACGTTGTCGCCGCTCGAGCTGCGTCGCACCGCGGAGTTCGACCTGCGGACGCGCCTGCTTGCCGTACCCGGCATCGCGCAGGTGACCGCCATCGGCGGCGAGCTTCCCGAATTCCAGGTCGAGGCGCGTCCGGATGATCTCCTCCGTTACGGCCTCACCCTGAAAGACGTCGAAGACGCGGTCGCGGACGCGCACGCGCCGGTGGCCGGAGGCTATCTTCCAAACGTCCGTGGACGCGAGCTGCCGATCAAGCCGATCACCCGCGCCCGCCGGGTGGAGGACCTGTCGGGCACGGTGGTCGGAGACTGGAAGGGGACGCCCGTCGTCCTCAGCCGCATCGCTGACGTCGAGCTCGGCGGAGCCCCAAAGCGCGGAACCGGCTCGTCTCAGGGACGCGACGCCGTCGTGCTCGCGATCCAGAAGAACCCCGGTGTCAACACCCTCACGATCACGGCGGCGATCGACGCCGCGCTGGATGACTTCGAGAAGACCATGCCGGACGGCATGGTTCTCGATCGATTCGTGTTCCGGCAGGCTGACTTCATCGAGGTCGCCATCCACAACGTCCTCGACGCCCTCCGTGACGGGACGATCTTCGTCGCCCTGATTCTGTTCCTCTTCCTCTTGAACCTCCGAACGACGTTCATCACGCTGACGGCGCTCCCGCTGTCGATCGGCATCACGTTGATCGTGCTCTACCTGTTCGACGCGAGCATCAACGTGATGACCCTCGGCGGCATCGCGGTCGCTATCGGATCTCTCGTGGACGACGCCATCGTGGATGTCGAGAACGTGTTTCGACGACTGAGGGAGAACGCAGGGCTACCTCCAGATGCCAGGAAGCCCGTCCTCCGGGTGGTCTACCAGGCGAGCGTCGAGGTTCGCTCATCGATCTTCCTGGCGACGCTGGTGATCGTCCTCGTGTTCGTTCCCCTCTTCTTCTTGAGCGGTGTCGAGGGGCGCTTCTTCCGCCCCCTGGGTGCGTCGTACGTCATCAGCCTCGCTGCGTCCCTCCTCGTGGCCATGACCGTGACGCCGGTACTCTGCTGGCTTCTCCTGGGCCGGGCACGAGTCGTCGAGCGCGGCGAGGGGGCCGTCGTACGCATGATCAAGAGCGGTTATGCGTGGGGGCTCGGCCTCGTCCTCCGTTTCCGATGGACCGTGCTGGGCTTGGCCTCACTTCTGGTAGTCGGGGCACTCGCGCTCGGGCTGACCTTCGGCTCGTCGTTCCTCCCGGACTTCAACGAGGGGAGCATCACGCTGTTCCTCAACCTGCCCCCGGGAACGTCGCTCTCCGAATCCGCACGAGTGACGCGCAACATCGAGAATCAGGTCAAGGAGATCCCGGGCGTCACCGCGGTCACCCGGCGGACCGGCCGCGCCGAACAGGATGAGCACGCAGAGCCCGTCAGCTCGAGCGAGCTCGACGTACGCCTCGCCCCCGACGCGGACGCCACCGAGGTGCGACGCCGCCTCGTGGCTTTGTTCCGCGCGACGCCCGGAGTCACCTCGCAAATCGGCGGGCCCATCGCGCACCGGCTCTCTCACATCCTCTCCGGCACGCCAGCCGCCGTGGCCATCAAGATCTTCGGCGACGACCTCGACGTGCTGCGACAGATCGCGCAGGACGTTGAAGGGCAACTCCAGCAGTTGCCGGGCATCCAAGACCTCGTCGCGAACCGCGAAGTGATGATCGACACGCTGCCCATCGCCTTCGACCGCGGGAAGCTCGCGAGCTACGGGCTCACGCCAGGTGAAGCAGCGAGACAGATCGAAACGGCGTTTCGCGGGCGCACCGTCAGCGTGGTTAACGAAGGAGGTGCGCGTTACGACGTCGTCGTGCGTCTTGCTGAGAACGCTCGGCAGGATCCCGAGCACGTTGGCCTGTTCCTTCTACGCTCGCCCTCGGGCGCCCGAGTCCGAGTGCGTACGGTCGCCGACCTCAGGGAAGAGCGCGCCTCGAACCTCATCACCCGGGAGAACGTGAAGCGTAAGGCGGTCGTGTCGTGCAACGTCGCGGAGGGCGAGAACCTCGGCGACCTGATCGCGGCCATCAAGCAGCGGGTCGATCCGATCATCGCCCGACACCCGCGAACGTTCGTCGAATACGGCGGCCAGTTCGAGGCCCAAGAGGCCGCGAGCAGCCGGATTCTGTGGGCCTCCCTGGGAGTGCTCGTGGTGATCTGCATGGTGCTCTTCGCGAGCTTCCGTTCGGCGCGCCCAGTCCTTCTCATCCTCCTCAACCTGCCGTTGGCGCTGGTCGGCGGCGTTCTGGCTCTGTTCATCGCGGACTCGCCGAACGTCTTTGCCAACCTGTCCGCGCTCTTTGGCAGCGGCACCTATGTCGCACCGATCGTATCCATCGCCTCCGTCGTCGGGTTCATCGGTCTCGCGGGCGTCGCCTGCCGAAACGGCTTGCTCCTCATCAGCCATTATCACCACCTTCTCGAATCGGAGGGCGTGGACCGACGCGAGGCCGTGGTCCGCGCGTCGAAGGAACGCCTCGTTCCGATCCTCATGACCGCCTTGAGTTCCGCGCTCGCGCTGATTCCCCTCGTCATGCGCAGAGGAGAGATCGGGAGCGAGCTCCAGTACCCGCTCGCCGTGGTGATCCTCGGTGGGCTGATCAGCAGCACCTTCCTCAACCTTGCCGTGATCCCCGTCGGCCTCGATCTGTTCGGCGCCGTGCGGTCTCCGCGCCAGGGGAACTCGATCAACGACTTTGCTCAGGAACCCGTCCGCACGGACGGTCCGTAGACACGTGGCCCATGCCAAAGGAGAAGTCCATGCGCTCAATGATCTTCCTGCTCACCGCTGCCATCACCCTCTCGTCTTGCGGCAAGGACGAGCCGTCGAATCCGTCTGATCGAGAGCCACTTGCGGATCCGTCCGGCGCTGGTGGCGGATCCCATCACGGCGCGATGGTCGCACTTGGCACGATCGGGCTCGCCGGTGAGACCTTCACCGTGACCCGCGAAGGCGAGTGCATCGCTGGTAAGGAATGCGCGTTTGCGGTCGCACGTGTCGGCGCGGGAACGTCTGCCGCCCTGTACCTGTGGGTCGAAGACGCTGCAGGCGAGCAGGTCAGCGCACCCGTGCAGGGCGACGGGGAAGACGGACACTGGCACTTCCACGTGACCCCACAGGCGAACGCGCAACCGAGCAAGGTCGTTCTCCGCCGCCGAGGCGACGGCAAGGACGACCGAGCTCCCCTATCGCTCCACGCCGGAGCGGCTCCTCAGAGCGACGGCATCGCCGCCCCGGTGCAGGAGGCGAACGGCGCGGTCGCCGGCTGGATCGAGCTCAAGCTCCATGACGACAAGGGAGACCTAGAGCTCTGGGTCACCACCGACGGCGCCATGACCAGACCGATGGACCTTCCGATCGACACGGTCATCAAGGTCGCCTTCCCGGCGCTCGGAAACCGCACCGTCGACCTCCGTGTTCGCAACGCCGAGAAGAACGAGGACGAGGGCGGAAAGCCCAACATCAGAGCCGGCAAGACGAACTACTTCATCTTCCCCGGCGACACCGGAGCCGACGCATCCTGGCTCCAGGGAGCGAAGTTCAAGTCTCCGGTGAAGGTGTCGTTCTCGAGCGGGTCGAGCGCGTACGCGTCCACCCCCTTCGTCCTGGTCCCCCACGTTCACGGCGCCGGCGACCACACGCACTGATCGGAAAGCTCCGCTGGGGCGAAACCGGCGAATGAGGCGCCTCGATTCGGACCGCGTACCGATCGGCCTCGGCGAAGCAGGTGCGCGAGACCGGCAGCACGTGTCCGCGGCAAGCGCGGCGTGAAGCTCGCGCTCGTCGTCGGCAGCGTCGGGGGGCGACGCCACCTGATCCAGGGGCAGCACGACACGTACCTCACCGTCGAGGATTCGCGGCGATGGTTGGCCGTGCCGCCAAGACCGTGAAGAGCTGGGTCGCCGACGGGAGGATGCAGTTCGTGTATGGGTCTTGGAGCGAGGCAAGCTGTGTGCCCCGCTCGTGCTTCACCGCGCCCGCGTCACGGTGCAGGACGCGGTCGGCAAGGCGTTCCAGTGGAAGCGGTTCAGGAAGACGTGACGGCGGCGCAGCGGCACTACATCGGCAAATCGCAGGCCCACCTACGGGATGTGGTGGATGAGGCCATGGCGGGATTGGTCTGCGTGAGTCACTCGATCATGCGGTAGGCGAGCCCTGTATCATGGCCCCCGATGTCCGAGACCCCTCCCGACAAGTCGCCGCTCGGAGCTTTCCTTGAGCAGTACTGGAAGGACCGAGAGGCAGGGTGCGTGCGAACACTGCCGGAGTACCTTGCGACTTTCCCGGGCGGCGACATAGACATCGCCCGAGAGTTTGCTGCTCTCGCAACGACTCATCGCGCGGACGCACGGGATCGCACACACGCAATCGAACGTGGCTCTACCGCAGACGCCGCGGTCCTCGCTGAGTTCCTCGACGTATGGATTGCCGATCGCGCTCGCGGTGAACTCCAACCGCTCGCGGTTTATCAGCAACGGTTCCCAGGCCACGAAGAAGCCATCGCCCGTGCCTACCGGACTGCCGCCTTTGGAGATTCCGTTTGCAGTGCTGATAGTTCCCGCCTCGGCACTCGCACGGGTTCGGACCAGGACACCCTTGGCCCTTACAAGATAGAGGGAGAGATCGGCCGTGGTGGGCAAGGCATCGTGTATCGCGCCACCGACACTCGCATCGGTCGCACGGTGGCGCTCAAGGTCCTCAAGGGACTCGGCCCAGGGGCGGAGGAGTCGTTACTTAGGTTCAAGCGCGAAGCCATGGCAGCCTCGAAGGCCGATCACCCCGGCGTGTGCCCTATCTACGACGCGCAGGTAGAAGGCGGCATCTCCTATATCGCCATGCGCTTCATCGAGGGCGAGACCCTCGCCAAGCGCATCAGCATCACTCGCGAGGAAGTGAGCACCGGAGATGGCCCGAGCACGGTTCATCTGAACTTGGAAGACGACCCGACCACGGCGGCGGACCCCGCGCCCACACCCAACGGTCCGCAGAAGCGGTCGGACATCATGCGCGCCGTTGGTCTCGTGGAGAAGACCGCGCGTGCGCTGCACGCCGTCCACGAAGCAGGCGTCATCCATCGCGACGTGAAACCCGGCAACGTGATGGTCACACCTGATGGCAAAGCCATCGTCATGGACTTCGGGCTGGCCCGGGACGAAGAGTCGGACCTACAGACACTCACCCGAAGCGGCGACTTCTTCGGGACGCCTGCGTACATGTCGCCAGAGCAGCTGACTCGCCAGAACATCCGGCTGGACCGGCGCACCGATGTCTGGTCGCTTGGCGTCATGCTGTACGAATGTATGACGCTCAAGCGTCCGTTCGAGGCGCCGTCGCGAGAAGGTCTGTACCAGCAGATCCTTGCCAAGGACCCCGCTGATCCGCGGACGTTGAATCCGACGCTGTCCAAGGATCTCTGCACGGTGATCGCAACGGCGCTCGAGAAGGACCGCGACCGGCGCTACCAGACGGCGCTTGACCTCGCCGAGGAGCTACGCTGCGTCCGCAACGACGAACCTGTCGTCGCGCGTCCTCCGAGTATCGCCCGGCGGGTGCTCACGTGGTCGCGCCGCCGTCCTGCGATGGCGGTCGCAACGGTGGCCACCGTCACCCTCTTCAGCGTCGGCGGGTGGTTGCTCAGCAAGGCGAGCAGTTCAGCAGAAATCGCGTCGTTCGAGCGGGAGCGAAGCCAGCGCATCGAGGCCGATGCCACGGTCGCGCAACAGGAGCAGGCCGACCGCGCGCTCGCGAAACAACTCGAGCGGTTCTTCGAGTCCGCAGCGTGGGACGCGATGATGATGGGGTTGCATGATCCCGCGAACGTCGCTCTGCAACTCCCGCACCTCTGGTCGGAGTTGGGTTTCCCCTTCGCGGAAGGAGCTTCCGTCGAGGCTAACGCCTCCAGCATCCAAGGCCTGGCCCGCCGACGCCCCGATCTGGCTCGGGACATCCTCTGGGTCCTCCACTGGAGCCTCTGGTGGATAGAGGACGCCGGCTTGGTCCGTGCCCTCGACTCGCGGAACGGCCAGGTCCCATCCTGGGCGACTCCCGAGCACCGACAAAGGTGGCAGCGTCTCCTCGAGCAGCACCCAGAAACCGCCGTGACGTACCGACGCCTTGAAGCCCTGCTCGACCTGGTGGACGACGACCCGTGGCGCAAGAACCTGTGGATCGCAGTGCGCACGTGGTTCCGCGAAGGCGAGGATGTCATCGACCCCTGGATCACCCCCGAGCAACTGGCGTCTCGGGAATCTCGGGATCTGGTCTGGGTCGCTTGGCTGGTCCTCAACCTCAGGGGACCGACTGCCGCACGCGGACTCTTGGAGCACGCCGTATCCCGGTCTCCCGATCTCTATGTCGCGCGTCTCTTCCTCGGTTTCCTCAAGTTGGGGTCTTTCACAGGGGGCGTTGAATCCGTCTCGTCCCAGACCGCTGCCGAAGCCGGCGCACGGCATCTAGATGTCGCGCGCTCCCTGCGACCCGACTCCGCGCTGGCGGGCGGGCTCTTTCATATGTTCGCCGCGCTGCGGACCCCCGCGCACTGGAGACAGGTCGCGGCAAGCCCCGCTCCGGCGCCGTGGCCATCGGTTGCGCTCTGGTCACACATGTGCGCAACGATGTCGGGTAAGGCACTCTCGAGCGTCGAGCAAACCAACTGGAAGCAGCACGTGGAACGGACGCATGAGCGTATCGAGGAGTCATTGCAGCAGTGCGAGAGCCCGAGCGAACTCGTCCGCGCCGGCATGATGGCGACAGTCATGGGCGCCGGGAAAGTGGCGGAAGCAGCGCTCCGCAAGGCCATGGAGATTGCCCCGAACCGAGCGGACGTCTGGAGCGCGCTCGCCGACCTCGAACGGCGTCGGGGAAAGACCGATGAGGCGGAGGCCGCCATCGAGAAGGCGCTGGAGCGCGACAGCTCGTTGGCCTATGCCTGGCAAGTTCGGGCCCGTCTTCATCTTGCGGACGGCGAGCATATCCAGCAAGCGCTGCTAGCGGCGCGCAAGTGCGTCGCCCTCCGCATACCCCGGCCTCCTTGGTTTGAAGATCTGCTTGTCCTCGCCCGGGCCCTCGAGGCGGCAGAGAAACCGGAGGAGGCACTCAAGGAGTACGAACGGGCGCTTCTGGCGCACGATGCGCAACCAGATTGGGGACACGTCGAGCGCGGGTTCTTCCTGAGCCGCCAGAAGGAATGGGCACAAGCCGCTGCGGCTCTCAAACAGTCGCTGGAGGTTCTCACGCCACTGGAAGACGCCCGCGATTATCCCGACCTGCCAAAACACCTCCTCGAAGTGTTCTCTCTACCGCAGCCGGACCGGGACTACGTCGGAGTGGTGCCTGCAACGTGGGAGCTCGCACACTCGCTCGGTCGATCGGGACGCCACCAGGACGCCGTCCAGCTGTTCACCGAACTGCTGCCTCATCTCATTGGGTCTGACATCCCGGATACGCACGAGGAGATCGGGCTGATCTGGCTCGAGTCGGGAGATCGAACCCGCGCCATCGAGTCCTATCGACGGGCGTCCGCAGCCGCTCCGAAAGACCTTTCGATCGCGGTGCTCCTCACGGCTGCAGAGCAGGGCGACACCGGGAAGCGGGATGTCTCCGCGTTCGCGGAACAGCTCCTCGCACCCTGGAACGCCTCCATCAATGCGCTTGAAGGGGAAGTCTCAACAACCATCGGCCACTTGACAGACATCGGCCAAATACAGGAAGCCGCCGCGCGGCAACCGGAAGACGTGATCTTGCAACTGGTCGCCGGCATCCTGACCAGCCGCGCTTCGGCGATGGAAGCGATCCGTTTCTTGCAGCGCACGGTCGAAGTCGCCCCCGGAACCAAGATCGCCTGGTTTTGGCTGGCGACCTGCCGATGGACCATTGGAGAACCGGAGGGGTGCGTGGACGCCCTCAAGAAGGCGCTTCCGCTTCGCGAGGGTGAGGTACGAAGATCACTTGCTCGAACGTATCAGTTCTTGGGACGCCATGAAGACGCACGCCGCGAATCGAATCTGGCCCTGTCGAAGCTCGAGGGACCCCCCAACTGGTACCGGGCGGATGCGTACGCGACACTGGGTTGGATCCTCGCCTTGGACCGGAACTTCGACGAGGCGGAGCGCGCCTTGCGCGCGGCAGTCGGATTGTCAGTCCCTGCGAGTGCCGATCTCGCCCGCGTGTTGATTGCGAAGGGGGATCCCGCGGCAGCCGGTCGGGTCCTCGGTTCTGCAGCCCAACGCTTTCCCACCACGCCGCACATATCCATGTGGGCCAAGGCGATCGGCAGCGGTCGGCTACCGCTGATTGTGAAGACCGCGGAACGCGGAGACTCGGTACGACCGCTAGACATCTACGTCCTCTTCGCTTCGGGGTATTGGAAGCACGCCGTCGATGCGTTTGCTCCGGCTGCCGAGAAGAAGAGCAAATGGAGTCCTCCAGCCGACGCCCCTGATCTACGAATCTGGGCCGCGCTTGCTGCGGCCAATGTGGTCCGCGCCGATCGCGCTTCGCTGGCAAACCCACCCGGGTCGATCTCGGCAGCGGATCGCGACCGGTGCGCGCAGCGCGCCGTGACCTGGCTCGCTGCCGAGCTTGATGCAAGAGTTCAGACCAGGGGGGCGTCCCCCAAAGCCGACGCAGCGTATGGATCGTTGATAGAGATGCTCCTCTATGAGCACACCCTGTCAGCGCTGCGCTCCCCTTCAGCGGGAGCCCCCTGGGCCGACGAGGCTCGGGCGCTCTTCAAGAGGGTGTTGCGCGCGTGGCGTGGGTAGAGGCAACCGCACCGCCCATCAGTTCCGGTCAGTTCAGGGTTCCTGTTCGGAGATGCGCAGGCGATCGGGGCGACGAAGTAACCGGGCTGGATGCTGGTGAAGAACGAACCCGGCGCCAGACCTGCGCCATTGAGACCGACAGGGCCGGAGAGGAACTGCAAGAAGCAGGGGCCGGTCGTGCACATGGATACCAACTGCGTCGGTATCGCGCTGGCGGCAGGGTCGAGGACTGGCGCGGTGGCCCGGCGTCGCTTGCTCGGCGAAGTCGCGACGACTTTCATGACGGCTTCTTGCGCACGAGGACACACGTGATCATGGACCGCGATGCGAAGTTCACGGACGAGTCTCGCGCAGTACTGATGGACCACGGCGTTGACTCCGCATCCCACCCCAGTCCCCGAACTGCAATCCCCACGCCCCCTGCGCGCCTATTGGCCACCCTCGACGGGGAGCAGCCTCAGGACCATCAGCACCGGCCGATGATCGGAGACAACCGGTTCGTCGAGCACGTCGATCGAGATGACTTCGAATCGACTCGCCGGACGGTAGAGGATGTAGTCGATCTCTGACCGTGGATTGGTTGCCGACATGGTGAACCGATCTTCGCCTTTGTCGGTGTTGATCCAATGACGTTCCACCAAGTCCATCACCGAAGAACCGGGCCTGGAGTTGAAGTCACCGCCGACGATCATCGGTATCCGTGTGCCCCGGTACAACTCGACGAGCGCTCTGGCCTGGGCCAGCCGTTGTTCTTCGGTGCGGTACAGGTGCACGCTGCAAAGCAGCAGTTCGTCGCCATTGGGCAGCCGCAGACGGGCATCCACGGCAGTCCGCGGTTCTGCCCCTTCTGGCAGCACGTGGTTGTCCGACTTCAGGATCGGATAGCGAGACATCAACCCGATCCCGTAGTCCCCTCCCTGGTAGGGCATGAATGCGCCGAATCTCGCATTGAGCCCGGTGAGCTCGGCCAGGACGCGCATCTGATCCACGCGCCCTGATCGCCGCACGCCTTTGTCGATCTCCTGCAGGAGGACGAGATCTGCACTCACCCGGCGTATCAGGGCCGCCGCCCGACTGATGTCGGTCTGGTTGTCGTTTCCGAGTCCGCGCTTGATGTTGTAGCTGAGGACTCGCAGCTCCATCGGCTCCGCGGGTGAGGCGGTGCAAGCAGTGCACGCGAAGAGAGCCAGGAGTCCCACCATCGGTCTTGATGAGGTCATCGTTTGTGCTCGGGCTTCTGGTCAGAGGATTCGAAGGACGCGACGATCATGTGATCCTGGCGTCGTCATGATGTGACCGTGAATCGAGATCTTCGGGGGGGCACAAGCGCAGCCAGAAGCGCTCGCCCGCGAACGTCTTGCAGGTCGGCCGAGTCTCTTCACGGTACGGGCTTCGTACACTGGGATTCAGTCCAGGCGCGGCCATTGCGCTCATCAAAGACGGCGATTCCATGACGTGAGGCCGTCGCGGAACCGCCGTCCGGAACTCGGTGGACTAGTTCACCAGAGCCACAGGCGCAGCTCAGAAGATCCCGCGGACGACGTTGGTGGCGGACAGCTGACCCGCGACGTCGAGCTTCACGCCGACGAAGTCCACGACGGTGTTGGGCGGGAACGTCCCCGGCAGAATCTGGAACGGCGCGTTGGGGAACAGGCCGGGGGTGTTGCTCCAGTGGAGGGGGTTGCCCGGGCCCGCCGGGGAGCTCAGCGCAAAGGCGATGAACAGGTCTGTGAACGCGTCGGGGTAGATCCCGATGAAAGGGCCGCCGCCGACCGGGCCGATCGTGTCGAGGCTGATGAGCGTCGCCCCCTCGACGATGCCAGGCAGGACGGATGTGTACGAGAGGAAGCCGCCGCCGGACCCGGCGTTGCCTGCCACCTGCAGGGTGCAGGGCACGGATCCTCCCGTCGAGAAGTCGATCCTGACGATCGGCACGAACTCGTTGTTCTGGAAGGTCGACGACGTGGCGGAGCAGCTGGACGTAGAGCCGTAGCGATTCCCGCCGTTGATACCCACGTTGGCCGGACAGCACACCGTTCCGAAGATGGACGTGCCCCACTGGATGTTCGTGCCGCACTTGCGGATCTGGATGACGAAATCGTCGCCGACCGTCGGGTCGTACAAGAACGGCGTGACCATGCCCAGGGGCTCCCAGCCGGCCGCGGCCTGGTTGCCGACCCACGGGGCTGCGGGCCGGACGGTCGTCTGGTCCGTGTTCAGGTTGTTGGCGAAGATCGGGTCGTGCCCGGGCTGGACGCCGTTGCCGAGCACCGTGTAGTCGGTGGGGCTCGACGCCATGACGATCTCGACGGACGGGAAGTCATAGGCGCCGAGGGGGACGCTGTTGAGGCCCCGAACGTAGACCTCGGTGATGATGATGGGTGCGGGGAAGGTGAACTGGCCGGAGTCATAGTGCCACTGCCATGTGTGATCGGCAGTGGCGTTGAAGGGGTAGGCGGAGCCACCGCCGCCGGCGCCGGACAGGTTGCCCGCGGGCAGGGTCTGCATCATCTGGCCCCTGGCCGTGCTGGAGAACACGAGGGCCACGAAGCAAGCGAGGACGGTCAGGGAGATTCTCATGTTGACCTCGGTTCCACGAGACGTGGGTTGAGCGCGCCGGAGCGCAGGCAGAGTGATTGATTGAGGAGACGAGGCAACGGGCGGGTGCGCCCGGAGGCCTGGCATCACAGCGTAACCGAGAAACAGTGTGGTACGCATCCTGCCTGTGGCTTCCGAGAACTCGATCCACCGTCACATCATCACGTTACGACGGCATCAGAATCGACCGTACCGCGGTAGTCCCCGGCGCGTCAACCAGCCTCAGAGCGCGACGATGACCGATGGCCTTCCTCGTCCACCTCCCCTCAACCTGATCCGCGCCCTCGCTTCCGACCGCGCCCGCCTCGCGCTCGACAACGTCGCGCTCGGGGCAACTCCTTGAGCTGAAGCGGACTACCAGGCGCCCCCTGTGAACGCCGGTCGAAAAGTGCGGCAGTCCGCCGCCCGTAGCCCGCCGGTCGAAAAGTGCGGCACCCCATGAGATGACGTCCGCT
>NZBC01000275.1 GCA_002687715.1 Planctomycetota bacterium | reverse complement strand
TGGGTCCGCGCAGCGGACTCCGGGAGAGGAGGCACGCGGTCGCGCGGACTCCATCCTCCCGGGTACCCGAGGAAGACCCGATGCCACGATTGCGCCGGTTCGGCTGGCTGTCGCTGCTGTTGCTGCTCAGGGTGGTGGGGCCGGTGCCGGCGGGCGCCGTCGAGACCACCGGCCAGGTCAAGGTGGTGGTCGCCGACGAATCCGGGTCCAAGCTGCTGGGGGCGCGGGTGATCCTCGCCGGCCCCGAGTTGATGGGCACCCGCACGGTCACCACCAACTACAAGGGCGAGGTCTGGGTCCCCAACGTGCCGCCCGGTGTGTACCAGGTGCGGGTCGAGCTGGCCGACTATCAGACCACGGTGATCGAGGAGGTGCGGGTCACCATCGGCGGCACGGCCCCGGTCGATGTGGTGCTCAAGCCGTTCCAGGCGGCCACCGCTGTCGAGGTCAAGATCGCCCGCCCGACCCTGGACGTGGAGTCCTCTTCGGTGGGCGAGACCCTGACCAAGGAGTTCCTCGAGGACGTCCCGTCGGATCGCAGCTACCAGCGCATCGCCCAGTTCACCCCCGGCGTCACCGGGGGCTCCAACCCCAACGTGATGGGCGGGGCATCCCAGGAGAACGCCTGGCTGCTCGACGGCATCAACATCTCCGACCCGGTCACCGGCACCTTCTCGATGAACTTCAACTACGACTCGGTCAAGGAGGTGCAGGTGCTCACCGGCCTGTACAAGGCCGAGTACGGCCAGGCCCTCGGCGGCATCATCAACGTGGTCACCGAGTCCGGGTCCAACGAATTCGAGACACGCCTCGGGATCGAGTACGAGAACGGCGAGCTGAGCCCGCGCCGGGACGCGGTCTACGAGCCCAACGGCGAGGAGATCGAGTCCAGCGAGTACGACGCCCTCGACGAGGACCTGTCGCTCTCCATCGCGACCGGCGGACCCATCGTCAAGGACCGGGTCTGGTACCACGGCAGCTACTCGTTCGACCGCACACGCCACACCGAGATGGGTGTCGAGGCGCCCCGCCTGTACCGCGGCCACAACCTGTTCGCCAAGATCACCGCCATGCCCCACTACGCCCACCGCTTCACGCTGACGGGGCTGGGCAGCCCGGCCACCATCGACAACCAGCGCCAGAGCAACCGGGTGGTGCCCGAGGCCGAGCGCCGTCAGGCCCAGGGCAACAACCTGTTCCACGCCAAGTGGGAGTGGTTCCTGGGCGACTCGGCGGTGCTCAACACCCAGTACACCCACATGAAGGAGTACATCGAGGTCACCCCGGTGCCCTGCACCTGGGACGACTCGATCCCCTGGAAGGCCTGCGAGGACGATCAGCCCGAGGGGTTCATCGACCTGTGGACCCCGGGGGTGCGTGGCAGCGGCGACGCCTTCTCGCATGAGAACTACTACTACTGGTACTTCGACGACCGGATCATGGACAACGTCAGCTCCGACCTGACGCTGTACCTCCCGGACTTCCTCGGCACCATGGAGTGGAAGGTCGGGGCCAACCTGCGCTTCCTCAAGCAGGAAACGGTCTACGGCTACACCGGCAACATGTACTACTGGGAGCGGCTGGAGACCGAGGGCGATCCCAGCTCGGTGGTCGAGTACTACTGGGTCGAGCGGCCCGGCGCGATCCACTCGGCGGGCCGCGGCACCGAGGTCGCCGCCTACCTCCAGGACAGCTGGAAGCCCCACCAGCGGCTGACCCTCGACCTGGGCCTGCGCTACGAGCGCTCGATCTTCAAGAACGACGTCGGCCGGACCATCGTCAACACCCAGATGTTCCTGCCCCGGGTCAGCTTCGCCTGGTCGCCCGGCGCCAATCAGACCGGGAAGATCTACGGTGGCTTCGGCATGTTCGGCGACGGCGGCCGGATGGCCGTCTCCGGCTTCCTCGACGAGACCCGCTCGGGCTACAAGCTGTACCTGGGCGAGTACTTCGACGACGACACCAACTACTCCTACGACCTGTACTTCAACAACCCGACCCAGAGCGAGTACGCCCTGTGGCCGCTGATGGTGGCCCCGCGCACCTACGAGTTCACCGTCGGCTACGACCAGCTGGTCTGGGAGCAGCTGATGGTGGGCATAAGCTTCTCGTCCAAGCTGTTCCGCAACCTGTGGGAGGACGACGAGATCAACCTGATCTGGAACGGCGCCGGCAGCTCGACCATCGGCGCCCAGTCCGGGATCTACGACGACTTCTTCCGGCTGCGAACCCCCACCCTGGCCCGGCGCGACTACTTTGGCTGGACCTTCAGGGTGAAGCAGAACCTCCACCGCAACTTCCAGGTGGACGCCTCGCTCACCTACTCGATCCTCAAGGGGCTGACCGACGACTACCTGACCATCTCCCTGGACAACCCGGTCCAGCTGCCCAACGAGTACGGGTTCCTGCCCGCCGACCGGCCCTTCGTGGCCAAGCTGGCGGGTAGCTACCGGATCCCCAAGGTGTTCACCATCGGGTTGCGGCTCTACTACCAGTCAGGCTCCAGGTTCGACCGCAAGTACCTGTCGGGCAAGTCCACCGGATACGACCTCTACCGCCTGCCCCGGGGCAGCTTCGACACCCTGGGTGGCTACGGCCAGTTCGACCTGCGCATCGGCCGTCAGTTCAAGCTGGGACCGGCCGGGGAGATGCAGGCCGCGGTGGAGATCCTCAACGTGTTCAACTCCCGCGCCACGACCTCGATCTACCAGTCCGAGCTGGATCAGGAGGGGGAGATCGAGGCCAGCGACCGCCAGGATCCCTTCGGCATCAAGTTCGAACTCTTCTGGAGTTTCTGATGAGGAGACAACCGATGACGAAGCGTCGTGTGCTGGCTTCCCTGGTCGTCGCCTCGATCCTCGCTGCGCCCGCCTGCTGGGACGAGGAGCTGCGCGAGATCGACCTGACCGGCACGGTCAAGATCCCGGTCGAGCTGGTGCCCGGCGGGGCATCGACCCTGGGCATCGGCTACGTCGGCGTCTACGCCGCCGCCGACTCCGATACCCTGGGCTTCAGCTACCCCTTCATGGGCCCGGTGATCGGCGACCAGTCCTGGGGCAACAGCTACCCCTACGGCGGCACCAGCGTGGGCAACTACGCCTACCCCTGTGTGCGCGAGGGCAAGTGCCGGATGGTCACCGGCCGCTTCAGCGATCTGGACCAGGTGATCGACGCACTGGCGCTGGGCCAGGCCGAGGATCCGCCCTGGGACGACGAGGCGCTGTGGGACATCTGCCGCGACTACTTCGGCTACACCGAACCCGCCGAGCTGGAGTTCATCGGGATCGACCGCCTCGACTTCCGCGAGGAGGGCGGGTACTTCGTGGCCGACTGGAAGGTATGGCACGTGGATCCCCAGGACGACGCCGAGGGGCGTCCGGTGCTGTGGGCCTACGTGGACAACGGCATGGAGACCTGCAACCCCGACGGCGGCGCGTCCAACCGCGGTGACGGGCCCTGGTTCCGCGAGGGCGAGGTCTTTCCCGACGTGCTGAACATGCCGGGCAAGTACCTGACGGCGGGCGATTTCATCACGACGACGGCCACCGATCTGGTGATCGACCAGCGCGACGGCTACGAGGTCGTCGTCGACGGCCTGTTCGAGGGATAGGAGGACGAACATGCGACACGGCTTCATCCTCCTTGCGATGCTCGGTCTGGCCCTTGCGGCCTGCGACGTCAACGGGCTGTCGGTCTCCCAGTACTGGGACGACGAGAATGGCGAGGCGATGGCCTCCGACGTGGTCGACCTGATGGTCGCCGACGATCCACCCGAGGTGGTCGAGGAGGACGACGGCTGGCCCGATCCCTTCGTCGGCGAGGTCGGCCCGGTGCACTGGGGCAGCGGCCTGCTCGGCGGCGCCACCGCGTCGTTCCTGGGTACCGGCGACGATGTCTGCCTGATCGTCGACCCGCAGACCATCTGGCGCGACGACTGGGCCATGGGCGCCGACGGTCACATGAACGACTCGAGCACCGACAACTACCTGCACGACGATGGCGACATCGATCTGACCGCCGGCCTCTCCGCCGACTACACCGGCACCCCCGGGCAGGTCATGGGCTCCTTCGAGCGGACCTTCGTCGACCCCAACGGCGTCGAGCGCAGCGCGGACTTCAACATCTGCCTGATGTACGACCGCTACGGCCTCACCGGCGCCAGCTCCGGCCGCGCGACCCCCGAGTGGTGCGCAATCGCCACCGAAGAGGGGGTCTCGTACACCGTCGCCCTGACCACCTACTCGGTGCCCTACGACGACGACCGCCTGCGCTTCGCCTTCCAGATGCGAGCCGGCGAGTGCCCCCTGACCGTCCACGAGTGCACCCTGCGCGGCGACGCCGACCCCGTGCCCGTCGAGGTCGTGGTCGACGACAACACCTACGACTACGACGACATGGAAGAGCGCTACTGCGAGCCTCGGCACCTGTAGGCGAATTTCCCGGAACCAACCCGCCGTCGCGCGGTCCCATCAAGGGAGCGAGGAAACGGAGGTCTGTCATGCCCCGGCTGCCGATGATCATCACGGGCGCGGCGATCGTGCTGGCGCTTCTCCATCCGTCCGCTGCCGGGGCCTGCGAGCCTGATTCGCCGCCCGACGCCACCCTCCGCATCACCGTCGACAACGTCATCGGTGCCCTGTACATCAACGGAACGCCGGTGGAGGTGGGTCCCGAGACCTCGGTGAACTGGACCCTCACCGACACCGTGTCCTTCCCGGTCCAGCCGGGCGAGAATGTGCTCGCCGTCAAGGCAGTGGACCAGGGGGTGATCGCCGGGCTGCTGGCCGAGCTGCGAGTGGGCGACTCCGCGCTGGTCAGCAGCGAGGCGTGGCGGGGCCACCACGACGCGCCCGCGGGCTGGGAACAGCCGGCGTTCGACGACAGCGGCTGGAGCGCTGCCACCCCCTACGGCACCCACCCCGGCGGCGTCTGGGGCACACGGGTGCAGGGGATGGACGGTTCGAACGCGACCTGGATCTGGAACCAGGTCAACATCCAGGACGGCGAGGTCGAGCCGACGGTCTATTTCCGGTTCACGTTCCAGGTGAAGCCGGGGTGGCTCGCGTCCCCCTGAACCGACCCGACGGCAACCCTCCGAAGGCCCCGATTTTCTCCGGCTCGCGTCGCTCGCGCGGTATCCTCGGGATCGAGGGAAAATAGGCGGAGAGGGTCCTCCGGCCAGCCGGCCGGGGGTTGAGGAGGGATCATGGCCGTGGACGAGAGCGTCGCCAAGGAACTCAGGCAGCTCGCCTTCTACCAGGAGCAGCGACATCGTCGCCGCTGGATCGCCCGCGCCACCGGGCTGGTGATCGTGTTCGGCTTCCTGGCGCTGAACACCGTACTGCTCTACGTGTCCACCTCGACCGTTGTGCTCAACATCGACCTGGCCCGGGTCGAGCAGAGCGATCAGGCGGACCTGCTCCACGCTCGCCTCGCCCGCCTCGAGCGGCATGTGGCGAGCCTCGAGGCCCTGGAGGCGTTGGCCGATCCCCAGCCGGGCGCCGAACCGGTCGCCCAGCTCGCGCCCTGACGACGGGGGGGATCCCGAGTCCGAGTCCGAGTCCGAGCCCGAGTCCGAGTCCGAGCCCGAGTCCGAGACCGAGTCCGCGTCCGAGTCCGACTCTCCTCCATCCCCATCCCCATCCCGATCTCCATCCCCATCCCCATCCCGATCTCCATCCCCATCCCCATCCCGATCTCCATCCCCATCCCGATCTCCATCTCCATCTCCATCTCCATCTCCATCTCCATCCCCATCCCCATCCCCATCCCCCACTCCCCACCCCGATCCCTCCCACAGGGGCCCATCCGGACCCCGACCCTGGCACGCCCGTTGCACTGGCCCGTCGCAGGGGTAAGGCACAGGGAAGGTGATTTCGAATGAGACGTTCGCTTCGCTGGTGGTGTGGGGTCCTGGTCCTCTTCTCACTGACTTTCTTCCGCTGGAACGGGTGCGAGGGGAGCGATGAGGACACGTATCTGCAGGCCTTCGAGAACTGTGACGAGCTCGAGGGATACATCGAGGACATGGCCATCGACGAGTACACGTGGTCGCCCTCGGACACCCCGCCGATCCCGCTGCCGCTGATGATCTTCTTCGGCTGCGCGTCCTCCGACATGGCCGGTGACGACGACGGCGCCATGGCCGCCGCCGACGGGGAGCGGGACTACTCGACCACCAACCTCCAGGAGGTGAACGTGGACGAGTCGGACTTCGTCAAGAACGACGGCGACCATCTGTACGTGATCAACGGGTACGACCTGG